>CANFJF010000054.1 GCA_947447355.1 Comamonadaceae bacterium
AGCCTGCGCGGTTCACTGAACGCCCGCAACACCTTGGGCGGCACAGCACCGGCGCAGGTGCGGGCGCAGATTGCGCGGCATCGCGGGCGTTTGCAGTAGATTGAGATTAGTGGACTGCCGCGCTTCGCTCGCAGTGACGGGAGTGAGGGAAGAGACGGGAGAGACCGCTAGAGATAAACCGCTAGCACCTGAGACAACCACAAGGAAACCAGAACAATGCCTGTGATCACCAACATTGAAGACCTGCGCGTTCTGGCCGAAAAGCGCGTTCCCCGCATGTTTTACGACTACGCAGATTCAGGCTCGTGGACGGAGGGTACGTACCGCGCCAACGAAACTGATTTCCAAAAGATCAAGCTACGCCAGCGCGTCGCCGTCAACATGGAAAACCGCAGCACCGCCACCCAAATGGTCGGCGTCAACGTGAAGATGCCAGTGGCGATTGCGCCGGTCGGGCTGACCGGCATGCAGCATGCCGATGGTGAAATCAAAGCCGCCAAGGCGGCTGAAAAATTTGGCATTCCGTTCATCTTGTCGACCATGAGCATTTGCTCGATCGAAGATATTGCAGCCAACACGCAAGCGCCCTTTTGGTACCAGCTGTACATGATGCGTGACCGTGAAGCCATGGCTGCCATGATTGAGCGGACGCGCAAAGCCGGTTGCACGGCCTTGGTCTTGACGCTTGACTTGCAAGTCATTGGGCAGCGCCACAAAGACTTGAAAAACGGCCTGACTGCGCCACCCAAACCAACCCTCGCCAACATCATCAACCTGATGACCAAACCGCGTTGGTGCCTCGGCATGGCGGGCACGCGCCGCCATACCTTTGGCAACTTGGTGGGCCATGTCAAAGGCGTGAGTGACATGAACTCGCTGTCGGCTTGGACCAACGAACAGTTTGACCCGACTTTGTCTTGGGCCGACGTGGCCTGGGTCAAAGAACGCTGGGGCGGCAAGCTGATTCTCAAAGGCATCCAGGACGTTGAAGACGCCAAACTTGCGGTGCAAAGCGGTGCCGACGCCATCGTCGTCAGCAACCATGGTGGCCGGCAACTGGACGGCGCGCAGTCCAGCATAGAGGCGCTGCCCGCCATCGTCGCGGCGGTTGGCTCAGACATTGAAGTCTGGATGGACGGCGGGATTCGCTCCGGCCAAGACGTTCTCAAGGCCTGGGCTTTGGGCGCGCGTGGCACTTTGATCGGCCGCGCCATGGTCTATGGCTTGGGCGCGATGGGCGAAGCCGGCGTGACCAAAGCGCTGCAAATCATCCACAAAGAACTCGACATCACGATGGCGTTTTGCGGTCGCACTGATATTCAAACCGTCGACAAAAGTATTTTGTTGCCGGGGACATTTCCGACCGCGTAAAGTCTCGGCTTCGTCTACACCCACACCCGACCGCCCATGTTGTTTCTTCTTTCCCCTGCCAAAGCCCTTGACTACGACACGCCGGCGCATGTGGCCAGCCACACGCAGCCGCTTTTCACGCGGCAGTCGGCCGAGTTGATTGAGGTCTTGAAGACGCAATCACCGCAGCAGATCAGCAGTCTGATGAAGCTCTCTGACAAATTGTCCGGCCTTAACGTGGCGCGCTACGAAGCATGGTCGCCGACGTTCACCGCCCAAAATTCAAAGCAGGCGGCGCTGGCCTTCAACGGTGATGTCTACGAAGGGCTGAATGCCAAGACCCTTGGCGAGTCAGACTTGCAGTGGGCGCAAGCGCATGTCTGCATCTTGAGCGGGCTGTATGGCGTGCTGCGGCCGCTGGACTGGATGCAGCCTTATCGGCTTGAAATGGGCACCGCGCTGGCCACTGCGCGTGGCAAAAATCTGTACCAGTTTTGGGGCAGCGAGATTGCCCATTACCTGAATGAACGTGCGGCTGCCGATGCCTCGCCAGTGGTCGTCAATCTCGCCAGCGAAGAGTACTTCAAAGTGGTGGACCGCAAGGCCTTGAAACCCCGCGTCGTGACTTGCGTGTTTCAAGAACTCAAAGCCGGCCAGTACAAAATCATCAGCTTCATGGCCAAGCGCGCGCGCGGTTTGATGGTGCGCTACGCGATTGAAAAAAAGCTGAACAGTGTGAAAAAGCTGGAATCCTTTAACCTTGAGGGTTATGACTATGCACCCGACGTGTCCGAGCCCGACCGTCTGGTGTTTCGTCGCCAAACGAGTTGATCCACCCGGATCTCAAGGAGGTTTCCCGTGAGCAACAACGCTTTTGCAAACAACACCTTTGAGCAAGACATCACACCGGCCGTGAGTGCGTGGCTGGCCGAGCAGCGAGCCGCTGGCTTTGGCCAGGATCAGTTAATGAAGTCGCTGATCGACGCCGGTTGGGGCGATGCTGCGGCTCGGCATGTGTTGGCCATGCCAGCCATCAAGGAGGTAGACGACTTGCCCGTTCATCTTGCAGTGCCCTGGCCAGTGCACGCCGGTGAGCGCTTGGCGCTGGACGCCGGCGATCGTCAAGTCAACGCCATCACGGTGCTGCAAGACCCACCGCTGCTGGTACTGGAAGGGCTGCTGAGTCCAGAAGAATGTCAGGCGCTGATAGCAGCCGCCGCACCGCGCATGTCGCGCTCGCTCACGGTCGATGTGAAGACCGGCGGCGAAGAAACCAATCAAGCGCGCACCAGCGAAGGCATGTTTTTTGAACGCGGCGAGAGCGAGCTCATCAGCCGCATTGAAGCGCGTATTGGCGAGCTGCTGGGTTGGCCGGTGCAAAACGGCGAGGGCTTGCAAGTGCTGCGCTATGGCCCCGGCGCGGAGTACAAGCCGCACTACGATTATTTTGACCCTGTCGAGCCCGGCACGGCAAGTATTTTGCAGCGCGGCGGCCAGCGCGTAGCCACGCTGGTGATGTACCTGAACGAGCCCGAGGCTGGCGGTGCAACCGTCTTTCCGGATGTAACCTTAGCGGTCGTACCCAAGTGCGGCAACGCAGTTTTTTTTAGCTACAGCCAGCCCCACCCCGTCAGCCGAACGTTGCATGGTGGTGCGCCGGTGGTCAGTGGCGAAAAGTGGATCGCGACCAAATGGCTGCGCGAACGCGAATTTATTTGAAGCCTTGATTGAAGACCCACCATGAACTCCCCTGAACAATCGCAGCTGGGCAAAGCCTCTGCCTATGCGGATGAATACGACGCATCCCTGCTGTTTCCCATCGCCCGTGCGGGCAAACGGGAAGAGATCGGCGTTGGCACGCAAGCGCCTTTTTTTGGGGCCGACATGTGGACGGCTTATGAGCTCAGCTGGCTCAACTTGCGCGGCAAGCCGCAAGTAGCGCTGGCGCAAGTGGTGGTGCCATGTGAAACGCCCAACATCATCGAGAGCAAGTCCTTTAAGCTCTACCTGAACAGCTTCAATAACAGTCGCTTCACGGATGCCAGCGGGGTGTTGGCGCTGCTCAGACGCGATCTCAGTGAAGCTGCTTGGCGCGGTGCCGTGCTGCAGGCAGCCGCACCGCCCTCCATTGGCGTCAAGCTGCTGCTGCCCGACATGTTTGACCGT
This sequence comes from Comamonadaceae bacterium, assembly GCA_947447355.1. Classification (GTDB taxonomy): domain Bacteria; phylum Pseudomonadota; class Gammaproteobacteria; order Burkholderiales; family Burkholderiaceae_C; genus Polaromonas. The sequence continues at coordinate 3,517 of CANFJF010000054.1, forward strand.
GAACCGCTGCAAGAACTCGATGGCTTGAATCTCGACCGGCTTGACGTCGAATGCTCGCGCTACACACCAGCGCCTGATCTGTTGAATGCCGATACCGACGAAACGCCGGTGAGCGAAGTGCTGACCAGCCACTTGCTCAAAAGCAATTGCCTGGTGACCGGCCAGCCGGATTGGGGCAGCGTGCAAATCAGCTACACCGGCTCACCGATTGACCAGGAAGGTCTGCTGCAATACCTGGTGAGTTTTCGCAATCACAACGAGTTTCATGAGCAGTGCGTCGAGCGGATATTCATGGACATCTGGAACCGCTGCAAACCGGCCAAGCTGGCTGTCTATGCCCGCTACACGCGGCGCGGTGGTCTGGACATCAACCCGTTTCGCACCAGTTATCCGCAGGCGCTGCCAGCGGCGGTGCGCACAGCGCGCCAGTGAACCGGCTTCAAAAAAGCTGATCCATATAGGGAGACACGGGCTCTTCAGCGGTCGCAGCCGCTGAAGCTGGCAACGTTGCTTCTTCAGCCTTCAACAAAGTACCAACGCGCACACCCAGCAGCCGCAGTTTTTGGTTCAAAGGCACGCGTTTGAGCGCCAAGCCAGCGGTCTGCCGAATGGTTTTGGCATCGGCCGTGTAGTGCGTCAGCGTCTGGTCGCGGGTGACACTTTGGAAGTTGTCATAGCGCAGCTTGATGCCGATGGTCTTGCCCACATAACCTTTGCGCTGCAGGTCTTCGGCCACCTTCTCGCACAGCCGCGTGAAGACGGCACCCAGCTCGGCCTTGTCGCGCACCGCGTGCAAGTCGCGCTCAAAAGTCGTCTCACGGCTCATCGACACCGGCTCGCTCTCAGTCACCACCGGCCGGCTGTCGCGGCCCCAAGCCGCGTCATGCATCCAAGCCCCGGTGGCTTGACCAAAGTGATCGATCAGCCAACCGATCTCTTGCGCCGCCATCTCACCAATCGTGTGAATCTTCAGCGCCGCCAGCTTCGCATCAGACTTCGGACCAATCCCATTGATCTTGCGACAGGCCAGCGGCCAGATCATGGTTTGCAGGTCGGCTTCCTGAACAATCGAAATGCCATTCGGCTTGTTGAACTCACTGGCCATTTTTGCAATGAGTTTGTTCGGCGCAACGCCGATGGAGCAAGTCAGGCCGGTCTTCTCCAGAATGCTGCGTTGAAGCAGCCGTGCCAACGACCGGCCGCCATCGCGCTGACCGCCGGGCACGTCGGTGAAGTCGATGTAGACCTCGTCAATGCCGCGATCTTCCACCAGCGGCGCGACTTCTCGAATCGCTTCCTTGAAGGCCCGCGAATACTTACGCACCTCGTCAAAATCCACCGGCAGCACAATCGCATCCGGGCAGAGCTTGGCAGCTTTCATCATGCCCATGGCGGAGCCGACCCCAAACTGCCGGGCGGCATAGGTCGCCGTGGTGATGACGCCGCGCCCCGCATAGTCCTTGAGTCTAGGGAAGTCGTCGACTGGAATGAAGCGCAGCGCTCGTTCGCCCGAAGCTTCTCGTAAGGCTTCATCTACCCGACGACGACCGCCGCCGATGACTACCGGTAAGCCTTTCAGCTGGGGGTAGCGCAGCAACTCGATGGACGCAAAAAAAGCGTCCATGTCGAGATGGGCAATACGGCGGATCACGGTCCTTACAAAAACCGATCCAGCAACTTGCGTGAATGGCGGTCCATCTGGGCCAGATCGCGAATCAAAAATTGCACGCCGTGGCTGTCGGTGACGAGCAACACCGTGGCTGACAAACGGCGGATGTCTTCCTCACCTTTGAGCTCCAAGCTGGTGTCGCCACGATCGGTTTCGATGTCCCATGTGCAGGGTGCTACCAGACTGCTAACGCCGCGTAATTTCAAGATACGCGGCATGAATTCGCGCTGGGTCAAGGCGCGCACCACGTTGGCACGCAAGGCATCTGACAAGTCGTTCAAAGCCGCGATCCACAGCAACTCATGGCCTTCGGCGTCCACCAACGACACAGCTTCATCAGGCGCGGCCACAGGAAAGGCCCGAACAGCAATCACCGGTTCATGGCGCACGCCTTGGCTTGAGACATAAAACCAGTGGCCAGCCGCATCGCAGTCAAATTCAAAATTCAGCACGTTCACAAAATATCCTTTGCGATGTGAGGCACCGCCACGGGCACGCTCAAAGGGGCCGCTTCCACAATAGGCAACTCGCGCAAAACAGCGCCTTCGGATTCGGCTTGGCGCTGCTGTGCTTCGTACAAACGCCAGTAGGGACCTTGCGCCGCAATCAGGTCGTCATGCGGACCGACCTCCACAATCTGACCTTTGTCCATCACCACCAAACGGTCGGCCTTGCGCAAGGTCGACAAGCGGTGGGCAATGGCAATGGTGGTGCGTCCACGCACCAGATTGTCCAAGGCATTTTGAATTTCTTTTTCAGTTTCGGTGTCCACCGACGACGTGGCTTCGTCCAAAATCAAAATGCGCGGATTGATCAACAATGCCCGGGCAATCGAGATGCGTTGGCGTTCGCCACCCGACAAGCCTTGGCCGCGTTCGCCCACCAAAGAGTCGTAGCCTTGGGGCATGCGCAAAATAAATTCGTGCGCATGGGCGGCGCGCGCCGCCGACACAATTTCTTGCCGCGAGGCATCGGGTTTGCCATAGGCAATATTGTCAGCAACCGTGCCAAAGAACAAAAATGGCTCTTGCAACACCAAACCGATGTTGCGGCGGTAATCGCTCACGCCGAAGTGCCGAATATCAACACCATCCAGGGCAATGCGGCCCTCAGTGACGTCATAGAAACGACAAATCAAATTCACCAGCGTGCTTTTGCCAGAGCCGCTGTGTCCTACCAAACCGATCATTTCACCCGGCTCAATGTCCAAACTCAATTGACGAATCACGGCTCGGTTGCCGTATCTGAAGTCAGCATTGGTCAAGGTCAAGCGCCCTTGCACCTCCGGCATGGACAGCGGATTTTTTGGCTCCGGCACACTGGATACATGGTCAAGAATTTCAAAAATTCGCTTGGCTCCAGCAGCGGCTTTTTGGGTGCTCGAGACGATACGGCTCATTGAATCAAGGCGCGCATAGAAACGCCCGATGTAAGCCAAGAAAGCGGTCAACACACCCACCGTGATTTCGTTTTTGGAGACCAACCAAATGCCAAACGCCCAGACCACCAGCAAACCAATTTCGGTCATGAAGGTCACCGTCGGCCCAAACAAAGACCAAACCCGGTTCAAGCGGTCATTCACCGCGAGATTGTGCTTATTGGCCTCGTCAAAACGTTGCGCCTCTCGCTTTTCTTGGGCAAAAGCTTTGACCACGCGAATGCCAGGAATGGTGTCGGCCAGTACATTCGTCACCTCAGACCAGACCCGGTCAATCTTTTCAAAACCTGTGCGCAAACGCTCGCGCACCACATGAATCAGCCAGGCGATGAAGGGCAAGGGCAGCAGCGTGACCAAGGCCAAGCCGGGGTTGATGGACAACAAAATGACGGCCGTCATCACAATCATCAGTACATCGGTAGCGAAGTCCAGCAAGTGCAAAGACAAAAAGACGTTGATGCGGTCGGTCTCGCTGCCAATGCGGGTGATCAAGTCACCCGTGCGTCTGCCGCCAAAATATTCGAGCGACAACTTCATCAAGTGCTCGTAGGTGGTGGTCCGAAGGTCTGCACCAATGCGCTCAGACACCAGGGACAAGATGTAAGTTTTGATCCAACCCAATCCCCAGGCCACAAAAGCCGAGCCGAACAAGCCCAGTAAATACCAAGCAACCGTGACGGGGTCTATATGCGTGCCATTTTGATAAGGAATCAGCACCTCGTCCATCAAGGGCATGGTCAAGTACGGCGGTACCAAAGTGGCGGCGGTTGAGGCCAAGGTCAAACCAAACCCCAGAAGCAGCTGGCCTTGATAGGGCCGCGCAAAACGCCATAACTTGAACAGGGTCAGGGTTGACGTGGGGCTTCCCTCTTTTTCAGCACAAACCTGGCAATCGTCTTGGGCGGCGTCAATGGGGCTTTGACAAACTGGGCAAATAGCGTCAGCCGAAGCATCTTGCGCCGGTTCACCGTACATCCCAGTTGTAACTTTTATAGGGTCCAAGTGCCCGATTTGTCGCTGCGCTTCAAACTGGGTCTTAAAGCGCAACGCGGCTGACATCTGGCCCAGAGTGAACCGCCAAACGGCCAAACGCTGAGCGTTAAGGTGCAAAGACAAAGTGCCAACACCCGCATGATCACTGATTACTAAGGTTTTAAGGGGGTCATTCGGCCAAGTACGCCAATTTTTTTGCGGCTGGTCGACCGAGATGAGCCTCTGATCGGTCAGAATGAGAAGCGTTCTAATAAAAATTAAATTTTCATCTAGGTCAACTTCCAGGCAAGCTGAAACGTTTTCATCTGGATGAAAGTGCAACGCCCCGTGCTCGCGCCAGTTAAAAGGCAACCCAAGCAAATTGTTGGGAGAATGGGCTTTGGGGGTCATAAAGGTTCAAGCAACAAGAGTCAACATGTGTTGGCGGCTAAGAAAAAAAGCAGCCTGGACACAGCTCATGCACCTTGTTTATCGGAAGAATTTTGCACGTGCCGCAATCATCAAGATATTCTATCGCCACTCATCCCTGCACCCAGTGTGCCGTTGCCCATGAGTGCTAAAGACATTCGATTTCTACGCATGACGCATTTGCGTGGGCCCAATATTTGGACTTACCGCCCCGTCTTGGAAGCTTGGATCGACATTGGTGGACTGGAAGACTGCCCCTCCAACACCCTGCCCGGCTTTAACCAGCGTTTGCAAGCCATGCTGCCGGACTTGGTCGAACACCGTTGCAGCGTGGGAGAACGTGGTGGCTTTTTAAAACGTCTGGAAGAAGGTACTTGGCCCGGCCACATCATGGAACATGTGGCGCTGGAACTGCAAAACCGTGCAGGTATGCAAACAGGTTTCGGCAAAGCCCGCGAAGCCGGCGTCCGCGGTATTTACAAAGTCGTCATCCGTACCCGGCACGAAGCCGTCAGCCGCGCAGCCTTGCAAGCCGCCCGCGACTTGGTCATGGCCGCCATCGAAGACCGAGAGTACCCAGTGGCCCAGACCATCGCCGACCTGACCCAAATGGTCGACTCCCTGTGCATAGGGCCCAGCACCGCTTGTATCGTGAACGCGGCGGCCGAACGTGGCATTCCGGCCATCCGCCTGAACGAGGGTAACTTGGTCCAGCTGGGCTACGGTGCCAACCAACGCCGCATTTGGACTGCCGAAACGGACAAGACAAGTGCTATAGCGGAAGGCGTCTCCAAAGACAAAGACCTGACCAAAAGCTTGCTCGCCAACTGCGGCGTACCCGTGCCTGAAGGACGCAACGTGGCTTCGCCCCAAGAAGCCTGGGAAGCAGCACAAGAGATCGGTTTACCCGTTTGCATCAAACCCGTTGACGGGAACCACGCACGCGGCGTGTCGCTGGAGCTACACACCCAAGCTGAGGTCGAAGCGGCCTTCCATTTGGCCGAAGCCGAAGGCAGCGAAGTCTTGGTCGAGCGGCATATCTTGGGCGACGAGCACCGACTGCTGGTCGTCGGGGGCAAAGTCGTCGCCGCCAACAAAGGCGAAGCGGCTTGCATTGTGGGCGACGGCATCCACTCGGTGCAAGAATTGATCGAAAGTCAAATCAACTCCGATCCACGACGCGGCGAAGAAGAAGATTTCCCGCTGGACACGATCCGTTTGCACGAACATCCTACCGCTGTGATGGAGTTAAAACGCCAAGGCTTGACGGGCGAGAGTATCCCCGCTATTGGCCTGAAAGTGGTGGTCATGCGCACCGGCAACATGGCCGTGGATGTGACCGATTTGGTCCACCCGGACGTCGCCGAACTCGCAGCATTGGCCGCACGCATCGTCGGCTTGGACATCGCCGGGGTTGACTTGGTGGCGCAAGACATTTCCAAACCCATGAAAGCGCAAGGCGCTGCGATCGTGGAGGTCAACGCAGGTCCAGGCCTGTTGATGCACTTGAAACCAGCCTCGGGCCCTGCCCGCCCGGTCGGAGAAGCCATTGCCAAGCACTTGTTTGCAGATGACAACTGCGCACGCATTCCCGTGGTTGGCTTGCTCGGTCATGCGGACACCACCGGCACCAGTCACCTGATTGGTTGGCTTTTGCACTTGCAAGGCCTGCGCACCGGTTTGTCGTCCGCCAAGGGTTTGTTTGTCGGCCAGCGTTGCTTACAAGACCACGACGGCTTAGTCTTGGAAGTCGCACAACGCTTGCTGATCAACCGCGCCGTCCAGGCAGCCGTCTTTGAAACCACCGCCCGCCAAGTATTGACCGAGGGCCTACCCTACGACCGCTGTCAAGTGGGTCTGGTCACCTCCATGCCCAAGGCCGACGGTTTACAAGACCTCTACATTCAAAGCGACGAACAAATGCCGAATGTGGCGCGCACGCAAGTCGATGTGGTCTTACCCGATGGCGTCGCGGTGTTAAATGCAGCAGACGATGCAGTCGTGGCATTGGCAAAATACTGCGATGGTGAAGTGATGTTCTACGCATCCTCCGAGGACAATTTTCACTTAGCCAAACACCGAGCAGACGGTGGACGCGTGGTGTTTTGGCGCAAAGGGCACTTGATCTTGGCCCAAGGCGCGCAGGAGACAGATGTTCTCAACCGCAAGTTACCCGCCATCGACAAGTTCTTTCGCGATCAAATTCTGAGATGCAACGAGGTTCTCGCTGCTGCTGCTGCTGCCTGGGCCTTGGGAATACCCTTCGATTTGATTCGTGCCGGCACCAAAAGCTTTGGTCAAAGTCCTGCTTCGCACTGACGCACTCCCAACGCACATCAGGAAAACCTCTTCATGGAAGTTTCAAGAATTCGAGCATTGAGGGGGCCCAATTTGTGGAGCCGCCACACCAGTATCGAGGCCATCGTCACCTGCACACCAGATGAATGTGCTTTGATTCCTGACAGCGCGTTTGAAAAAGAATTGCGGCGAATATTTCCTGCCCTAGGCCATTTAGAAGGCCCACATCCGGGCCAGCCGGCCAGCATGGCCAAGGCCCTGGAAAAAATCACGCTGGATTTGCAAGCGCACGCTGGTTGTCCCGTCACCTTCAGCCGGACCACGCCCACCCAAGAGCCTGGCGTTTACCAAGTGGTGGTGCAATACACCGAAGAAGCGGTCGGTCGCTTGGCCTTTTCTTGGGCTGAGAGGTTGTGCCAAGCAGCACAGGATCAAACCCAAGATCAAGTCACTCTCGACCTGCATCAAGCTTTAGCTGAGTTGCGCGACCTGGACGAAGACGTCCGCTTAGGCCCCTCGACAGGCGCCATTGTGGATGCCGCTATCACCCGCGGCATTCCTTATCGGCGTTTGACCGAAGGCAGCATGGTTCAGTTTGGCTGGGGTTCCCAGCAGCGGCGCATTCAAGCCGCCGAAACTGACAGCACCAGCGCCATTGCCGAAGCCATTGCGCAAGACAAAGATTTAACCAAATCCTTGCTGTTGGCGGTTGGTGTGCCAGTGCCCATAGGTCGGCCGGCGAAAAACTTGAAAGATGCTTGGGCCATCGCTCAAAAAATTGGCTTGCCCGTGGTCCTTAAACCGCTGGATGGCAACCAAGGTAAAGGCGTGACGGTCAACATCATCGAGCGCCATGCATTTGACCAAGCCTATGCCACCGCTGCGCACTATGGCGATGTACTTGTCGAAAAATTTCTGCCCGGCAGTGACTACCGTCTGCTGGTGGTCGGCAATCAACTGGTGGCTGCCGCACGACGCGAGCCACCCTTGGTCGTGGGCGATGGCGTTTTAAGCGTGCGCGAGTTAGTGGCACAAGTCAACGCCGACCCGCGCCGTGGCGATGGTCACGCAACGTCGCTCAGCAAAATCAAGTTTGACGACATCGCCATTGTTTGCCTCAAGTCGCAAGACCTTGACCCGGAAGCCGTGCCTGAAAAAGGCCGTCGCGTGGTGTTGCGCAACAACGCCAACCTGTCCACAGGCGGAACAGCAACAGACGTCACCGACGATGTGCACGCCGACGTTGCTGCGCGCGCGGTGTCCGCTGCACAAATGGTGGGTGTGGATGTTTGCGGCGTCGATGTGGTGTGCGAATCGGTACTGCGTCCACTGGAAGAACAGAACGGCGGCGTGGTTGAAGTCAACGCCGCACCAGGCTTGCGCATGCATATCAGCCCCTCTTTTGGAAAGGGTCGGGCAGTGGGTAAAGCCATCATCGACCAGTTGTACCCCGAGGGCAGCAATGGCCGCATCCCCGTCATTGCAGTGACCGGTACCAATGGCAAAACCACTACCGTGCGTTTGACGGCGCACTTGCTCAAAGCGCACAAACTGCGGGTCGGCATGACCAACACCGATGGCGTTTATGTGAACGGCCGTCAAATTGACGACGGTGATTGCAGCGGCCCCCGAAGTGCCCGCAATGTGCTGATGCATCCGGATGTAGATGCAGCCGTCTTTGAAACCGCACGCGGCGGTTTGCTGCGCGAAGGCTTGGCTTTTGACCGCTGCCAAGTGGCCATCGTGACCAACCTTGGCTCGGGCGACCACCTTGGCTTGAACTACATCACCACGCTGGAAGATTTGTCGGTACTCAAGCGCGTGGTGGTCTTGAATGTCTCCAAAGATGGCATGGCTGTTTTGAATGCGGCTGACCCCGCCGTGGCCATGATGGCCAAGCTTTGTCCGGGCAAAGTGACCTTCTTTGCACTGGACCCACACCTCTCTGTGTTGGCCACGCACCGGGCACAAGGGAAGCGTGTCGTCTACACCGAAAACGGTCATCTGGTGGCTCAAGAAGGCAAGAAGATTTTCCGCATTCCTTTGACCGAAGTGCCGCTCACACGACAAGGTCAAATCGGCTTTCAAACTGAAAATGTGATGGCGGCAGCGGCCGCGGCATGGGCCGTCAATGTGCCTTGGGAAACCATCGCAGCCGGCCTCTCGACCTTTATCAGCGACATCCAAGGTGTACCGGGTCGCTTCAACGTATTCGACTACCGCGGCGCGACCTTGATTGCCGACTATGGCCACAACCCTGATGCCATTCAAGCCTTGGTCAATGCGGTGGAGAACATGCCTGCCAGCAAGCGTGTCGTGGTGATCAGCGGTGCTGGCGATCGGCGCGACCAAGACATTCGCGACCAGACACAAATTTTGGGCAGTGCCTTTGACGATGTCCTGCTTTACCAAGACGCCTGCCAACGCGGACGCAGCGATGGCGAGGTTTTGCTCCTCTTGCGACAAGGTTTAGAAGGTGCCGCACGAACATCCTATGTACAAGACATCCAGGGCGAGTTCAATGCCATTGACATCGCCCTGGCTCGCCTGTCCCCTGGCGACTTGTGCCTTATCCTGGTTGACCAAGTTGAGGCTGCCCTGGCCTATATCCAACAACAGGTCAACGACAGCCTAGGCAAGACTGCCGACTTAACAGCCTGACGCGGCAGAGATGACAGCTTTGCCGGTGGCTCGTTACCCGTTGATTGACGTGTTGAAGGCCTTGGCGGCACAACTCATTGTCTTGCATCATTTTTCCGTCTACGGGCCTGTGTCCGATTCGTTGCATGCAGCTTGGCCGTGGGTGATGGACTTGTTGTACGAATATGGGCGCATCGCCGTGCAGGTTTTTTTTGTCGTGGGCGGCTACCTGGCTGCGCGAGGTCTGTCATCGTCTACCGCTGACGGGCATTCGCCAAGCGCCGCGATCTCCAAGCGCTACGCTCGCTTGCTGGCACCCTATCTTTTTGCCTTGTGCATTGTCGTGCTGTGCATGACTTGGGTTCGCCCTTGGTTGAGCGCAGATTTGACAGCGCCCTTCCCAGGCTGGGGGCAATGGCTGGCGCACGTGGCCATGGCGCAAAGTATCTTGGGGATAGAGGCCTTGTCTGCTGGGGCTTGGTACGTGGCCATCGATTTCCAATTGTTTGCTTTGCTAACGCTTTTGCTATGGCTGTGTGGGGGCGGCAGTAACCGACGCGCTCAAACAGTGGTCGCCCTGCTGTGCACCGCATCGCTGTTGGTGTTCAACCGCCAAGCTGAACTTGACGCGTGGGCGGTGTATTTCTTCGGGGCTTATGGACTGGGCGCGCTGGCATGGTGGGCACGCCGCTCCGACCAGACCGTCGTGCCACCGGCTGTGCCCTTTTACGCCCGAGTCCTGTTCGTCTTCGCCATCGTCTGCGGGCTGCTGGCGTTAGCCATAGATTTCAGAGAACGCATCGCTTTGGCCATGGGGGTTGCCTTGGCCTTGGTGTTTTGGGGGACTGCTTCGAACCTGCTCCTGAATCACGCCAGGATTCAAAGAAAAATTCAGACCTTGAGCCTTCATTCTTATGCGCTTTTTTTGATTCATTTCCCAGTGTTGCTGCTCACCAATGCGGCGTTCACAGGTTTTGGTTTCAAAACGGAAACAAGCTCAGCCACCACCGCATTAAGCTGGGGTATTGCCGGATGGGCAGCCAGCCTGTGGGCTGCTAACCTCTTTTACCGCTGGATAGAATCCCCGGCAGCAGCATGGCGCGGCCTGTTAAAGCTACGCTGAAACAGACAACTAGCGCTAAACCGTTTTTCTTTCGCTTCATCACTGACCATGACAGCTCTCACATCGCCTATTGCGCCCCACCAGAACCCACAGGGGATCGTGATTCAAAGCGCTAATCAGCGCGATGCTGAAGTGGCACAGAAAACCGTCCTAGCGGCGCTGAAAACCTTGGATTTAACTGAGGATGTAGCCTGTTTCACCGAAACGGTTAGCTCGACAAATTTGCAATTGGTTTTAAAAAAAGAACGCATGGCAACTTGGATGCCAGACCTGAATACCTTTGATCTGTGCGATCGGGCGAGCCTAAAAAGTCGCACCGCTACCGATGATTTGGCACGCGAAATTTGGCTCACCCTACTGGCCAGCCCCGTGGCCTGGGTCTTCCCCGGTCCAGAGGAACTGATCTCCGCCATCAGAATGCGCCAGTTCATTGTGCAAGCCGCCCGTAAAACCGCCCTGAACTTTCACACCAGCGAAGCCGAACGACCGACCGAGTGCTGGACTTACCGCGAAGAAACCGGCTTCACCGTGCTGCCCGGTTCGCCGCTGATTGAGGCGCTCATCAAAGCCACGCAGCCCGAGGCGTCAGGCATGCTTTATTCGTTCTCGTGCTACCGTGCGACGGAATACATCTTGTTGCTGGCCATCGCGCAAGAAGCCCAGATCAGCAACCCCGAGTTGTTGGCCAGTTTACAAAAACAATGGGAGACAAGGGCTGTCATGTCGGGGCGGTTTCACGAGGTTTTTTTGCATGAAACAGGCAGCATGGAAGCGCCCTTGCCGATCAGTTATTACATCCCTGGAGACAGGGTGTGGTTTCGCAACCCCGATGACGCATCGTCGGACGTCGCCGGGTTTGAGGGCTCTTGGGTTTTCTACTTGGGCGGAGGGCAGTTTTCAAACTTCTGGCAACGCAACAAACCCTTCACGCTCGCGTCCAAGTGTGTCGACGTTTACCAATGGCGCAACGGCACCAGACGCGATGCTAACGGTGAACTGCAGATGGACGAGGAACTGGTTGAACAACTGGTAGACGCAACCATGACCCAGCCGACCGAAGTTGAACGCATCACACAGCGCATGTTTCGCCTGCGCGACCCGAAAGGTGTTTACGCGGAAGGCGGCTGCATGGACACCTCCCGCGAATCACCACGTTGGGTGCGGCCCGACACCACAGACATTGTTCTGCCGGGCATGTACTGAACGGCAAGATCCGTTCCTTCAGGACTAACGCAGATCACTGACCAGCGAAGCCAACGCCTCCGGTGCCACCGTCGTGTGTGCCGGGTAATTGGTGTGGTCACAGCCGACTTTGACGCTGGCACCGGCCTTGACAGCCGCGCACATGGCGGGCGTGAGTTCAAAGCGCACAAAGTGAACCGCTGATGTTTTCTCGTCGTTTTCCCGGTCCATGTCTTCGTCAGCAATCGCATAGACGCGGGCATGGCCTTCAACCTCCACAAAGGTCCGGTCTTCAACGCCGATTAAACGCGCCAGTTCGCGCTTACGCTCGTTCACATCGGGGTACTCGATGAGCATGGTGGCCTTCCAGTTGCTGCCGTCTGGCATCAATGGCGCGTAGGCATCGATCTCTTGCTCAATGCCTTCTTCTTCGAATATTTTCTCAATCCGCAGCATCTCCTGGATTTGGTAGCGGATGCTGGTTTCGCTTTCAAACTGCAGGTTGATGTGATCACCCAAACGCACGCTGCGGAGTCGGCGGTGCGCCATGACGTCCACCTTGTGCTCTTTGCGAAATTTGCTGTAAGCCTCCAATGTCATGAGGCTGTCGCGTGTGATTTTTCCGGTGACTTGCATGATGCTTCCTGGGGTGACTGGCACTGTTCACTTCAAACCGTAAGCTGTACGAATGAGGGTCAGCGGGTGTTTTTGGGGAGGTGCACCAAGGTCGTTGACGTCGAAGCCTTGGGCAATGTGATGGCCGCCCAGCGGGCAGTCGCTGCTGATAACGTCGGGCAAGCCGCCGTCTTTGTGATTGGCCATGGCCTTGAAGAGTGGTTTACCAATCTTCAAGGCTTGCTGGTGATAAGGCACCTTGACGCCAAAAGTCCCGGCGTGACCGGAGCAGCGCTCGTGCGTTTGAACACTGGTGCCCGGCACCATCTTGAGCATTTCTTCTGTTTTTTTGCCGATGTTTTGAACGCGCCCATGACACGGAATTTGGTAGCTGATCTTGCCTAGCGGCTGTGTGAATTCGGTCTTCAACAGTCCATCACGTTTGCGCGCCATCAAGTATTCGAACGGATCCCACATATGCGCCTTAACAAGTTGCACTTCAGCATCGTCCGGATACATCAGCGGTATTTCTTGCTTGAACATCAAGGTGCAACTGGGCACTGCACTCAAAATAGCGAAGCCGTCCCGAGCATAGCGGGCCAGCACCGGAATGTTGGCTTCCTTGCTCTTGTTCACAGAGTCCAGATCGCCAAGTTCGAGCTTCGGCATACCGCAGCATTGCTCTTTGTCGACCAGCACATAAGGCACTTCGTTGTGGTCTAGCACCTTGAGCAAATCGTGGCCAATGCCAGGCTCGTTGTAGTTGATGTAGCAGGTTGAATACACCACAACTTTGCCCGGTGTTTTGACGCCGTCTTTGACCGGATGTGGCGGCGACTCAGGTGCGCCGGAGCGAAAGGTTTGAGTGGCCAGCTCGGGTAACCAAGCGTCCTTGTCAACGCCCAATACTTTTTCCATCAAGGCGCGGGCCGGCTTGGTTTTGTTGATGGCGTTGACGGCTTGCACAACGATCGGAATGCCGGCGAACTTGCCATGCACGTCGGTTGACGCCAGAAATTTTTCAGCGGCGCCGACCTCGCCTTTTTTGAACTTGATGGCCTTGGCGCGCAGCATGGTGTGCGGAAAGTCGAGGTTGAATTCGTGCGGCGGCACGTATGGGCACTTGGTGAGGTAGCAGAGGTCGCACATGTAGCACTGGTCGACCACCTTCATGTAGTCTTTTTTATCGACGCCGTCGACTTCACCGGTCTTGCTCTCGTCGATCAGATCAAACAGTGTCGGAAAAGAACCGCACAAACTGACGCAACGACGGCAACCATGACAAATATCAAAGATGCGCTCCATCTCGTGAACGGTGGCGTCTTCGTTGTAATAATCCGGATTTTTCCAGTCGATCGCATGCCGAGTCGGGGCTTGCAGGTTGCCTTCTGTGGCCATGATCTTGCCTCGGGAGTAGTTTGTGAAAAAGCTCGTTCGAACTTTTTCACAAACCCTCACACCCTCTTGCGAAGGCATGAGGAAACGGTTGTCGCCTTAAGAGCGACAACCCTGGAAGTGAAAATCAATCCACCAGTTCAGTCAGCGCCTTGGCGTAACGGTTGGCGTGTGAACGCTCAGCCTTGGCCAAGGTTTCGAACCAGTCAGCCACTTCGTCATGACCTTCGTCACGAGCGGTTTTGGCCATGCCTGGATACATGTCGGTGTACTCATGGGTCTCGCCGGCAACAGCCGAAGCGAGGTTGTCACGTGTCGCGCCGAAAGGCATGCCAGTGGCTGGGTCGCCACACTGCTCAAGCCACTCAAGGTGACCGTGCGCGTGGCCGGTTTCACCTTCAGCGGTAGAGCGGAACAGCGCTGCCACGTCCGGCTGGCCTTCAACGTCAGCTTTGTTTGCGAAATACAGATAACGACGGTTGGCCTGAGACTCGCCGGCAAATGCGGCTTTCAGGTTTTCTTCCGTTTTGGAGCCTTTGAGAGCAGCCATGGGAATCTCCTTTAGTGTTGATGAAAAGGTCGCTTGATGACCTTGGAATGAATCCAAAGACCACGCTACCTTAATGGCATCAACGCACGGCGTCAAATTGGAGAACTCAATAGATATTGATGAAAAAAACTATCGCCACAAAAGTACTGATAACGATTCTCAACAGCCCCACAGCGCCAGTCAATCGGAATTATTGCGGCTGAAATCCACTGCTTTTGATGATCTGAGCCCAAGCTTGTGCATAAGATTTTTCACGCTGAGCCAGCTGACTGGAGGTCATGTAGCCCACCGTGAGACCCATCTGACTCAAATGGTTACGCACTTCGGGCTGCGTGAGAACTTTTGCCAAGGCGGTAGAGAACGTCTCGATGAACGCTTTGGGCGTGCCTACAGGCGCAAAGATGCCGTAATACGGCAAGTCTTCCAAGCCACCCATTCCGAGCTCTGAGAAAGTCGGCACGTCAGGCAAAGCGGCTTGTCGTTTGCCACCCAGAACGGCCACGATCCGGACTTTGCCAGCTTTGTGGTTTTCAATGAAGTCTGGCACTGAAGCGACACCCGCACTGATTTGATTGCCCAGCATGTCGGCCATCATGGGCGCGCTGCCGCGGTATGGCGCAGACACCAAGTCGAGCTTGAACTTGTCAGCGATGACTTTGACCAAAAATTCAGGCGTTGAGGCTGGTGCAGGAATGCCGACCGCGCCCTTGCCGCCCTGCGTTTTAGCCCAAGCCACATAGTCTGCAAAGCTTTTGGCGGGTGTGCCACCGGACACCGCAAACGCATTCACAAACGTGGCGAATCCGGCCACCGACACAAAATCTTGGGCAGGTACGTAGCCCGCATTTTTAGTCACCATCGGCAAGATGGTGATGGTGTGGTCATGCGACAAAAACAGCGTGCTGCCATCAGCTGGAGCGGCTTTCAGCGCCTGAGCCGCAATCTGCCCGCCGGCACCGGGTTTGTTCTCGACGATCACCGCCACGCCCAACTCGTCCTTGAGCTTTTCAGCCAAGATACGCGCCGCTGCGTCTGTGCCACCACCAGGCGGAAAACCGACCAAAATTTTGATCGGTTTGAGAGGCTGCGCCATGGCCAAGCCAAGACTGCAGCAGACTGCAAAAGCCGTGGCATAACGAGCAATCAAAGCCAGTCCGTGGCGGTGGGTAAAAATCATGGTGAAGCTCCTGCGTTTGGAAGAAAGCATGTTGTTGGACGAACGCGCAATTTTGCTACGGATTTTGGGGGAATCGGTCAGTCCGCATTGGCGTCTTCCAGCTAGTTAAAATCTCCGGTTTCGTCCTCGCCTTGAGAGCGCTGTCGCAGCGGGGCGTATTCACTTCATAAAGTCCCCATGAGCAACGCCCCCACCCAACCGGTCCAGCCTGTCGATCAACCCGGCCTGCAATCTCTGTCCAAATCGTTTGAGCCTGCTGCGCTGGAAGCCCATTGGGGGCCGGCGTGGGAACAAAGCGGCCTGTACGAGCCAACACTGGACGCCGCCAAGCCATCTTTTGCGGTTCAGCTGCCACCACCCAACGTGACCGGCACGTTGCACATGGGCCATGCCTTCAACCAGACCATCATGGACTCGTTGACGCGCTATCACCGCATGTCGGGCGACAACACGCTGTGGGTGCCAGGCACCGACCACGCGGGCATTGCCACGCAGATCGTGGTGGAGCGCAAGTTGGCCGGCGAAGGCAAGACACGGCACGACCTCGGCCGCAAAAACTTTGTCGCCAAAGTCTGGGAATGGAAAGAAGAGTCTGGCTCGACCATCACCCGGCAAATGCGACGCATGGGCGACTCGGTTTCCTGGAAGCACGAGTACTTCACCATGGACCCGAAAATGTCCAAGGTCGTCACCTCAACCTTTGTGCAGCTTTACGAGCAAGGCCTGATTTACCGCGGCAAGCGCCTCGTCAACTGGGACCCGATTTTGAAATCGGCGGTCAGCGACCTCGAAGTTGAGAGCGAAGAAGAAGACGGCTTCATGTGGCACATCCGCTACCCGCTGGCAGATGGCTCTGGCTCGTTGACAGTCGCCACCACCCGCCCTGAAACCATGCTCGGCGACGTGGCGGTGATGGTCCACCCGGAAGACGAACGCTACCAACATTTGATTGGCCAAGCCGTCACTCTCCCGCTGTGCGACCGCGAGATTCCGGTGATTGCCGACGATTACGTCGACATCGCTTTTGGCACGGGCGTGGTCAAGGTCACACCGGCACACGACACCAACGACTATGCCGTCGGCCTGCGCCACCAACTGCCGCTCATCGGCGTGCTGACCCTGGACGCCGCTATCAATGAGAACGCGCCTGAAAAGTACCGCGGCCTAGACCGCTTTGTGGCCCGCAAGGCCGTCGTCGCTGATCTAGAAGCGCAGGGCTTTTTGGTTGAGGTGAAGAAGCACAAGCTGATGGTGCCGCGTTGCGCCCGCACCGGTCAGGTGATCGAGCCGATGTTGACCGACCAATGGTTTGTCGCCATGAACAAGGTCAGTCCGCAAGACCCCACCGGCAAGTCCATCGCGCAAAAAGCCATTGACGCGGTCGACAGCGGCGCGGTTAAGTTCGTGCCCGAGCAATGGGTCAACACCTACAACCAGTGGATGGGCAACATTCAAGACTGGTGCATTTCACGCCAGCTCTGGTGGGGTCATCAGATTCCAGCTTGGTACGACGAAGACGGCCAAGTCTATGTCGCTGAAAACGAAGCTGCGGCCCAAGCCCAAGCCCCCGGTAAAACACTGCGCCGTGACGAAGACGTGCTCGACACTTGGTATTCATCGGCATTGGTTCCGTTTTCCTCTTTAGGCTGGCCAGAAAAAACCAAAGAGCTGGATCTTTTCTTACCCTCCAGCGTCCTGGTCACCGGCTACGACATCATCTTTTTCTGGGTCGCCCGGATGATCATGATGACGACACACTTCACCGGTCAAGTGCCTTTTCACCACGTGTACATCCACGGTCTGGTGAAAGATTCCCAAGGCAAAAAGATGAGCAAGTCCGAAGGCAATGTGCTGGACCCGGTGGATCTGATTGACGGCATCGAATTGGTGCCGCTGCTAGACAAACGCTCGCAAGGCCTGCGCAAACCCGAGACCGCACCGCAAGTGCGCAAAAACACCGAGAAAGAATTCCCGGCCGGCATCCCCGGCTACGGTGCTGATGCGCTGCGTTTCACCTTTGCCTCACTGGCCAGTTTGGGCCGCAGCATCAACTTCGACAGCAAGCGCTGCGAAGGCTACCGCAACTTCTGCAACAAGCTGTGGAACGCCACCCGCTTCACGCTGATGAACTGCGAAGGCCAGGACTGCGGGCTCGAACAACACACCAAAGAGCAATGCCAACCTGGTGGCGAGTTCCACAACTACATGAGCTTTTCACAAGCCGATCGCTGGATTGCCTCGACGCTGCAACGCGTCGAAGCTGACGTGGCCAAGGGCTTTGCGGACTATCGACTCGACAATGTCGCCGGCAGCATTTACCAGTTTGTCTGGGACGAGTTTTGCGACTGGTACCTGGAAATCGCCAAGGTGCAAATTCAAACCGGCACCGAAGCCGAGCAACGGGCTACGCGCCGCACTTTGATCCGCACGCTGGAAGCTATTTTGCGTTTGGCGCATCCGGTGATTCCCTTCATCACGGAAGAACTCTGGCAAAAAGTCGCGCCGGTTGCAGGCTTGCCGGGCCGTTTCATCAGCGAAGCGCACTACCCCACCAGCCAACCGCAAAAAATCGATGCGCAAGCTGAAGCCCACGTGGCCAAGCTGAAAACCCTGGTCGACGCCTGCCGCAATCTGCGCGGCGAAATGAATGTGTCACCCGCCCTGCGCATGCCCCTGCTGGTGCTCGGCGACTCGGCGTTCATGCGCAGCGCAGCACCGGTCATCAAGGCGCTGGCCAAACTCAACGACGTGCAAGTGTTTGAAGACGAAGCCACCTGGGCGACAGCCGCGCAAGGCGCGCCGGTTGCCGTGGTTGGAGAGGCACGTATCTGCCTCTTTGTCGAGGTCGACGTGGCTGCAGAAAAGGCCCGTTTGGGCAAAGAAGCCACCCGGCTTGAGGACGAGTTGCTCAAGGTCAACGCCAAGCTGGCCAACGAAGCCTTTGTCAACAAAGTGCCGCCGGCCGTGTTAGCACAAGAGAAAAAGCGACTCACAGACTACACCGCCACGCTCGAAAAACTCCGGGGTCAATTGGCACGCCTGAACTGAATTTAGCGTTAGCGTTACAAACGACGTCAGACAAAAGCGCGCATTCACGTCAGACCAGCTATTTTTGATCTGTGAATGCCGATTCCTAGCTTCAAAACAGCTCAGTATGTGTTACTTTTGAACTAACTCGATACCCACTCACAGGAAGCACATGACCCAACGCACAGCCGTCCGAAAAGCCGTTTTCCCAGTTGCCGGACTCGGTACCCGATTTTTGCCCGCCACCAAAGCGCAGCCAAAAGAGATGCTGCCCATTGTTGACAAGCCGCTGATTCAATACGCTGTCGAAGAAGCCTATGCCGCAGGCATTCGCCACATGATCTTTGTGACTGGCCGCAACAAGCGCGCCATTGAAGACCATTTCGACACCGCCTATGAGCTCGAAAGCGAACTCGAAGCGGCTCACAAAGACGCGCTCTTGAAGCTGCTTCACTCCGTGGTGCCGGACGACATTTTTTGCTCCTATGTGCGTCAGCCACGCTCACTCGGTCTCGGTCATGCCGTGCTGTGCGCAGAGCACTTGGTCGGCGACGAGCCGTTTGCCGTGGTATTGGCCGATGACTTGATGGTGGGCACGCCACCTGTGCTGTCGCAAATGGTGACGCAGTTCAAGGAACTGCAGCAGTCCATCATCGCAGTTCAAGAAGTGCCCGATGCGCACACGCGCCGCTATGGCATTGTGGCGGGCGATGAAGTCCGGCCAGGGCTCATCAAGATCGCGCGCATGGTTGAAAAGCCAGCGCCGGAACTGGCCCCTTCACGCATGGGCGTCGCAGGCCGCTACATCCTCACACCCGGTGTTTTTGACCAGATCAGGCAGCAAGCCGGCGGCGTGGGTGGAGAGATTCAACTCACAGACGGGATTGCTGGTTTGATGAAGCATGAGAGCGTATATGCCTTCCAGTACCAAGGCAAACGCTACGACTGCGGCAGCAAAGAAGGCTTTCTGGAAGCAACGGTTGAACTGGCCCTGCAACACCCAGAAGTGGGTGCGCATTTCAGGGCCTACTTGACCCAGTTACAGCTCTCCGAAAATTTGAGCGGAGCACCTTTGCGAGCTGTCGCCTGAATATACGTTAACGCCGTTTGAGCACGTGAATAAAATCTGTGCCGACGGTCTGCTGCTCAACCAAGTCATTGCCGGTTTGCTTGGCAAAGGCTTGGAAGTCACGGGTCGAGCCAGCGTCGGTTGACACCACTTTCAGAAGCTGGCCGCTGGTCATGTCGGCCAGCGCCTTCTTGGCCTTCAAGATGGGCAGCGGGCAGTTCAGCCCACGGGTGTCGAGTTCTTTGTCAATGTTCATGAGGTTCTTTCGGCCCTAGGGCTATGGACTTGACAATCAAGCCTTGCAGAT
>CANFJF010000055.1 GCA_947447355.1 Comamonadaceae bacterium
CCAAAGAACGCGCCCTGATGAAAGAGTTCGGCCTCGACGAAGCCGTGCTGTCTGAAGAAGACATGCTGAAGCGTCGCCAGCGTTTGAAAATCCTGATCAAGCTCGGCAAGACGCGTGGTTACTTGACGCATGGCGAAATTTCCGATCACCTGCCCGACAAACTGGTCGACGCTGAAACGCTTGAAGTGGTTGTCAACATGCTCAGCGACATGGACGTTGCCGTGTTCGAGCAAGCGCCGGACGCGGAAACCCTGCTGCTGAACAACACCGGTTCAACCGTCGCCACCGAAGAAGAAGCTGAAGAGCAAGCAGAAGCTGCGCTCTCCACCGTCGACAGTGAGTTTGGCCGCACCACCGACCCGGTCCGCATGTACATGCGCGAAATGGGCACGGTCGAGTTGCTGACCCGCGAAGGCGAGATCGAGATTGCCAAGCGTATCGAGGGCGGCCTCATGCGCATGATGGAAGCCATCTCGGAAAGCCCCGCCACGATTGCAGAAATCCTGCGCTTAGCCGAAGAAATTCGCGAAGGCAAGATCGTCATCTCCACCGTGGTCGACGGCTTTTCGAACCCCAATGAAGCCGACGATTACGTGGCGGAGGAAGACTTCGACGAATTCGATGAAGAAGACGATGACGACGGCAAGGGCGGCTCCAAAGCACTCACCAAAAAGCTGGAAGAGTTGAAGAAAGAGGCCCTCAGCCGCTTCGACAAAATTGCCCAGCACTTTGAAAAAGTTCACAAGACCTACGACAAAGAAGGCTACGGCACGCCGACTTACTTGAAGTCGCAAAAAGCCCTCAGCGATGAGCTGATGACAGTTCGTTTCACCGCCAAGTCGATTGAGAAATTGTGCGACCTGCTGCGCGCCCAAGTGCTAGACGTCCGCAAAAAAGAACGCGAACTGCGCCGCATCATTGTGGACAAGTGCGGCATGCCGCAAGAAACATTCATCAAAGATTTCCCACCCAATTTACTGAATCTGAAATGGGTCGAAAAGCAAGTCGCTGCGAACAAGCCTTGGTCGGTCGTGATGGCTCGGAATATCCCACCGATTCAGGAGCTTCAGACCAAGCTTGGCGAGTTGCAGTCCCGCGTGGTCGTGCCTTTGACGCACCTCAAAGACATCAACAAGCGCATGAACGAAGGCGAGACCAACTCGCGCGACGCCAAGAAAGAAATGATCGAGGCCAACTTGCGCCTGGTCATCTCGATTGCCAAAAAATACACCAACCGTGGCTTGCAGTTCCTGGACTTGATCCAGGAAGGCAACATCGGCCTGATGAAAGCGGTCGACAAGTTCGAATACCGTCGCGGCTACAAATTTTCGACCTATGCCACTTGGTGGATTCGCCAGGCCATCACGCGTTCGATCGCCGATCAAGCCCGCACCATCCGTATTCCGGTGCACATGATCGAGACCATCAACAAGATGAACCGCCTGTCACGCCAGCACTTGCAAGAGTTCGGCTTTGAACCCGACGCCAGTGTTTTGGCCGAGAAGATGGAGATTCCTGAAGAGAAAATCCGCAAGATCATGAAGATCGCCAAAGAGCCAATCTCCATGGAAACGCCGATCGGTGACGACGACGATTCGCATCTGGGTGACTTCATCGAAGACAGCGCCAACACCGCACCGCTCGAAGCTGCGATGCAAGCGGGTCTGCGCGACGTGGTCAAAGACATTCTCGACAGCCTGACGCCACGCGAAGCCAAAGTGCTCCGCATGCGCTTCGGCATCGAAATGTCGACCGACCACACGCTGGAAGAAGTCGGCAAGCAGTTCGACGTGACCCGCGAACGGATTCGCCAGATCGAAGCCAAGGCTTTGCGCAAGCTCAAGCACCCGAGCCGCAGCGACAAACTGCGAAGCTTCATCGACACGATGTAACTGACCTCAGCGCTCAAAGCGTCTGAAGCGCCTGCTGCCCTTGGGGTGGCAGGCGCTTTTTTTTGCGCCCGGAATCTGACCTGGGGATCGGGAACTGCGTTTAACCATCGCAGTTCCCACACCTGTACAAGGCGTGCACTGACAGCTTTCTCACAAAGAATCCGGAGACTATGTAGTTATAGAGGAAGGCCGAATCACAACGCAGAGTCGTGGTTTGAATCAGCGTCTCCAGAGGACTAACCATGCGTCGTGTACTGCTCATCTTGGTCGCTGCTGGCAACTTGACAGTTGTCGCTGCCGATGTCCCAACGGCCCATCTCGACCCGACGCCACTTGTTGGGCAACAGGCACTGCAGAACGTCGTTCCAGTCAGCAGTCCGCCGAAATCGCCGGCTCCGGTGCTGGTGCAGGCCGAAAGTGACGATAGCCTGAAGCGCTACAGCACCGTGCTAGCAACCTTTGCAGTCATGGGTGCGATTGCTTTGCGACGAACCCGCGCCCGAAGGTCTTGAGCATGAGCGGACTCGGACAACCTGGTGTGGCTGCAGTGAAATGGGGGACTGTCTCCACGCTGGCTCGCCTTGTTCTGCAATTGGGCGTGCAGGTGGTACTGGCGCGTACGCTGGGACCTGAGATATTCGGTATCTTTGCCATTGGCATAGTGGTGCTGACCTTTGCCGGTTTCGTGAGTGGCTTTGGCTTTAGCTGGAGCCTGTTACAACGCGCGACAGTGCAAGTTGAAGACATTCGCTTTGCCTTGACTTGGCAAGTCTTGGTCGGCTTGCTCACCATGGCCAGTGTTTACAGCCTCGCACCATCGTTGACGGCCTATTTCAAAGAGCCTCAAGCTCAATTCGTCATTGAGTGGCTCTCCCTGGCCTGTTTGCTGACAGCGGCCTCAGGGCCTTCGACTTACCTGCTGCAACGCGACCTCAACTTTCGCGCCGTTGGTTTGATTCAGGTCGGTAGCTACGCGGCAGGTTACCTGTTGGTGGGTGTTCCCATGGCCTTATTGGGTTTGGGCGAAGCGGCGCTGATAGCCGCTTGGTTGGTGCAGGCCAGCGTGGTTCTGGTGGCGAGCTACAGCCTGAAACCCCATGCGTTGCGGCCACTCTTTTGGTATGCCGGTGCGGCCACAGCGGTCACCACGGGTCGGGCGGTTTTCATCACCAATATCGTGAACTGGTCGCTCAACAACATGGACCGGGTCTTGATTGGCCGCCTACTGAATGCGCACTCGTTAGGCCTTTACAACGTGGCTTACAACATGGCTACCTTGCCGAACTCGGTGTTGTTGAGCGCGTTGCAACCGGCATTTCTGGCAGCCGGCGCACGGTTGCAAGATCAGCTTCCACGCCTGGGTCGGGTCTACTTGAACATGTTGGCGACGGTGCTGGTGTTGGTCTTACCAGCCTTTATTTTTTTAGGCTTTATTGCTGTTGATTTGGTGCGGTTTCTTTATGGGCCAGCGTGGCTTGAAGCGGGTCGAGTGTTGCAAATCCTATTTTTCAGTATGCCCGCTTACGTGATTTGGGGTTTGTCGACACCCGTGCTCTGGAACACCGGCCACAAGCACTACGAGTTCGCACTGCAACTGCCTCTATTACTCGTCGGTCTCGCAGGGTTTTATGCGTTCGCCGGACATGGCCTGCGCAGTGCCGCCGGGGTGGCCGCAGCGCTATTGGTGTTGCGCGCCATGGTCATGAGTCTGGCCGCACTGCGGACGCTGAAGATTCACTGGACCAGTTTGCTACCGCATGCTGCCCGCGGCTTGTTGTTCAGTGCCCTGTGCGTGATGGGCGTCTGGCTAGGGCGAAACGCCACGGCCGAATTTCAGATTGCATGGCTGTCACTATTGGCCAGCGGGCTGTTTGCGCTCTCTGCCGTGGTCGCCACGATCTTGCTGTCCCCGCCACTGCTAGGCACTCCAACCATCGACATGGTGCTTCGATTTTTCCCGCGTTTTACCAAATTTTTTAATCGGAAAGAATTGCCTCCGCGCACCGAAATCATCGGCGAGCAAAGGTCGTAAGACTTCCCTTCCCTGACTGTCCATGCAAAACACACTGACCACCTTGATACTGATCTGCGGCGCCATGCTCGCCGCATGGGTTGCGGCGCTCAGCATGACCAGCGCGGTGCACCTCACGTCAAAGCGTGAGCAGGGCTTCATGCATCTCATTTTTTACGCGATTCTTATCGCCATGGCCATCGGCAGTCTGCTGTCGGGACGCGACCTCAGCAGCACCATCGTGATTGAAGATCAAGCCGCACCCAACATCGTTCACCCGATGATGATCATCTTGCAACCTTTTCTTTCCCTGCTCATTTTAATGATCGGCGGGGAGAGAATCCTCGCGCATTGGCTGAGGCGACAACAAAAGAATCGACACCAGTCCCTGCTTTTACTGTTTGTTTTTTGCGTATTTTGGATGAGCACGGTCGCAGCACCGGCGCTGTTGGGCGCGCATCCTCAGGTGTCCCACGATTACGTCTACCCCTTGGTGATTGGAGTGGCGGCCACGCTAGCCTCTGGCCTAGAACGTGACCACGCGCTCAAGGCCGTTCGTGATGCTCTTTTTATATTCATGTTGCTGGGTTTACTCTTGGCCTTGGTGACACCCAACATGGTGCTGGATCGTTCCTACACGCAAGGATTGATACCAGGACTACCGCGGCTGGCTGGGCTGTCGACGCATCCCGTTGGTATGGGCTTACTGTCGCAACTTGGGCTCTTGTGCTTGATGGCCTACCCTTACCTTCACCGCGGGTTGAACAAGCTGGCCTGGACGGTCGGGCTGACGAGTCTGTTTATCGCCCAATCCAAAACGGCTTGGCTGGCGTTTTTGATCTGTGCGGGAACCTTGCTGGCGGCACAACGTGGCTCTGCGTTCTGGCGCCGCCTGTCCGACCCGATGCGCCCTGCTGTCGGCATGACGACTCTTGTGGGCGTCATGTTGAGCGTGGTGCTGCTAGGGACCACTGTGATGTTCAGCGACTTGGGCGATCACATCAGCGCCTTCATGACGTCCCCCGAAGGCGCGCAACTGAGCTCACTCACCGGGCGTGACCGTATCTGGGCTATTGCCCTTGAGGAATGGCAACGAAACCCGATTTTTGGCTACGGCCCGGACATCTGGGGTGAGGTCTTTCGCAACAGCATTGGCATGCCAAGCGCGACGCATGCCCACAACCAATTCATGGACACACTGTCTCGCTCAGGTTCCGTGGGCGCAACGGGTCTGTTGCTTTATTCGGTGCTTTTGCTGTTCCTGTCACTGCGTTTTACGCGTGCCACCAAGGGACTGTCGTTGGCTTTATTTCTCTCGCTTGCACTCCGAGCCATCACGGAAGTTCCTCTCATGATGTTTGGCTATGGCACCGAGATGATCAACCATGTATTGCTGCTGATGGTGCTGGCGGCAGCGATGCAAGAGGCGCGCTCAAGCACTCATCCATCTCTATCCTCCATGCCCATCACGCGCCCGCGAGGAGGCGCCATGGCCGCATCGCGCTTCAACTCATGAAATTCACAGTCCTGATTCCGCTTTACAACAAAGCACCCTACATACGCTGCACCCTTGAATCGGTGCTCGCACAGCGCTTCAGCGACTATGAAATTCTGGTGATTGATGACGGCTCGACAGATGGTGGCGACCTGATCGTTGAAGGCATGGCTGGTGGCAAGTTAAGAATGATTCGCCAGGCCAACGCAGGGGTATCGGCCGCCAGAAACCGGGGGATTTCGGAAGCCCGGGGGGATTGGGTCTCTTTTCTGGACGCTGACGATTGGCAGCACCCTGAGTTTCTATCCGCATTGGTGTCGGCCCAAGCGGCCTACCCCGAGGCCCACACCGTTGGCACTGACTTTTTACGTTTCCAACACGCGGAAGGGGCCTGGCCACCCCACTGGTCGATACCCGCAAGCCCGCACAACATCGAATGCATCACCGACCTGCCAGCACGGTGGATGCATGCACCTTCCCTGTGCAGCAGTGCCGTGGCTGTGCGGCGTGATTTGCTGCAATCGATGCAACCGTGTTTTCCACTGGGTGAGACGGTCGGCGAAGATTTAGACCTCTGGTTTCGACTGGGAGAAAAGACAACCATTGCGCTGGTGCATGCACCGCTTGCAGCCTATCGGTTAGCGGTTGCGGGCAGTCTCACAACGCAACACACACACTTGTCTTCACCGCCCTGGATAAGACGCATCCGAGAACGGGCGATGTCTGACCACATGACACCGGCACAACGTCGCTCAGCGCTCTGGCTAGTGGCGCAGCATGAGGTCTCTGTCGCACGCTGCGCCTTGGTCGTGGGTCAACGACTGTCCGGGCTGCGCTGGTTGATTCGTGGTCGGCATGCAGCGCGCGGACGTCGATGGTGGTTGACCCTGGCCATGACACTTTTTATGCCCAACGGTCTGGTCAGCCACTGGGAAGCTTGGCGCATCCGCCGGAGCAGCCCCTTCGCACAGATGACAAATTGAGGGTCTGTCCATGAAGTATGAAAAAAACCCAGATATACGCCCGCCCATTCAGCCGGAGGATCGCGATGTCGGCCCTTGCCGGGTATCCATCATCGTCAAGGCCTTGAACGAAGAAAAGGGCATTGCTACGACCTTAGAAGGCGCCCTGCGCGCGGTCGCCATCACGGGGGGGGAAGTGATTCTGGCTGACTCTTGTTCGACGGACCGGACTGTAGAGATCGCTCGTCGTTACCCCGTCCGAATCGTGCAACTGGCACACCCACAAGAGCGCTGCTGCGGTATCGGCCCTCAACTGGGTTACCAACACGCCCGTGGTGAATTTTTGTACCTGGTCGACGGTGACATGGAACTCGTCGACGGCTTCCTGGAACAAGCGCTTGCCTTCCTTCATGACCATCCGGACATCGCCGGGGTCGGGGGGAACGTGCTGGAAAAGAACCTGAGCAGCTTGGAATACCAAGTCCGTCATGGTATTTGGGCCCAAATCAAGTCCGGTGAGACCAGCAGACTCGACTGCGGGGGTCTTTACCGAAGAAGTGCCATTGAAGCCGCAGGTTATTTTTCCGACCGCAACCTGCACAGCTATGAAGAGTTTGACCTGGGAGCGCGGCTGCGCTCGCTGGGCTGGAGCCTGTGGCGTATACCCGTCGATGCGGTCAGCCACTACGGCCATGAAACGCCTCCCTACCAGCTGCTACTGCGGCGTTGGCATAGCCGTTATATCTGTGGACTCGGTGAGTTGCTGCGGGCCAGCGGCCGAGAGCCCCGGCTACGAATGGTGCTGCGGGAGATCCGGGAGTTGCGCCTGTATGCCGCTGTATTGCTCTGGTGGTTGGCCTTGCTGTCGATCCCGTTCTGGTCGGTCACAGCCGACGTTGCAATAGCGGCTGGCCCGATCTTATTGACGGCACCCGTGGGACTGATGAGTTGGCGAAAACGCTCATTCCAAAGCGGTCTTTATTCGGTGGTTTCCTGGTGCTTCAACACAGCAGGTTTGGTGCGCGGCTTGCTCCGCATGCAGACTCCGGCACGACACACTATCGACAGCCGAATACTCCAAGAGGCTGACTACACACCCATTCCCCAAAAAGCGAAAAAACACCCGAAATCTGACGCGATACCCTCCACAGCCAGCGAATGGGCCATCCCTTGAGCGTGCCGAAAAATTAACATGCCATCACCCCAATCGCAACATCGCACCCTACAAAAACCAGGCGGTCGCTTCATCTATATCGCCTGCCCCTGGACACCCAAGGGCGGCGGCATGTTTAAAGTCGCCGATTACCTGATCCAAACACAGGCCGTCACGGTCCCCAACGATGCCGCCGAACTGCGGCCACTGGACACCCGAGGGGACGCCGGTTCGCTGTGGTCACTCTGGGTTCTGACAACCGCCGTAGCGCGTGTGGTGAAGGGCCGGGTCAACGGGCAATTGGCAGGGGTCCATGTCAACATGGCCGAGCGCCTCAGTCTTTTTAGAAAATGCACTTTGATCATCGTCAGTCGGGCGCTCGGCATCCCGGTGATTCTGCATCTGCATGCGGCACAGCTGCAACACTTTTATCGACATCTGCCCGCCCCCCTGAAAGCAATGACGCGCTGGGTTTTTTCAATCGCCAACAGCTGCATCGTGCTGGGCACGGCCAGTCGGCAATTTGTCAACGCAACCCTCAAGGTGCCGACGCAGCGGATTCAAATTCTCATCAATGGTGTGCCCGAGCCGACCGACCCAAGACGTCTGTCCAGCCCTGGCATCAACGCGACTCAGCAGGTTTTATTTGTTGGCAATTTGTCTGAACGCAAAGGCGTTTCCGACCTGCTGCAGGCGCTGGCATTACCAGGCTTTGAGACGGATCGCGTCAAGGTCACGCTGGCGGGTGGCGGTGACATAGCGGCCTATCAGGCACAAGCCCGCCGACTCGGCTTAGACCGATGGGTTCATTTTGCGGGCTGGTCAAATCAGGCGCAAGTGGCTCAGCTGATGTCGCGTGCGGACGTCTTGGTTTTACCCTCTTACGACGAAGGTTTGCCACTGGTGATTCTGGAAGCATTGGCCAATGGGGTGGCGGTTGTATGCTCGCCCGTGGGTGAAATTCCATCCGTCTTCACGGACCACGTCAATGCCATTTTTGTACAAGCGGGTGATGTGATGGGCATCGCCGCTGCCTTGCAAAAAGTACTGAAACAACCGGTGCTTCGTCAGCAACTAGAGCGCAACGGTCGGGCCCTCTACACACAGCATTTTTCGTTGGCACGCTTTTTTTCCGATGTCGCACGCATTCACCAGCAGCACTTCGGCATTGCCGGTGCCGCGCAGATGTCGACGCAAGCAGAGATGATTGAAGTGGTCCAACCGTGATCATCAACGCCCACCATATTCCCAATGGAACGGTGTTGCGTGCCGACGTTTGCGTGGTCGGTGGAGGCCCTGCGGGCATCGCCCTGACGCTGTCGCTGGCAGACCATGGCTTGACCGTCGTGTTACTTGAGTCGGGGCACTTGACTGCTGACACAGCGACTCAGGCCTTGTACAACGGCGAAGTCACCGATGAACGCCTGCACAGTCCACCTGACAAATACCGGCATCGACTGCTGGGGGGTTCAAGTGCCATCTGGGGTGGGCGCTGCATGCCCTTTGATCCGCTTGATTTTGAAACGCGGAGTCACGTCCCCTTCAGCGGTTGGCCGCTGACTTACGACGATCTTTTGCCTTATTACCCGGCTGCGAATGCGCTGGCCGAAGCGGGTCGCTTCAGCTACAGCGCACCACAAGCTTTGGGGCCGAACGTCAAACCACTCATCAAGGGCTTTGCAAGTGACCGCGTGTCGACCCAAGGTCTGGAGCGCTTCTCGTGCCCAACCCACTTTGGCCAGCGCTATGCGCATCGCCTGCAATGTGCACAAGGTGTTCAGCTCTTGCTGGGTGCAAACTGCACCGCCTTGCAATTGCACACGGATGCGCAATCGATCCGCGCACTGCAAGTGAGTACCTTGCAAGGAACCCGTTTCAGCGTGGTTCCGCGGGCCACCGTGCTGGCCACCGGCGGGCTTGAAACAGCACGATTGTTGCTGGCTTCGCGTGATATCTCACCTGAAGGGGTGGGTAATCAACACGATGTGGTAGGGCGTTATTACATGTGTCACATCGCCGGCAATGTCGGCACCTTGACGGTCAAAGGAACGCCAAGCCAAGTGCGCCACGGCTATGAGCGCTCACCTGAGGGCATCTATTGCCGCCGCCGCCTGCAAGTCTCAGCGCGAGAACAAAGGCGGCTCGGTCTGGCAAATGCCGTGGCCCGTCTGCACTTTGCGCGCATCACCGACCCCGGTCATCGGAGTGGCGTGCTGTCAGGACTATTTTTAGCGCGAAAATTAATCAGCTACGAGTACAGCAAACGACTGAATGACGGCGAAGCATCTGCAGCCACGTATGCACGGCATCTGTTGAATGTCGCGACCGACCCCCTTCACACGGCCGCCTTTCTTGGCCACTGGCTGACTCAACGCACACTGGCTGAGCGTAAATTCCCGTCCGTGATCTTGCGCAATCGCACCAACCGCTTCAGCCTTGAAGTTCACAGTGAGCAAATCCCGCAAGCGGCCAGTCGGGTGATGCTCAACGAGCGACGCGATGCGCTGGGCATGCCCATGCTGCGAGTCGACTGGCGCTACAGCCAGGCCGATATCGACTCCGTTCGCGGCACCTTGGACGTGATCGCTGAAGAGTTTGAGGCCAGCGGTGTGGCCAAGTTTGAGTACCAGCGTGAGCAGTTGGAAGAAGACTTGCTCCGATTTGGCGCCTACGGTGGTCACCACCTGGGGACGGCACGCATGGGCAGCGACCCGCGTACTAGTGTGGTCAATGCGGACTGTCAGCTGCACTCTGTGCGGAATTTATTTGTCGCCGGCAGCGCCGTTTTCCCGACATCCAGCCAAGCCAACCCGACGCTAACCTTGATTGCACTGTCACTGAGATTGGCCGACACCTTGGCGAGCCGACTGATTGGCCGGGCCGCGCTACATCTGTCGACGCAACTTGCATCAGAACCGCTGCTAGCAACCGGTGCCATCCTATGAAGATACTGGTGCTCGGTGGTTCGGGACACATTGGCCAGCGCCTGATCACCATCTTGGCCCAGACTGACTGGGCAGAGCCCATCGGCGCGTCGCGCCATGCGCCCAACGCCCCAAGCATCCGGTGGCGCCAGTTGAACAGTTGCCAACAGCCAGAACTTCAATCCGCGCTGCAAGGAATGGACGCCGTGGTCAACTGCGTCGCCGGCGATGGGCCATCGATTGCGGAAGGTGCGCGGGTCTTGGTACAAGCCGCGCTACAAGCAGGCCGACCACGCATCATTCATCTGAGCACCCAGTCGGTGTATGGCGCGGTCGAAGGAAAGATCGCAGAAGACGCGCCTTTGGATCCGGGTCTGGGTTGGTATGGCCAAGCCAAATGCACAGCCGAAACCCATCTCCACCACTATGCCCACCAGGGCGGCGAAACCATGATCCTCAGGCCCGGCTGCGTGTACGGTCCCGGCAGTCAATTGTGGGTAGGACGCATCGGCCGCTGGCTTCGAGCCGGTCGTTTGGGCGACCTCGGCATCGGTGGCGATGGCTGGAGCAACTTGGTGCATGTGGACGACGTTTGCACCGCTTTGATGACGCTCCTGCGTTCATCCCAAAAGCCAGGAGACATGGCGACCTTCAATTTGGCAGCACCTGACAGCCCGCGCTGGAATGCGTATTTTGTTGATTTGGCGCTGGCCATCGGGGCCACGCCGGTACGCCGGCTGGGGCGCCAAGTTTGGCTCGACGCTCAGCTGACAAGTCCACCGCTGAAACTCGTTCAGCTCGCCCTGAAAAAGGTAGGTTTATCGACAAGCGCCCTGCCTGACCCCTTGCCACCCGGCTTACTGCGACTGTGGGCGCAACACATACAGCTCGATGCCCGTGCAGCCGAGCAACAACTTCAACTGAAGTTCACACCCTATGCGAGCGGACTGGCCAACTCAGCCAAATGGTTTTCAGAATCGCACTGAAAATTCGACGCCTCATCGCTGACAATTTAAGGGGCTGCTCGTGCAAACAAGTGTCAAAGCGACATCGCCTTCAAATACAGGGCCCTGAGCAAAAAAACAGGGTTGCCGACGACATACCGGTGAAACAGTCGGCGCGGTTCACGCAAAAGCCGGAAAACCCACTCCAAGCCAAATCGACGCATCCACAACGGCGCACGCGGCGTTTTGCCGCCCAAGAAGTCGATGATCGCACCACCACAAACGATCAGGCAAGGCTGCGTCAGTGAATCACGTAGAAAGCAAGCCACTTCTTCTTGGCGAGGCATGCCCATGCCCAAGACGATCAGCTCACTTTGATGCGCACGAACCAAGGCCAAGTAGTAGTCAGGCCCCATGAAGCCGTGCGCTTTGGCCGCGAGTCGATCGTGTTCGAGTTCGTGTTTCACAGCACCTGCCGCCCGCGTCAAGTAAGGCTCTTGCGTGCCCAATAAGGCGATAGGGCGGCCATGAAATTGACGGATCAAACGCGGAATCAAATCAGTGCCGTTGAGATTCTGACCGGGTGCCAAACCCATCATTTTGAAAAGTGCCGACATACCAGACCCGTCGCGCAGCAAGGTATCAGCCGACATCAGTGCGTTAAAAAACACCGCATCCTGAACCGCTGAGTTCATGGCGTGCGCATTGACAAAAGCCAACGTCGTTGGCTTGACAGGTTGACTCAGCCGTTGCAGGAGGCTGGCGTCATCCACGTCAAGCTGCACTCGCAATATTTTGTGCAGCAAGAACTGCCAGCGCTTGACCCACGCATCGTCATCCGCCCAGCGGTAGACACTGCCCAGAAAAAAGCCACCCAACAAGCCGCCGACCGCGTCCGCCGCCAAGTCGTTCCAGTCAGCGCTCCGACCTGGCAAACGCAACTGGTGCAATTCGTCCATCGCCCCGACTGTCACCGCACCCAGCAGGCAGACGAGCAACAAACGCCAACCACGCGCGCCAGAAGCCAATCCAGACAAGCCCCCGATGCTCGCAAATACGCTGGCATGTGCCAGCAAATCCCAAGGGGGCGTGAACAAACCAACCGCCACGGGTTGAGCTCCACCAAAAAATAAACCGGCGGTCAAAACCAACACACTGATGGCAGCCAATAATCGCCAACGGGCGGGCGGGTGAAACACCGCGCTGGAGAGCTCAGACATCGTTGAGCACAGAGCCAAGCACCGACACCCCAAAATCACGCAGGCCCTGCGTCAACTGGGCCATCTGCGGCACAGAACTGCGACCTTGTCGCGCCACCAACAAGGCGGCACCGGCACGCACAGCAACCGTATGGGCATCGGCATAGGCACAGGCTGCGGGCGTGTCAATGATGATGACATCAAAGTTTTCACCCATCGACGTCAAGAAGGTCGAGAAACGTTGGCGTCCCAACAACTCCTGTGGATTCGGTGGAATCACGCCAGCCGGCAATACCGACAAATCACGCAGTTCAGTGACACCGACCACGGCCTCTGAACCCGCCCGACCAACCAGCATGTCGGACAGGCCAGCGCGCGCACCGAGGTTGAACAGTTTGTGCTGCCTAGGCGTTCGCAAGTCAGCATCGATCAGCAAGGTACGCTCGCCCAACTGCGAAAAAACGATCGCTAAATTTGCCGCCAAGTAACTCCGTCCCTCGCCGTGACTGGCACTCGAAATGGCCAAACTACGGCGGTCTGAACGGGTGTCAAACCAACGCAGCATCAGCTGACTGCGCAAAGCCCGCAAATCTTCAACGCTGCGACTGGCCGGTTCAAAAGCGGCCACCAGTTCGCGGCTCAGACTGCTGTCATCGGATAGATAAGAGTAGTCAAACTGCACAGACAAAGCATAGCGAATGTCGTCCTCCGTCAGCAGACCCAAGGCTTGTCCGGCTTCACCGAAACGCACATGAGTGCCTTCCTGAAAAGTCAGAATCCGGTCGACATCGATGCTCGACAGGCGCACCGCATCAACCAGTATGTCGCCAAATAATCGGCCCGTTCCCGTAGCCGGTTGAGTGGGTACCGACTGCGCAACCGCTCGAACAAATAAAGGGTGGTTGAGGCTCATACAGATTTTCCATTTTCAAGCTTAATACCCCCCAGGGCCAGCCGCCCCGGCCCCAGCAAGCGTAAGTTGCCCGTCATTGACACAGCTCGTGGTGCACTGGTGATACGGCCCAAAACCGGCAAATCCAGGACGTGCATGATGTCTTCAACAGAACGCACTCGGCGGTTCGCAAGCTCCAAGAACAGCACGCAAGCAATGCCCAACAGCGTCCCGCTGAAGGCAGCGATGAACAAGTTCAAAACAGTTTTAGGACTGGACGGCGTCAGCGGCTCCATGGCGGTATTGAGCCTGACGACATTCGTCTGGTTGGTCAGACTCTGCAGCCGCGTTTGCGATGCATTTTTGCTTACCTCTTCGTAGGCGCGTTGGGCCGCCTCGACATCACGGCGGTAGACGTTGAGCTCATCACGATCCTTGTTGATCTTCAAGACGCGCGATTTCTGCGCAGCCACGGCACCCAGCAATTCGCGCTCGCGGTCTTTACCAACTTGGTAGGCTGTGTTGATGGATGAGCCGATGCTTTTGGTCTCAAGGGCCAGTCGCTGCCGCAATGCTGACAACTCAGACTGCATCCGCTGCATCTGCGGGTGGTTAGGGCCGAGCGTGACGCCCGCTTCCTGAACTTTCGCATCCATGCGGCCAATATCGGCCTTCAGACCATTGATCAACGTGCTGTCCATCACTTCGGCCACACTGTCGCTGCGAGCTAAGCGCTTGCTTTGGCTGTCAGTTGTCGCGACCTGCACGTCCGTGAGTTGTGACGAGATGGCGCCAAGCTTGGCGGTTTCATAATCCAGCCGCTCATCACTGGTCACGATGCCGGCCTTTTGCTGATAGTCGGAGAGACGCGACTGGGCGTCCTCAAGCTTGGTGCGCGAGGCCTTGGCCTGCTCGTCAAACCATTCAGCATAAATACGCGCGGGCTCTGTCTTCAGAGCCAAGTTCGTGTCCAAGTAAGCCTGCGCAAACGCATTGACAATTTGTGCAGTGCTCTCAGCTTCGGCACCTTTGTAGCTGATGTTGATCACATTGCTTTCACGCGCTGGACGAACGTCCAGTCGCTTTTGCAAAGATTCCGCCAACCACGCCTGCAACGAGCCTCGACCACCGGTGGCTTTCTGCCAGCGCTGACGCACATCGTCCTTGTCGTCAAGCTTGAGCATGCTCACAACGCGTTGCGCCACCCTGTCGCCGCCGATGATGTCAACCTGTGTCGCCATGTAGCTGGGCGCCACCACACCCGCCAAAGACCCCCCCGCCACCGGGTCGGGTGTGCGCAAGTCGACCAGCACGGCTGTTTGTGCCGTGTATTGCCGCGGCATTAACAAGCTCACAAGCAATGCCAGCAGAACCACGCTGATGGCGATGAGGAGGGCCAATCGGTAGCGCGCCCTCAGGATCAAGTAAAACTGATGAAGTGACATGATTCGCGCTTTCTAAAATAGGCTTTCGCGAACAAAAATAACGTCTTCAGGACGCACCACATCGGTCAGCTCCGGGACCGTCTCAATCACTTTTCCAGCAACACCACGGCGGTGTAATTTGAGCCGGTTCTGGCTACCGCGTGCGGTTGGACCACCGCCTTGCGCCAGCGCCTGCATCACCGTCATGCCACGCTCAATGCGGTACGGGCCAGGGCGTTGCGCCTCCCCATAGATGTAGAACACCGGCGCCTTGTTGATGTAGAGCGTGTCACCGCCAGCCACCACGACGTCATCGTCAGGTTTCTGATTCAGGAACAGGCCTGGAATGTCAATCACCCGGCGAAATTCCTGGCCCTGCCGCCGACCTGTGAGGATCAACACATCGTCGCCTGTGGGCGTCACACCGCCAGCACTGGCCAGCATGTCGCTGACCCGTGTGTTGCCCGTCTCTAACGGAAAACGCCCGGGCCGGTTCACCTGACCGAGCACCGCCACCTGGTTACCACGCACTTGCTTCAAAGTGATGTTGACTTGCGGTGAACGCACAAATCCACCGGAACGGAGTGCGTCTGCAATGGTTTTCTCAGCCTCGACAAGGCGTAACCCACCCAACTGCACATTGCCGATCAACGGGTAGCTGACCACCCCGTTCTCAGATACGCGCGACTCCAATGTCAAATCAGGGCTCTGGTAGACCTGAATGCCGATAGAGTCGCCAGCACCGAGTCGGTAGTCTTGACTGGCAGCGGCTGATGCGCTTTCCGACGTGTTCGGTTGAGATGTGAGGGTCTGTGCATGGACGAGCCAACTCATCCAGAGAAAACCAAGCAGCAATAAAGAACAGCGTCCTAACTTCATCGTATGACCTCCAGCAAGTAATCAAATCTGAAACAGAAATGAGTCAATAAATGGATAAGAAATCCGAGTTTCCATCCGTACCGATCAAAATTTCACCAATGCCGACAGCCCCAAAATATTGGCTTTGTAGTCCAAGTTCTGAATGTTGGAGCTGCGCTTGTCATTGGCCAGTGAGGCCACCAATTTGACGTTCCGGCGAGGCTCCCACTCGAAGCTGACGCCGGACTGAGTGATGGTGTCGCGCCGCCCGTCATAACCTGGCAACAAGGTTCCTTTGTAATACCGCACACCTTCGTCAAGCCGCAGGCGAACGGCTGTTTTTTCCGTAGGCTTCCAAACCGGGCTGATGTAGAAGCGCTCCCCTTCGTAGTAGCTGGGAATGAGGGCGGTAGGCTGATAGCTCGACGTTTCACGGATCACGCCCACGTCGAGACTGGTCTTGCCCGTGATCACCCAATTCGCATTGATGCGACCGACCAGACCCGAAAATTCACTGAGCGCAGCGTTGTCACGCTTGCGTTCTAGATGCGACACACGCCCCTGCAAGACGGTGCGGCCAGTTGGCTTGGCTTCAAAGCTAAATTCATGCTCAACATCAGAGAAATCTCGGGACGGCAAGGTGCTGGTTGGCAAGCCGTTGTATTCACCATTGCCCTTGATGTAGCGATAGGCCAAAAAATTACCGGTGTTGAAAACATATTTAACGCCAACGTCACCCCCTGTGACGGTAGTGTTGGCGATCGAAATCGCTGACGTGCTGTTGTTAACGCTGCGCTCAAACACACCCCCCAGCAGACGCACAGCGCTGCCCAGTTCATACTCGCCATCGATCCCTTTAGCCGCTTCAGTGCGGTGATTGACCACCCCGGTGCTTTGCACCAAACTGCTGTTGTCGATGTACTCACTCCTGTCCGCGGTCACGTTGCCGGTGAACCTAGGCGTCAGATTCCAACGCCACGCGGCGGCGTAATTGATCGCGGTGAAGTCGAGTGCGGTGTTGTGCTGATAACGGTAGTCTTGCGCGCTCACATCCAGCTCAATGCGCTGCAAGCCGTATCGCTTGTCAAACTTCAACCCCAGCGTCGTGACCCCGTAAGTGTCCGACTGCCGAGTTGCACTGTCGGGCAGCCTGAAAACATTGCTGTCGTGCTCAACGGTTTGGCCAACACGAAACTGCAACGTGTCTGGCAGTGAGGGCTGATTACTCATCGGCGGAAGATCGGGCAATCGAGGTTGCTGAACCCAGTTCGGATCGATGGGGCTCTGCTGTGCCAGCGAAAGTGATGGCATGGCCACAGACAGCAACAATCCCAGCAGGCTGAGCGAGAAAGGGATCGGCGGCTGAAGGGCTGAGATGGGACTGGCGGCGGGTGTCATAGTCATGTTCCTCTGGTTGGTTCTTATGGGCTGGGGGTGAATTTCAACTGAAGCGTAGTGATAGAAAAATCAGGACCTGTGCGTGCGGCTCAATAAGCTGTGCTGTCTTTAAAGACCAGCCGAATCGTTTTCAAAATGATGTAGAGGTCTAACTGGACAGACCAGTTGCGCAAGTAGTCCAAGTCAAGATCGATACGCGCTTGCATCTTGTCTAGCGTGTCGGTCTCGCCGCGCTGACCATTCACCTGCGCCCAACCCGTGATGCCAGGTCTGACTTTGTGCCGCACCATGTAGCCTTTGATCAGCTTGCGGTACCACTCGTTGTGGGCGACAGCGTGTGGACGCGGACCCACCACACTCATCCGACCTTGCAAAACATTTAAAAATTGCGGCAATTCATCGAGTGATGTTCTGCGAAGGAATGCGCCTAGTCGCGTGACCCGAACATCATTCTTTTGAGCTTGGGTGATCTGATCGCCATCTTCAGTGACGACCATCGAACGAAATTTGTAAACAACGATCTCCTCTCCGTCCAAGCCATAACGCCGCTGCCTGAAAAATACAGGGCCGGGCGAGTCGAGCTTCACAAGGATGGCAATGAGCAGCAAGACCGGGGTGATCAGCGTCAAAATTGTCAGCGACAAAACAGCATCACTGGCACGTTTGACAAATCCGTTGTAGCCCTTGAAAGGCGTGTCGCACACGGAGATCACTGTGACACCACAAACCGTGTCACTGCGTCCCTGAATCAAATCCGTGATGAACATGTCGGGCACAAAATAGATAGATGCCGTGGTGTCTTTCAGTCCATCAAGAACCTGCAAAATTCGCGGCCGTGACGTCATGGGAAGCGACAGGTAAATGAACTGCACCCGGTTTCTTTTCACAAAGGCAGGAAGCTCATCAATTTTTCCAACCAAATTGAATTTGTCCTGTTTGACGCATCGCTGATCGCTTCGATCGTCAATAAACCCAAGCAACTTGATGCCCGAATAGTCAGACCCCACAATGCCCCGGGCCAATGCCTCACCTTGCGGATTCATACCCACAATCACGGCACGCGGCAAGGCCCCCTGCAAGCGAAGCAATTTGGGTGCTGCACGGCGCAAAGCCAGATGCGCCAAGACTTGGCTGAACGGCGTCAACCACAGCCAATGGCTAGTGACAGATGTCGAAAAAACCGCAATGTAACCAGTCGAAAAACCTATCAGCAACAGCAATCCAACGATCCAAGCCCAGTTGAAGATGATGTTAAAAATCATCCTCAAGACGGACACCCGCAGTTCTGAAGCGCCCGGGAAGGACAGGGAGAAAACAATCACCCCCAAGATCAAATATGCTGATGTGAGGCGCCCGTCCCAGTAGAGGGCCAAACTCCATAAGGTGCTAACCAGGATGAGCGGATCCAAGCCCGCTTCGATCACACGAAAAAGATGGCTACGGCCTAATCCCGCTGCGCGCGGCTCATGCCCATCCAACCATGATGCGGCACTGTTGACAGGAAGATTGCCGGCCATCTAGAGGCTCTCTTCGCCTGGACTGACCCAAGGCCATGACCAGGCCACCCAAGATGAATTTTTTGCTCGTGAACGTTGCAACATGGTCGTGTGAATTTGAGTGCAATATGGATCAATAGAGGCGATTATTCCTATGCCAAAACTCAGCCGTTGTAGGACAAAAACGGTTACAACTGACAGGCGGACACACACTTAACAGACTGCAGCATTTGCAGCAGGGCAGACATCATCCGGCCATGCGATGAAAGACGTTCTGAGCCTCAAAATGCAGAACTTTTTTCATGTATCGAGTACAAGTTGTGTACTTTCGTGCCGCTACAATTTGAATGTCAGGAGAGCGTTTTTGTCAGAAATGAAAACCGCCGAAGGCGCAACCGAACCCTCAATGGTTTGCTGAACGCTCAGGCCAAAGGACTGACAACCGTCACCGCTCAGCATTGCTGTTCTGTGGCGTTCCCATCTGGAGAGAGGCCGTTGTTCGAGACGGTCCACCGAAGGAGCAAGCCCGCATCGCCGGGTGAATCTCTCAGGTAAAGTGGACAGAAGGGGCAGACCATGACGCGTCATGGATTCCGCGCTATGCAGTGCTTTGCCCCCTGGAGAACCACCCGTGTCCCTGCCTGTTTCTGAAATTCTTTTGAACACCCCGCTGCACGCCTTGCATGCTGAACTCGGTGCCCGCACGGTGCCGTTTGCCGGCTACAGCATGCCGGTGCAATACCCGGCCGGACTGATGGCCGAGCACTTGCACACGCGCACCGCCGCCGGCCTGTTTGACGTGTCCCACATGGGCCAGCTGCGCTTGGTTGGCGCAGACGCCGCCGCCGCGCTAGAGAGCCTGATCCCCATGAATGTGATGGGCTTGGCGGTCGGCAAACAACGCTACGGGCTGTTACTGAATGACGAGGGCGGCATCATCGACGACCTGATGTTTGTCAACCGTGACGTGGCCCACGGCGGCGACCTTTTCCTGATCGTCAATGGCGCTTGCAAGGTCGGCGACATCGCGCATATTCAGCACAAAATCGGCCAACGCTGCGAAGTTATCCCGATGCCAGAGATGGCGCTGCTGGCCTTGCAGGGGCCACAGGCTGTGCGTGCTTTGGCGCGGCTTGCCCCTGGTGTGAGCTCCCTGGTTTTCATGAGCGGCGGCTCTTTCCAAGTGGCGGGCTGCGACTGCTTCATCACCCGCAGCGGCTACACCGGCGAAGACGGTTTTGAAATCTCGGTGCCAGCAGAGCAGGCTGACAGTTTGGCCCGTGCCTTGCTAAACCAGCCCGAAGTCAAACCTGTCGGTTTGGGTGCGCGCAACTCGCTGCGTTTAGAAGCCGGCCTCTGCCTGTATGGCAATGACCTCGACAGCAGCACCACGCCGGTTGAGGCCAATCTGAACTGGGCGATCCAAAAAATTCGGCGCACCGGGGGTGAACGAGCCGGCGGCTTCCTAGGTGCAGAAACCGTGCTGGCGCAACTGGCCGACCCCACACTGCTGACCCGCCAACGCGTTGGTTTGATAGCGCTGGAGCGCGTGCCGGTGCGCGAACACACCGAGTTGCAAACAACAGGCGGCGAACATGCAGGCGAAGTCAGCAGTGGACTCCTGAGCCCGAGCCTCAACCAAGCCATTGCCATGGCCTATGTGCCACCGGCCCATGCTGCTCTTGGTACCCGCCTGAACGCCATCGTGCGCGGCAAGCCGGTGCCCATGCAAGTGAGTCCCCTGCCCTTTGTGGCCAATCGCTACCACCGCGGTTGAACTTGCATCACATGGCCGCATCACGCGTATCAGGCACATCGTTCACAATAAACCCAACCCGTTTCTGACCTTTTCCGACTGAAAGAACCTCATGATCAAGTACACCGAAGACCACGAATGGCTCAACATTGAAGGAGACATCGCCACCGTCGGCATCACGGTCCACGCGCAAGACGCGTTGGGCGATGTGGTCTTTGTCGACCTGCCTGAAGTCGGCACCACTCTGCCCCAAAAAGCCACAGCCGGCGTGGTCGAATCGGTCAAGGCTGCGGCTGACGTCTACATGCCG
Organism: Comamonadaceae bacterium; assembly: GCA_947447355.1. Taxonomy (GTDB): domain Bacteria; phylum Pseudomonadota; class Gammaproteobacteria; order Burkholderiales; family Burkholderiaceae_C; genus Polaromonas. The sequence goes on from CANFJF010000055.1 coordinate 20,715, forward strand.
ATCACCGGCGAAGTAGTTGAAGTCAACGAAGCCCTGCGCGATGACCCGTCGCTGGCCAACACTGACCCGCTGGGCGCTGGTTGGTTTTTCAAGGTCAAGCTGGCTGACGCTTCGCAGTTAGACGCACTGATGGACGAGACCTCTTACACCACTTTTTCTGCCAGCTGATCCACTCACCAAGAAAGCTCTCTATTGTTGACATTTGCCAAACCCCTGCGCGAACTTGAAAACGCTAACGAGTTCGTCGCTCGTCATATCGGCATCAGTGCCGCTGATGAAACGCTGATGCTCAGCGCCATCGGTGCAGCTTCACGGCGCGCGATGATCGACGGCATCGTGCCGCGCTCGATTGCACGCAGCACCGCCATGGCGATTCCGGCAGCCATCACAGAGGCCGCAGCGCTGGCAGAACTCAAGGCCTTGGCTGGCAAGAACAAAGTCTTCAAGAGCTTCATCGGCCAAGGCTATTACGACACCCTCACACCCGGCGTGATCTTGCGCAACATCCTTGAAAACCCGGCTTGGTACACCGCCTACACGCCTTATCAGGCGGAGATTTCGCAAGGCCGCCTAGAAGCGCTGGTCAACTTCCAGACCATGGTCTGTGACCTGACCGGCATGGCTGTCGCCAACGCCTCCATGCTCGACGAAGCCACGGCTGCAGCTGAGGCCATGACGCTGGCTAAGCGCAGCGTCAAAAGCAAAAGCATGGTCTTTTTGGTCTCCGGCGACTGCCACCCGCAGACGATTGAAGTCATCCAGACCCGCGCCAAGCCGCTCGGCATTGAAGTCAAAGTCAGCACTTGGGCAGAGCCTTTGCCGCAGCTGATGTCCAGCGGCGACTACTTCGGCGTGCTGGCGCAGTACCCGGCCACCAACGGCATGATCCATGACCTGCGGCCATTGGCTGGCCATGCAGCACTCAAAGGCGCAGCCTTTTGCGTGGCGGCTGATCTGCTGGCGCTGACACTGCTCGCGCCGCCCGGCGAATGGGGCGCTGACATCGTGCTGGGCACCACGCAGCGCTTTGGCATGCCCATGGGCAATGGTGGCCCACACGCCGCTTACCTCGCCTGCCGCGATGAGTTCAAGCGTTCGCTGCCGGGCCGCTTGGTCGGCGTCAGCATCGATGTGCATGGCAAC
>CANFJF010000056.1 GCA_947447355.1 Comamonadaceae bacterium
ATTGGCTCCAATTATTAGACATTGGGCAAAAAAAAAGGACTTGGCAGTAATGCCAAGTCCTTGATTTAAATCTAAATTCTGGTGGGAGATGCAAGTTTCGAACTTGCGACCCTGGCAGTGTGAATGCAATGCTCTACCCCTGAGCTAATCTCCCTGTGCTTTTCAGTAAGCCTCAAATTATATGAGTTTTTTGCGCTATTCCGGTACGCTGAGCTGATTTTTCAAGCAGCCAGTACGCGCCATACCGTCTTGCCTTTACTGGCCTTATCGATGCCGTTCAAGAGCGCCTCATGTGCAGCGGTCTCTTGGTCGTTAGCCACTAACAAAGGCAAGTCAAACGTGGTCAGATCAACGATTTGAATGGCAACACCGGCTTCCGGCTCTGTACCCAAGTCCATCACCAAACTGTTTTGACCGCGTGTGAGGTTGATGTAAACGTCGGCCAGTAGTTCGGCGTCGAGCAGGGCGCCGTGAAGGGTTCGGCCGGCGTTGTCTACTTCAAGGCGGTCACACAAGGCGTCTAGCGAATTGCGTTTACCGGGGAACAACTCCTTAGCCATCATCAGGCTGTCGACCACTTTGGCGACGCAATGTTTGAGTGGCGGCTTGCCGATCAGTGAGAGTTCTTTGTTCAGAAAACTGACGTCGAATGGCGCGTTGTGGATGATTATTTCTGCATCAGCCAGATAGGCCAACAACTCATCCGCGACCGCAGAAAACTTTGGTTTGTCGCGTAAAAATTCATTGCTGATGCCGTGAACTTTTAGCGCATCTTCATGACTGTCCCGGCCAGGGTTGAGATAGAAATGGAGGTTGTTGCCGGTCAGCTTGCGAGCGACTAGTTCAACGCAGCCAATCTCAATGATGCGATCGCCGTTTTCGGCAGAAAGACCAGTCGTTTCCGTATCCAGAACAATTTGACGCATAGCTTGAATTATCGCTTTGTCACGGCCATCACATCAATGAAGTTCTTTGGCATGGTTGACTGTGTATTTGGGAATTTCAACAGTCACATCGCTCAGCCCTAAAAAGGCCTGACAACTCAACCGAGAATTCGGCTCCAGTCCCCAAGCACGGTCCAGCAAGTCCTCTTCATTTTCATCGAGATCATTGAGTGACTTCATGCCTTCCCGAACGATGACATGGCACGTTGTGCAGGCGCAGCTCATGTCGCAGGCGTGTTCAATGTTGATGTGGTTGTCCAGCAGCGCTTCACAAATGGAGGTGCCAGCGGGTGCACTGACTTCAGCGCCTTGCGGACAATATTCAGGATGTGGCAATATTTTGATGATGGGCATGAGTTGAGTGCTCTGATAATTTTGAAAATAAAGCGGTCTGCGTCAGACCGCTGCTATGTTTTTGCCGGCTAAGGCTTTTTGAATACCGCGGTTCATTCGCTGTGCGGCGAAGTTTTCGGTGCCTTTGGCGAGGGCTTGGTTAGCGGCTTCAATGGTGGCGGCGTCTGCATCGACACGGGCGCTGGCGACGGCGGCCATCAGCGTGTCGATAGTTGCTTTTTCTTCAGCTTCAAGCAAGTCCGCATCAGCGTTCAGCGCGCTTTCCGTGGCCTGTAACATGCGGTCGGCGTCGACGCGGGCTTCGGCCAGTGCGCGTGCCTGCATGTCTTGTTGGGCGGTCGAAAAACTCTCTTGCAACATGCGGGCGATGTCGTCGTCCGACAGACCGTAAGACGGCTTAACGTCAATCTGCGCGGCGACCCCGCTGCCCTGCTCTTTCGCGCTGACGCTCAACAAGCCGTCAGCGTCGACCGTGAAGGTCACGCGGATGCGCGCTGCGCCAGCGGCCATCGGTGGGATGCCACGCAACTCGAATCGAGCCAGACTCCGGCAGTCGGCCACCAAGTCGCGCTCGCCCTGCACCACATGCAAGGCCAAGGCTGTTTGGCCGTCTTTGTAGGTGGTGAAGTCCTGCGCCATAGCCGTCGGAATGGTCTGATTTCGCGGCACGATGCGCTCCACCAAACCGCCCATGGTCTCAATACCCAAAGACAGTGGTATCACATCGAGCAGCAATAAATTGTCACCCGTGTGGTTGCCTGCCAACTGATTGGCAGAGATAGCAGCGCCCAACGCCACGACTTCGTCGGGGTTCAGGTTGGTCAAGGGCTCACGACCGAAGAATTCGGCCACGGCTGAACGGATGGCCGGCATGCGGGTTGAACCACCCACCAATACGACGCCCTGAATATCGTCTTTGCCGAGCTTGGCATCACGCAAGGCTTTGCGCACAGCCGTCATGGTCTGCGCTGTCAAGTCGGAGGTGATATCTGCAAAGTCGGCGGGTGTGACGATGGTGTCAATTCGCGTATCAGTCAGCTCAAGCTGCAAAGCCACCAATTCCTGCGTGCTGAGTGCTTCCTTGACGGCACGCGCTGTGCGCAGCAAGGCGGCCTTGTCGGCCGCATTTTCAACCGGTGGAATGGCGGTTTGTTCCAAGGCCCAATCAGCCAGCGCACGGTCGTAGTCATCACCGCCCAGCGCTGAGTTGCCACCCGTGGCGACCACCTCAAACACGCCTTGTGTCAAACGCAGAATCGAAATATCGAAGGTGCCGCCGCCTAAATCGTAGACCGCAAAAACACCCTCGCTGTTGTTGTCCAGGCCGTAGGCAATGGCTGCGGCGGTGGGTTCGTTGATGAGGCGCAGCACGTTCAGACCGGCGAGTTGTGCGGCGTCTTTGGTGGCTTGGCGCTGGGCTTCGTCAAAGTACGCCGGCACAGTGATCACCGCACCAAAAACATCGTCGTCAAAGGTGTCTTCTGCGCGAAAACGCAAGGTCGCCAAAATTTCGGCACTGACTTCAACCGGACTTTTCTCACCGGCTGCGGTGTGCAATCCCACCATGCCCGGCTTGTCAATCAACTGGTAAGGAAGGCGGCTGGGATTGACAATGTCGTGTAGGCCACGGCCCATCAAGCGCTTGACCGATGCGATGGTGTTGTGCGGGTCTTCAACTTGTGCGGCCAGTGCCTCGAAACCGATTTGACGTTTGTCAGCGCTGAGGTAGCGCACCACGCTCGGCAGAATCACGCGGCCTTGTTGGTCGGGCAGGCATTCGGCCACGCCGTTGCGCACGCTGGCTACCAGCGAATGGGTAGTGCCCAGGTCGATGCCGACAGCGATGCGGCGTTGGTGCGGGTCAGGGCTAAAGCCGGGTTCTGAAATCTGAAGTAATGCCATGTGTTTGTGTGTTCTTCCTTGAGTGGCAATTAACTGGCGAGCTGGTCGATACGGGCTTCAACTTCGGTGCCGAAACGCTGGATGAACATCAGGCTGCGAACCTCGTTGGCGGCCTTAGCATGGTCTTGCGCCACATCCAAGGTATCTGCAATGACGGCCAACTGGGCCTGTTCTGCGGCGCTGGTTTCTTCGGCGATGACTTCGAGTTGCGCTAGGGTTGTTGCGTCTTCAAGCGCTTCACGCCACTCCATTTGCTGGATCAAAAAAGCCGGCGGCATAGCCGTGTTGTTTTCAGCGTTGATGTGTGCCCCGTGGAGTTCGCAAAGATAGCTGGCGCGTTTCAACGGGTCTTTCAGGCGTTGATAAGCCTCATTGATGCGCACCGACCATTGCATCGCCAAGCGCTGCGCAGCAGCGCCTTGCGCTGCGAACTTGTCGGGATGGGCTTCGCGTTGAAGCTCTTTCCAGCGCGTATCGATCAGCGCGCGCGGCTGCGCAAACTGCACAGGCAGTTGGAACAATTCAAAGTCGGTAGATTGCAGGTTCATAACAAGAAAAAGCCGCCAGCACCGGGGGTGAAGGCGGCAGCCGGTTCATGGCCGGGAAGTCAGCCTCAAACTCGGAAGCTCTCGCCGCAACCGCAGCGGTCGCGTTCATTCGGGTTGGTGAATTTAAAGCCTTCGTTGAGACCTTCACGGACAAAATCCAGTTGGGTACCATCGATGTAAGCCATGCTCTTGGGGTCGACCAACACCTTGACGCCGTTGTCTTCAAAGACAATGTCTTCGGGAGCAATTTCGTCGGCATATTCCAGCTTGTAGGCCAGACCCGAGCAACCCGTGGTCTTAACCCCCAGCCGAACGCCCACGCCCTTGCCACGCTTGGTCATGTAACGCGTCACATGGCGCGCTGCAGCATCAGTCAGTGTTACGGACATAGTGGCAGATTCAATCTGTTATTCAAGCCGTCAGGGCGTGCTTGAGTTTGTAGTCGCTGACCGCTGCCTTGATGGCATCTTCGGCCAGGATCGAGCAGTGGATTTTGACAGGTGGCAAGGCCAGTTCTTCAGCGATGGCGCTGTTTTTAATGCTTGCCGCTTCGTCCAGCGTCTTACCCTTGACCCACTCGGTGACGAGCGAGCTCGAAGCAATAGCCGAACCGCAGCCGTAAGTCTTGAAACGTGCGTCTTCAATCACACCGGTCAATGGATTCACTTTAATTTGCAACTTCATGACGTCGCCGCAAGCCGGCGCGCCGACCATGCCCGTGCCGACCGTCTCGTCACCTTTTTCAAAGGAACCAACGTTGCGTGGGTTTTCGTAGTGGTCTACTACTTTTTCGCTATATGCCATGATGAACTCCTAATATTAATGAGGTTAGTGTGCGGCCCACTGGATGGTCGACAGATCGACACCATCCTTGAACATTTCCCACAGGGGAGAAAGTTCTCGCAGCTTGGCCACATTTTCTTTGATGGTCGCCACGGCGTAATCTATTTCTTCTTCGGTGCTCCAACGGCCAATCGTCATGCGCAAGCTGCTGTGCGCTAATTCGTCGCTGCGGCCGAGGGCGCGCAGCACATAGCTGGGTTCCAAACTGGCCGAGGTACAGGCCGATCCGCTCGACACAGCCAGACCTTTGATACCCATGATCAGCGACTCGCCTTCGACGAAGTTGAAGCTCATGTTCAGGTTGTGCGGAATGCGTTTTTCAGCGTGACCATTCAGAAAGACTTCTTCGACATCTTTCAAGCCGGCCAACATACGGTCGTGCAAAGCGCGAATCCGTTTGTTTTCTTCGTGCATCTCTTCTTTGGCAATGCGGTAGGCCTCGCCCATGCCGACACACTGGTGCGTAGGCAAGGTGCCGGAACGCATGCCGCGCTCGTGACCGCCGCCATGCATTTGCGCTTCAAGGCGAATGCGCGGTTTGCGACGCACATACAAAGCGCCAATGCCCTTGGGGCCATAGGTCTTGTGGCCGGTCAAGCTCATCAGGTCAACCGGCAACGTGGCCATGTCGATGTCGACACGGCCGGTGGCTTGGGCTGCGTCCACGTGGAAAATCACACCGCGTTCGCGGCAGATCGCGCCAATACCCGGGATGTCTTGAATCACGCCGATTTCATTGTTCACATACATCACGCTGACGATGATGGTGTCGGGACGGATGGCGGCTTTCAGGGCGTCTAAATCGAGCAAACCATCGGCTTGTACGTCCATATAAGTCACTTCAAAGCCTTGGCGCTCGAGTTCGCGGCAGGTGTCCAGAACCGCCTTGTGCTCGGTTTTCACCGTGATCAGGTGCATGCCCTTGCTCTTGTAAAAGTTAGCGGCACCTTTGAGCGCGAGGTTGTTGGACTCGGTCGCACCGCTGGTCCAGACGATCTCACGTGAGTCAGCACCGATCAAGGCCGCCACGTTGTCGCGGGCCTTTTCTACGGCGGCTTCGGCCTCCCAGCCCCACGCATGACTGCGCGATGCAGGGTTGCCAAAATGCTCACGCAGCCAAGGAATCATGGCGTCCACCACGCGCGGATCGCAAGGATTCGTGGCGCTGTAGTCCATATAGATGGGGAAGTGAGGCGTTTCCATGTATGTGTCTTCGATAGAGGCTGGTTAACTAATGCAGGATGGCGTGGCTGAAATCAGAATCAGCTCTTTGAAAAAGCGTTGCCCAAGGCAAACACTGAATTAGGCGCATTGATACGCATAGGTTTGACAATAGGTGAGCTGAAGATGGCTTTTTTGATTTGCGGCGTGCTTTCAATGACAACGCCTTTAGCGATTTGGTCATCGACCAGCTTTTGCAAGGTGACAGAGTCCAGAAACTCAACCATGCGACTGTTCAAAGAAGCCCACAACTCGTGGGTCATGCAACGACCCGCTTCACCTAAGCAGTTTTCTTTGCCGCCGCAATGGGTGGCGTCAATCGGCTCGTCCACAGAAACAATGATGTCGGCAACGGTGATCTTGTCGGCTTTGCGGCCGAGGGAGTAACCACCACCAGGGCCACGGGTAGATTCGACCAATTCATGGCGGCGCAGTTTACCGAACAACTGTTCAAGGTAAGACAGCGAAATTTGTTGCCGCTGGCTGATAGCCGCTAGCGTGACGGGACCATTGTTCTGGCGCAAGGCCAAATCAATCATGGCGGTGACCGCAAAACGGCCTTTGGTTGTGAGTCGCATTTTCAAGCTCCTGTAAATGTTGGTTTGGCTACCAATTTGTCTCACCTTGCGGCTTGTGACCCCAAGGACGTTTCCCCTACTGCCGCAGACCACTGTGTATGTTTCACTCGAGTGACTGCGATGGAGATTTGCTTCGAACTCTTGTTCTCGACTAATTTCGTCAAGTATAGCAGAGAGTCCGACTGTTTTAGTAGGCTACTTATCCTAGGCCGACGCGAGGTTACGGCCTACAGAGAGCTCAACAAGAACGACTCAGAGCTTCACCCCTTCGGCGCTGGCGCAATCAACAGGACGTTGTCCTTGCCGGCCGCACCAAAGGCCTGCGCTTTGATCTGGCTCAACTGGTCGCGGACTCCTGCAGCTTTCTCAAACTCCAAGTTTTTAGCGTGCTCAATCATCAGCTTTTCGAGACGCTTGATTTCACGGGCCACGTCTTTTTCACTCATGTCCTCGACCAGCGCCCTTTGCATCTCGAACTTCTCGGCTTCTTTGCCGGACTTTTCGCTGTAAACGCCGTCAATCAAATCCTTGATTCGCTTGACCACACTGCGCGGCGTGATGTTGTTCTCAATGTTGAAGGCGATCTGCTTGTTGCGCCTGCGCTCGGTTTCATCGATCGCCCGCTTCATCGAATCGGTGATGCGGTCGGCGTACAAAATCGCCCTGCCGTTGAGGTTTCGGGCGGAACGGCCAATGGTCTGAATCAAGCTGCGCTCAGAGCGCAAAAAGCCTTCTTTGTCGGCGTCCAAAATAGCCACCAGACTGACCTCAGGAATGTCGATGCCTTCTCGCAGCAAGTTGATGCCGACCAGCACATCAAAAGCACCCAGCCGCAAGTCACGCAAGATCTCAACCCGCTCAACCGTCTCAACATCACTGTGCAGATAGCGCACTTTGACGCCGTTGTCGGTGAGGTAATCGGTCAGCTGCTCGGCCATGCGCTTGGTCAGCGTGGTGATCAGCACGCGCTCGTTCTTTTCCACGCGAATGCGAATTTCCTGCAGCACATCGTCCACTTGGTGCGTGGCAGGTCGCACTTCCACTTGCGGGTCCACCAGCCCGGTAGGCCGAACCACTTGCTCGACCACGCGACCGGAATGCGTTTGCTCATAAGCGGCAGGCGTGGCTGAGACAAAGACAGCTTGGCGCATCTTGCCTTCGAACTCTTCAAACTTGAGCGGCCGATTGTCAAGCGCGCTCGGCAACCTGAAGCCGTATTCCACCAGCGTCGTCTTGCGAGCGCGGTCACCGTTGTACATGGCGTTGAGCTGGCCGATCATGACGTGGCTCTCGTCCAAGAACATCAGCGAGTCCTTCGGCATGTAGTCGCACAACGTAGATGGCGCCGAGCCTGGCGGTGCACCGCTCAAGTGCCGGGTGTAGTTTTCGATGCCTTTACAGTGGCCGATTTCACCCAGCATTTCCAAGTCGAAACGGGTACGCTGTTCGATGCGCTGAGCCTCGACCAGCTTGCCTTCACTGATGAACTGCTTGACGCGCTCAACCAGTTCGAGTTTGATGGTTTCCACCGCGATCATGACCTTGTCGCGCGGGGTCACGTAATGGCTTTTTGGGTAAATCACAAAGCGCGGAATCTTTTGCCGAATGCGCCCGGTCAAGGGATCAAACAACTGCAGCGTTTCGATCTCGTCGTCAAACAACTCAATCCGAATGGCCAGCTCAGAGTGTTCCGCCGGGAAAACGTCGATCACATCACCGCGCACCCGGAACGTACCACGTGCGAAGTCTTGGTCATTGCGGCTGTACTGCATGCGGATCAAACGGGCAATCACATCGCGCTGACCCATCTTGTCGCCCAGCCGCGCGATGAACCGCATCTGCGTGTAATCCTCGGGCGCACCGATGCCATAAATCGCGCTGACGGTGGCAACGATGATGGTGTCGCGGCGCTCCAGCACGCTTTTGGTGGCGGAGAGCCGCATCTGCTCAATGTGCTCATTGATGGCGGAGTCTTTTTCAATGAAAAGATCGCGCTGCGGCACGTAGGCTTCAGGCTGGTAATAGTCGTAGTAGCTGACGAAGTACTCGACCGCGTTCTTCGGGAAAAACTCACGGAACTCACTGTAAAGCTGCGCCGCCAGCGTCTTGTTCGGCGCAAAGACAATGGCCGGCCGCCCCATCTGCGCGATGACATTGGCCATTGTGAAGGTCTTGCCCGAACCGGTCACGCCCAGCAAGGTCTGAAACACTTCGCCGTCGTTGATCCCCTCGACCAATTGCGCAATGGCGGCCGGTTGGTCGCCGGCAGGTTCATAGGGCATGAACAACTCAAAAGGCGATCCCGGAAAGCTCACAAAGTGGCCGGGCAAGGCCCCTTCTCCCGGCGAACTGGCGGGGACGACCACAACTTCATTGACTTCTTGCATAAACCTCAATCCTGGCCCGTTAAAATTCCAGACAACCAAACAGAATACGACATTCCGTGGCTGGACGAAAAGATCGTCTCAAAACCCCGGCCTGTCCAGACAACTTCATTATTTTTCAAAGGATTTTTCCATGTCTTTGTTCACCGCCGTCGAAATGGCACCACGCGACCCCATCCTCGGGCTCAATGAGCAGTTCAATGCCGACACCAACCCCGCCAAAGTCAATTTAGGCGTTGGTGTTTATTACGACGACAACGGCAAATTACCCTTGCTCGATTGTGTGAAAGCGGCTGAAAAGCTGATGGCTGATGAACCGAAGCCACGTGCTTACTTGCCGATTGACGGCATTGCCGCTTACGACGCAGCTGTTAAGAACTTGGTATTTGGGGCTGACAGCGAACCCGTCAAGAGCGGCCGAGTGGCGACCGTGCAAGGAATTGGCGGCACTGGCGGCTTGAAAGTAGGCGCTGATTTCTTGAAACGCCTGAACCCCAAGGCCAAAGTGCTGATCAGCGACCCGAGCTGGGAAAACCACCGCGCGCTGTTCACCAACGCCGGCTTTGAGGTCGAGAGCTACCCTTACTACGATGCCGCCAGCCGTGGCGTGAACTTCGCCGGCATGCTGGCCGCACTCAAAGCGGCTGCACCAGGCACCATCGTTGTGCTGCACGCTTGCTGCCACAACCCGACCGGTTACGACATCACTGCGGCGCAGTGGGACGACGTCATTGCCGCGATGAAAGCCGGCGGACTGGTCACCTTCCTCGACATGGCTTACCAAGGCTTTGGCCATGGCATCGCCGAGGACGGTGCGGTCATCAGCAAATTCGTGGCCGCTGGCCTGGACTTTTTCGTCTCGACCTCTTTCTCCAAAAGCTTCAGCCTGTATGGTGAGCGCGTCGGTGCCCTGAGCGTGCTGTGCGCAAGCAAGGAAGAAGCCGATCGCGTGCTGAGCCAGCTGAAAATCGTCATTCGCACCAACTACAGCAACCCGCCCATTCACGGTGGTGCGGTGGTCGCAGCGGTCTTGAACACACCCGCCCTGCGCGCTCAATGGGAACAGGAGCTGGCCGTCATGCGTGAACGCATCAAACAAATGCGCACCTTGATGGTCGAAAAACTCAAGGCGGCTGGCGTCAAGCAAGACATGAGCTTCATCACCCAACAAATCGGGATGTTCAGCTACTCAGGCCTGACCAAAGACCAAATGGTGCGTCTGCGCAATGAGTTCGCGGTGTATGGCACAGACACGGGGCGGATGTGCGTCGCTGCTTTGAACACCAAAAACATCGACTACGTCTGCGCGTCGATTGCCAAGGTCATCTAAGCGCACGGCCTGAGGCCGGAGAAATCAGGCCTCGCCCCAAATCATCGAGCGCATGGAAATAGACGCCAGCTGAAAACTGGTATTGAAAAACTTCACAGGCTCGCCAGCATCCACAGCGCCCGCCGCGTAAAGCAACGGCAACAAATGCTCGTACGTGGGGTGAGCCATCGTTGCCAGACTGCCTAGCTTCTGGAAATTCTGCAGCGCATCCAATTGGCCTTGCTGCACATAACCGCCGATGGTCTGGTCAAACTCCAGGGCCCAGTCATACGCTTGGCTGGACGCTGCGCCGCGCTGCGCATGCTGCAGGTTGTGCACCACGTTGCCACTGGCCACGATCAGCACACCACGCCGTCGCAAGGCCTTGAGTTGGCGCGCTAGCGCGTAATGCTCACTGGGCGCACGGCTGTAGTCCATGCTGAGCTGCACCACGGGGACATCTGCCTTGGGGAACATCGGTTTCAGAACGGACCACGCACCGTGGTCAAGTCCCCAATTAGTGTCCAGCCCCAAAGGCAAAGACATGCGCTGGCGCACCGCCCGGCTGATTTCAGCCGCTGCCTCGGGCGCACCCGGCGCCGGGTACTGCTGGTCAAACAATTCTTGCGGGAAACCACCGAAATCGTGAATTGTTTTGGGTTGCGACATGGCGGTCAGCCACCAGCCCTCGGTCAGCCAGTGCGCAGAAATGCACAAAATAAGCTGGGGCATGGGCCAGTCGGCGTCAAAACGCGCCCCGAGTGCTTGCCAGCTGCGGCGGTACTCGTTGTCGGTCACGGCATTCATTGGGCTGCCATGCCCAATAAACAGGACGGGTAAAAGATCAGTTTGTTTCAATTTTTCAAACTGGAGCGTCGACAGACTGCTGAGGCTGGTGGCCATATCACTTTTATCTTTCTTTAATCTTGAAATTCCGCTGCTCGAGCATAACTTTAAGAAATGTGTCGAGAAAGCACCGAGGAGAAGCTTTCGGCAAGTTGACAAGGGTCACCTTAGAACGCACCGTATTAGTGTTTGCTCTCCTAAAATACAAACTCAGCTACTGTTATATTGCACTGCAACATTATCAGATGTCACACCAAAAGGGGCCCCGCTATGCTTTACCAAGTCTATGAAACGCAACGAACAATGATGGAGCCTTTCGTCGACTTTGCGCAGGCTGCAGCCAAGCTTTACAGCAATCCTCTGACACCGGTCGGTCAAAATCCGCTATCTCAGCGTGTGGCAGCAGGTTACAGCTTGATTTACCGCCTTGGCAAAGATTACGAAAAACCAAGTTTCGACCTGACCACGGTTGACGTCGATGGCACCAGCGTGGCGATTCATGAGCGGATTGAGTTGGACAAACCCTTTTGCGAACTGCGCCGCTTCAAGCGCTTCACTGACGACCCCACCACGCTGACACACCTCAAAGAGCAACCAGTGGTGCTGATCGTGGCGCCGCTGTCTGGCCACTATGCAACCTTGCTTCGAGACACGGTTAAAACCATGCTGAAAGACCACAAGGTCTACATCACGGACTGGAAAAATGCACGTACTGTGCCCCTGTCTGAGGGGCGATTTAACTTAGACGACTACGTCAACTACGTTCAAGAATTCATCCGCCACCTGCAAGGCGCTTACGGCAATTGCCACGTCATCAGCGTGTGCCAGCCAACCGTGCCGGTGCTCGCCGCAATTTCGCTGATGGCCTCCCGTGGGGAAACCACACCCCTGAGCATGACCATGATGGGTGGCCCGATTGATGCACGCAAGTCACCCACAGCGGTCAACAATCTGGCCATGAACAAGAGTTACAGCTGGTTTGAAAACAATGTGATCTTCCGCGTGCCAAGCAATTTTGCAGGCGCTGGCCGACGTGTTTATCCTGGCTTTTTGCAGCACACCGGTTTCGTCGCCATGAATCCGGATCGCCACGCCAGCAGCCATTACGACTACTTCAAAGACTTGCTCAAAGGCGATGACGCAAGCGTCGAAGCACACCGCAAATTTTATGACGAATACAACGCCGTCCTCGACATGGATGCCGACTACTACCTCGACACCATCAAGACCGTGTTTCAGGAGTTCAAACTGGTCAATGGCACGTGGGACGTGTGTAATGAAAAGGGCGTTCCCGAACGCGTGCGCCCGCAAGACATCACCACCACGGCTCAATTCACCGTCGAAGGCGAATTAGACGACATCTCAGGCTCGGGACAAACCAAAGCAGCCCACGGCCTGTGCTCCAGTATTCCCAAAGCCAATCAGCAGCATCTCGAAGTCAAAGGCGCCGGCCATTACGGTATTTTCAGCGGCCGCCGCTGGCGCGAGACCACTTACCCTGCGGTGAAGAGCTTCATTCTTGCTCACAATCAACAGACAAAGAAGACAAGCCCGGCCAGCTCAACAAAACCGGTCGCCAGCTCCCCAGCCAAACGGAAAACACCAGCAGTCTCGATGGCCGCCGCAAAAAACCGTCCGGCAACCGCCGTCAAAAAAACCTCGGCCCGCAAATAAAAGCTTTGCCTACTTGGTCGGGTTTAACTTTGTGAGTTTGTCCGAAAGTATCAACGCACTGCTGCCGCAGACCCAGTGCACGCGCTGCGGCTACCCAGACTGCGCGGCCTATGCAGACGCTATTGCCACTGGCGAAGCCGCTATCAATCGCTGCCCTCCTGGGGGCGATGAAGGCATCCATCGTTTGGCCACACTGACCGGCCAAGCTGTGACGGCGCTGGATCCTGAACATGGACATGAAGGACCTCGCCATGTGGCGGTGATTGACGAAGCTTGGTGTATTGGCTGCACCTTGTGTCTGCCGGTCTGCCCGACAGACGCCATCCTCGGCAGCAACAAGCGCATGCACAGTGTGATTGAAAAACACTGCACCGGCTGCGAGCTGTGCATCCCCGTCTGCCCGGTGGATTGCATCAGCTTGGTCAATGTGACAGCGCTTGAGACCGGTTGGAAGGCTTGGTCTGCCACACAGGCCGAGGACGCGCGCAGTCGTTATGCGTTTCACCAAATCAAACAAGTGCGAGACTCACGGGCTCAAAATGATCGGCTAGAGAAAAAAGCTGAAGTGGCCTTAGCTGATGTCGCGGCCCATTCAAAGCACACTGACGGCGCCGTGCTTCAAAGTAAACGCGCCGTGCTTGAAGCGGCCCTGGCGCGGGCCAGAGCCCGACGCAATGCAGCCGACTGAACGGCTAGACCGCGGGCAGTTCAGTCAGACCCAACACCACTGGTTCAAAAGCGTGCAATGAAGGTGCACCGCCAGTGTGGATGAACAGCACTTTCTCATCTGGTTTGAAATAGCCTTGGCGGGCCAGACCAATCAGGCCCGCCATGATTTTCCCGGTGTACACGGGGTCCAACAAAATAGCTTCGGTACGGGCCAGCATTTGCACGGCTTCAACCATCGCCGCGTTAGGCACAGAGTATTTAGGACGCCACCAATCGCCAAAGCTCAACACAGCCTCGCGCGGCACGGTCATGTTCAGTCCCATTAAATCAGCCACAGCCTGGGCTTCTTTGTGTACCAACGGATCTTGGTCCACGGGGTCCCGGCTCACACCAATACCAATAATCGGAATTTGAATGTTGTTGCCAAGGAAGCCCGCTAGCAAACCACCGTGCGTGCCAGAACTGCCCGAGCCCACCACGACTTTGTCGATCTGCACGCCTTGCTCGAAAAACTGCTGCTGCAACTCTTGCGCACAAGCCACATAACCCAAGCCACCCACCGCATTGGAGCCACCGCCGGGCACGATGTAACCCTTGCGCCCCAGAGCGGCCAATTCAGAGGCCACCTGTTGCATAGCCACCAACATGTTGGTGCCCGCCGGGACCACCGTGACGGACTCGACGCCCATCAGCCGAAACAGAAAATTATTGCCGCTGGCGTCCGCGTTATAGCTGTCAGGCACGCGCTCTTCAATCACGAAGCGGCACTTCATGTTTTCTTTGATGGCTGATGACAGGGTCGCACGACAGTGATTGGACTGAGGCGCCCCGCAAGTGATCAAGGTATCAGCACCTAGCGCTAGAGCATCGGCAGCCAAAAACTCAAGTTTGCGAGTCTTGTTACCGCCCGGCGTCAAGCCCAGCATGTCATCGCGTTTGATCCAGATCTGTGGGCCTCGTCCATCCGGGCAAAGCTCGGACAATGCGCGCGTGAAGTTCGGCAGGAGCTCAAGCGGCGTGGGACCAACGGTATAACGGCGGCGGGGGAAACGGGACAAATCCATATGAACTCCTGACGTAATTTCAATGTGCAGACGCGGACATCGCCGAAAAAGCCTTCACCACCTCCGGCGGCGCTTGCACCAACTCGACTAACACGCCTTCACCCGCAATGGGGAATTCGTCATTGGCCTTCGGATGCAAAAAGCAGATGTCAAAACCAGCCGCACCTTGACGAATTCCACCCGGCGCAAAGCGCACGCCTTGCGCTGTGAGCCAGCTCACTGCTTGCGGCAAGTCGTCAATCCACAAGCCCACGTGGTTCAACGGCGTGGTGTGCACCGCTGGTTTTTTATCGGGATCAATTGGCTGCATCAGATCAACTTCGACCTTGAACGGACCAACACCCATGGCGCAAATATCTTCGTCGACGTTTTCGCGTTCGCTGACGAAATTCCCAGTCACTTCGAGCCCAAGCATGTCGACCCAGAGTGTGCGAAGCCTGTCTTTACTCGGGCCACCAATGGCGATTTGCTGAATACCCAGCACTTTGAATGGACGGTTCATACAGACACTCTCAATCTTTTAAACGAACTCAACAATCGGTTGATCCACCGTGAGCGACTCACCTTTGGCGGCCAGTACTTTTCCGACCACACCGTCCGCAATCGCAAACAGCACATTTTCCATCTTCATCGCTTCAATCACGGCCACACGCTCACCGGCTTGAACTTTCTGGCCAACCGTCACCGCCACATCGACCAGCAAGCCGGGCATGGGCGAGAGCACGTATCGACTCATGTCAGGCGGCGCTTTGAACGGCATCATCTTGTGCAGTTCAGCGGCCCGTGGCGACAACACCAATGCATCAAGCCGGGTGCCGTTGTGGATCAAACGCATAGCCAGCGGGTTCTTACCGACGCCGCGCTCCACTTGTGCAGAAAAATCGGTGCCGTTGACCGTGCCACGAATGCGTGCGCCGCCAAGATGCCAGCTGCTGCAAATGTCGTAAGTCTTGCCACCGGTCTCGACCGCACTCGAGCCGGATACCGCCTGATAGTCAAGCACCCGCGCTGGCTGCGCTGTGTTGTGACCCGCAGCGCCCATGCCGATCACCACAAAATCTTCACTCACGGTGAGGCCGTGGCCCGGCATCTGACCGCTGATACCGGCAGCCCGACCCAACAGTCGGCGATTGACATAAGCGGCCAAGGCGACCAGGAAATCAGGGTCGTCGTGCGGCACGTCTTCAGCGCGAAAGCCTTGCCCATAGTTCTCTGCGATGAAGCCGGTATTGAAGTCTCCGGCGACAAATTTCGGATGCGCCAGCAAGGCGGCTTGGAATGGAATGTTGCTGCTGATACCGCGAATCACAAACGCGTTCAACGCTTCCCGCATCTTGGCGATGGCGTCCAGTCGATCTTTGCCATGGACGATGAGCTTGGCGATCATCGAGTCGTAATGCATCGGGATCTCGCCGCCGTCTTGCACACCGGTGTCCACACGCACACCTTGCAACTGCGACATGTCAGCCGCAAACATGGTTTGCGCAGGCGGCTGAAAACGCACCAACCGGCCCGTACTGGGCAGAAAGTTGCGAAACGGATCTTCAGCGTTGATACGGCACTCCATCGCCCAACCATCGCGTTTGACCTCGGCTTGCGTCAATGGCAGCTTTTCACCCGCCGCGACGCGAATCATCAGCTCAACCAAATCAAGGCCGGTGATGCACTCGGTCACCGGATGCTCGACTTGCAGGCGAGTGTTCATTTCTAAGAAATAAAAGCTCTGGTCTTTGCCAACGACAAACTCCACCGTGCCGGCGCTCTGGTACTTCACAGCTTTGGCCAACAGCACGGCTTGCTCACCCATGGCTTTGCGTGTGGCATCGGTGATGAACGGGCTGGGCGCCTCTTCAATCACCTTCTGGTGGCGGCGCTGAATCGAGCATTCACGCTCGTTCAGGTAAATCACATTACCGTGGCTATCGCCGATCAGTTGAATCTCAATGTGGCGTGGCTCTTCAACGAATTTTTCAATGAAAACGCGGTCATCACCAAAGCTGTTTTTAGCCTCGTTACGGCAGCTGGTGAAACCTTCAAAAGCCTCCTTGTCGTTGAAGGCAACGCGCAAGCCTTTGCCACCGCCGCCGGCGCTGGCTTTGATCATCACCGGGTAGCCAATGCCTTTGGCAATCTCAACCGCTTTCTCGGCAGTTTCGATCGCGTCATTCACACCGGGGATGCAATTGACACCCGCCGCACCAGCCAGCTTTTTGGACTCAATTTTGTCGCCCATGGCGGCAATCGAGTAGTGCTTGGGGCCAATGAAGACCAAGCCTTCTTCTTCAACGCGCCTGGCAAAGCCAGCGTTCTCACTCAGAAAACCGTAGCCCGGATGCACCGCTTCAGCGCCAGTTTGTTTGCAGGCGGCAATGATTTTCTCGGCTTGCAAATAACTGTCGCGGCTGGGTGCAGGGCCAATGTTGACGGCTTCGTCAGCCAGTTCAACATGGCGTGCATCTTTGTCGGCGTCAGAATAAACCGCCACCGTTTTGATGCCCATCTTGCGGGCTGTGAGGATGACGCGGCAGGCGATTTCGCCGCGGTTGGCGATCAGGATTTTGTTGAACATGGTGTTGCTTTCGATCAATTCTTTTATACGCTGCACATGGTGTTGTCGGCTGCGCGTTCCGCCTTGGGCGCGGTTCGCTCCGCCTTGGGCGCGGTGTATCTACCTCCGCTCATGTCCCCCGGCCTTTGGCCTCCTCCTTGACTTCGCTGCGGCAGACACACCACGCCCAAGGCCACGAAGGTGGTTGTGCACAGTTGCCCTAACACCCGCACGGCAAGAGCGATCTGCCCAGGCGCTTTGCGTAGGTAAAGGAGGAGACCGAAGGGCGGGGGAGACGAAGCAAAGTGACTGGGCAGACCGCTCCCACCCAGACGGTGAAATGCAAAGTTATTCATGACGACCATCACAGCGGAATGTTGCCGTGTTTGCGCCATGGGTTTTCGAGCTTTTTGTCTTTCAACATAACAAGCGAACGGCAAATCCGCTTGCGCGTTTCGTGCGGCAAGATGATGTCGTCAATGAAGCCGCGGCTGCCCGCCACAAACGGATTTGCAAAGCGGGCTTTGTACTCGGCCTCTTTGGCCGCCAGCTTGACCGGGTCACCCTTGTCTTCACGGAAAATAATTTCAACTGCGCCCTTGGCTCCCATGACCGCAATCTCCGCATTCGGCCAAGCAAAGTTAACGTCGCCGCGCAAATGCTTAGAGGCCATCACGTCATACGCGCCGCCGTAAGCCTTGCGCGTGATGACGGTGATTTTTGGCACCGTGCACTCGGCGTACGCGTAGAGCAATTTCGCACCATGTTTGATGATGCCGCCGAACTCTTGCGAGGTGCCTGGCATGAACCCAGGCACATCAACAAAGGTAATCACCGGAATATTGAAGGCATCGCAAAAACGCACAAAGCGGGCCGCCTTGATTGAGCTTTTGATGTCCAAGCAACCCGCCAACACCAGCGGCTGGTTCGCCACGATGCCGACGCTCTGGCCTTCCATGCGCGCAAAACCAATGATGATGTTCTTCGCGTACTCCGGCTGAATCTCGAAAAAGTCACCGTCGTCGACTGTCTTGACGATGAGTTCTTTCATGTCGTAAGGCTTGTTGGCGTTCTCAGGCACCAGCGTGTCCAGGCTCAGGTCCATGCGACTGGCCGGGTCGGCGCTCGGGCGCACTGGGGCTTTTTCGCGGTTATTCAACGGTAGGTAGTTGTAGAGTCGGCGCAGCATCAACAGCGCTTCAACGTCATTGTCAAAAGCCAGATCGGCCACACCGCTCTTGGTGGTGTGGGTGATGGCGCCGCCGAGTTCTTCTGCGGTGACTTCCTCGTGGGTCACGGTTTTGACCACCTCGGGGCCGGTCACAAACATGTAGGAGCTGTCTTTGACCATAAAGATGAAATCGGTCATGGCCGGTGAATACACCGCGCCACCAGCCGAGGGGCCCATGATCATGCTGATCTGCGGGATCACACCGCTGGCCATGACGTTGCGCTGAAAGACATCGGCGTAACCGCCGAGTGACGCGACGCCTTCCTGGATACGCGCGCCGCCAGAGTCGTTCAGCCCGATGACGGGTGCGCCAACCTTCATGGCCTGGTCCATGACTTTACAAATTTTCTCTGCATGCGCTTCAGACAGCGCACCACCGAAGACCGTGAAATCTTGGCTAAAAACAAACACCAAGCGGCCATTGATCATGCCGTAACCGGTGACCACACCGTCGCCTGGAATCTTGTTGTCTTGCATGCCAAAGTCGTTGCAGCGGTGCTCAACAAACATGTCCCACTCTTCGAAGGTGCCTTCGTCAAGCAATAGCTCCAGCCGCTCGCGGGCCGTTAGCTTACCTTTGCCGTGCTGCGCATCAATGCGCTTTTGACCACCGCCGAGTCGGGCTGCAGCGCGTTTTTGTTCGAGTTGTTCGAGGATGTCCTGCATGAATTACTTTCTTGATGTAATGGCTTTTGACGCTTGATCCAAATTCGCTGCCAGCAGCTTGCGAGCTGCAATGGAGGCGGGAAGTTCGCCACTGACGACCTGGGTCATCAGCACCGGCAGCAACTCACTGACAGCCGGATTTTGCTTAAAAGCCTGCTTCAGCCCGGCATCAATGCGCTCCCACATCCACGCCAGCGACTGCTGCTGGCGACGGTTGGCGAATTTTCCGTTGGCGGTTTGCCGGGCCCGAAACTCAAGCACTTCTGTCCAAAAAAGCGCTACGCCCTCGCCTTTCAAGGCACTCAGCAGCATGGCTTTAGGGTGCCAATTGGTTTCCAGATAGCCGCTGAACATGCCCAACAACTGCATGGCCGAAGTGATTTGAAGTTGCGCGCGCTGCGCGGCAATCGCGTCGATGTCAGCCTTGTTGATGATGACCAAGTCGGCCAGTTCCATCACGCCTTTTTTGATGGCTTGCAAATCGTCGCCGGCGTTCGGCAGTTGCATCAGCACGAACATGTCGGTCATGTTCGACACCGCTGTTTCGCTCTGGCCGACACCGACGGTTTCGACAATCACCACGTCGTAGCCGGCAGCTTCGCAGACCAACATGGCTTCGCGGGTTTTTTCGGCGACGCCGCCCAAGGTTCCGCTGGCGGGGCTGGGCCGGATGTAGGCTTTTTCATGAACGGACAGCATTTCCATTCGCGTCTTGTCGCCCAGAATAGAGCCGCCCGAAACGGTGCTGGACGGGTCTATCGTCAGCACCGCCACCCGATGGCCTTGCGCAATCAGGTGCAAACCCAAGACTTCAATGAATGTTGACTTACCGACGCCCGGCACACCGCTGATACCCAAGCGAAACGATTTCCCCGTGTGCGGCAACAAGGTGGTGAGCAAGGCATCGGCATCAAGACGATGATCGGCCCGCGTTGATTCCAGCAGCGTGATGGCCTTGGCGATAGCGCGGCGCTGCACAACGGCATCGCCGTGCAGAATCGACACCAGCAACGCGGGCGAGCTCACTTCAGGCAGGCCTTGATCTGCTCCAGCACATCTTTGGCGCTCGCCGGGATCGGCGTGCCCGGGCCGTAAATACCTTTGACACCAGCCTCGTAAAGCATCTCGTAATCTTGCCGCGGGATGACACCGCCGACAAACACGATGATGTCGTCAGCACCCTGTTTTTTCAGCTCGGCAATGATCGCCGGCACCAGCGTTTTGTGACCTGCTGCGAGCGTCGAAACACCGACCGCGTGCACATCGTTTTCAATCGCTTGGCGCGCGCATTCTTCGGGCGTCTGGAACAGCGGGCCCATGTCGACGTCAAAGCCCAAGTCGGCAAATGCCGTGGCCACCACTTTGGCGCCGCGGTCATGGCCGTCTTGCCCGAGCTTGGAAATCATCACGCGGGGACGTCGTCCCTCGGCTTCAGCAAAGGCATTGATTTCAGATTTGAGAGTTTCCCAGCCTTCGGCGGAGTCATAGGCGGCAGCGTACACACCGGTCACCTTTTGCGTGTCGGCGCGATGGCGCCCGTAAACTTTTTCCAGCGCGTCGCTGACTTCACCCACAGTGGCGCGAAGTCGCACAGCCTGGATGCTGAGGTCGAGCAGATTGCCGCTGTTGCCTTCAGCGGCAGCAGTCAAGGCGTCCAGCGCGACCAGTACGGCGGCATCGTCGCGCTTGGCCTTGATCGCCTTCAGGCGCGTGATTTGACCGTCGCGCACAGCGACGTTGTCGATGTCGCGGGTTTCAATCGCGTCTTCGGTTTTGAGTTTGTATTTGTTCACGCCAACGATGACGTCCTTGCCGCTGTCGATGCGCGCTTGCTTTTCAGCGGCGGCCGCTTCAATTTTCAGTTTGGCCCAGCCGCTGTCCACGGCCTTCGTCATGCCGCCCATCGCGTCAACTTCTTCGATGATCTTCCAAGCGGCGTCGGCCATGTCTTGGGTCAGCTTTTCCATCATGTAGCTACCGGCCCAAGGGTCGATCACATGCGGAATGTGGGTTTCTTCCTGGATGATGAGCTGGGTGTTGCGTGCGATGCGCGATGAAAACTCGGTCGGCAGCGCAATGGCTTCGTCGAAGCTGTTGGTGTGCAGGCTTTGCGTGCCGCCAAAGACTGCTGCCATGGCCTCGATGGTGGTGCGCACCACATTGTTGTAAGGGTCTTGCTCGGTCAGGCTCCAGCCGCTGGTTTGGCAATGTGTGCGCAGCATCAGGCTTTTCGGGCTCTTGGCGTTGAACTCTTTCATGATCCGGCACCACAGCAAACGCGCAGCGCGCATCTTGGCAACTTCTAAGTAGAAGTTCATGCCGATGGCCCAGAAAAAACTCAAACGCCCGGCAAAAGCGTCGACGTCCAAACCCTTGGCGATGGCGGTCTTCACGTACTCTTTGCCGTCAGCCAAAGTGAAGGCCAGCTCCAGCGCTTGGTTCGCACCGGCTTCTTGCATGTGGTAGCCCGAGATGCTGATCGAATTGAACTTCGGCATGTGCTGGGCCGTGTACTCAATGATGTCACCGATGATGCGAATGCTGGGCGCCGGCGGATAGATGTAGGTGTTGCGCACCATGAATTCTTTGAGAATGTCGTTCTGAATGGTGCCGCTGAGCTGCGCCTGCGAAACACCCTGCTCTTCAGCCGCCACCACGTAGTCGGCCAACACCGGCAACACCGCGCCATTCATCGTCATGGAGACCGACACCTTGTCCAGCGGAATCTGGTCGAACAAGATTTTCATGTCTTCAACGCTGTCAATGGCCACGCCCGCCTTGCCGACGTCACCCGTCACACGCGGATGGTCTGAGTCGTAGCCGCGGTGTGTCGCCAGGTCAAACGCCACTGAAACGCCCTGCCCGCC
>CANFJF010000057.1 GCA_947447355.1 Comamonadaceae bacterium
AAAACTTTCGTCGCTGCGAGCGTAGCGCGGCAGTCCATCACCGCGCGGCTCAAAGATGGATGGCCGCGCTGCGCTCGCCATGACGGGAATCGGTTCGCTCGCCACGACGCAGTGCGCAAAACTTTCGTCGCTGCGAGCGTAGCGCGGCAGTCCATCACCGCGCGGCTCAAAGATGGATAGCCGAGCTGCGCTCGCCATGACGGGAAGGGGTTCGCTCGCCATGCCGCAATGCGCAAAACTTTCGTCGCTGCGAGCGTAGCGCGGCAGTCCATCACCGCGCGGCTCAAAGATGGATGGCCGCGCTGCGCTCGCCATGACGGGAATCGGTTCGCTCGCCACGACGGGAGGGGATTTGTCATGACCGGCTGGATAAAAAACCATCTATTCATGGAAGGACTCCTGAAGGCGTTGTTGGCAGTACCGCTTGTGCGTCGATTTGCCGGGCCATGGCTTCAAACTCAAATTGACGCGCCAGCACTTGCATGGCGGCCACAAAAGCATGGCACTCGGGCTGGGCTTTTTCTATCGTGTCGAGCTGATTCATGATGCCGCGGAAAAATCCTAAATTGATCAGTTCGCTCAGCGCCTTCAGCTCGGACGCTGACGGCCACAGAAACGCCGTCAACGGTGCTGACACCACCGCGGCCGCAGGGGCCGACACTTGTGTCAACCAGGTCAAGGACAGTTGGCGCTCAAGCCAGTCCAGCAGCTCGCTGTGGCGCACGGGTTTGAGGATGAAGTCTTCGTTGCGGATACCGACATCGTTCTCCAGCCCCTTGTCAAAGGCGTTGGCCGAAACAATCGCAATCTGGGGCGCGACTGAATTCAAAGATGCCGAAGAATCGCCCAAGGCGCGCAAACGGCGAATGGTTTCCCAGCCGTCGATGCCGGGCATGGCCAGGTCCATCAAAATCGCGTGCGGCTGCAGACCGGCGGCCAACAAATCAAGACAGTCATGGCCGCTGACAGCGGTGCGAATCTCGAACCCCAAGGGTTGCAGCAGGCTGACCAGAATATCGCGGTCTGCCTCTTCGTTGTCGACCACCAAGATGCGGCGCCGCTCACCGGCATAACCGTGACGCGGACGATTCAGCAGCGGCACGCTCGTGGGGCTGCCAGCCGCTTGGTGCATGTCAGGCAAGAACAACCTGACCCTAAAAATCGAGCCCACACCGGGCGCGCTGGTCAGCGTCATTTCGCCACCCATCAGGTCCGTGAGCATCTTGGCGATGGTCAAGCCCAAGCCAGCACCCGGCGCTGCACCAACGCTGTTGCTGACGCTATTGACACTGTGGGCGCGCGTAAAGGGCTCGAAAATGCGCTCGCGCTCTGCCTCAGACAGGCCGGGCCCGGTGTCTTCCACATCGATCAAAGCCATCTCGCGGGCGTAACGCACGCGCAGCGTGACGCTGCCACTGGAAGTGAACTTGATGGCGTTGCCGAGCAAGTTGATGAGGATTTGCCGCACACGTTTTTCGTCCGCACGCACCACCAATGGCATCACACCTTCAGGCTCGAAATTGAATTTCAACCCTTTGGCCTGCGCTTCGAGTTCAAACAGATTCGCCATTTCCTGCACGCCGTCGGCAAAGTGCATGGGTTTGACGTTCAGGGTGAGCTTGCCGCTTTCGATGCGCGCAATATCTAAGGTGCCTTCAATCAGCGACAGCAAATGTTCACCGCCACGCTTGATGACGCTGACAGCCTGCCGGCGATGCGGCGGAATCGACGGGTCTTCGCCCATCAGCTGCGCATAACCCAGGATGCTGTTGAGCGGCGTGCGCAGCTCGTGGCTGATGGCGCTGATGTAGCGGCTCTTGGCTTGGTTGGCTTGATCGGCGACTTGCTTGGCGCGTTGCAGCGCCTCGTCGGTTTGCCGGTGCGAATCAATCTCTTGCATCAGCAAATGCGTCTGCCGATTTGATTCTTCTTGCGCCACCTGCCGACTCTTTTGGGCCAACACCATCCACCACGCCACCATGCCGGCGATCAACAGCAGCGCCATGTAGGCCTTGACAAAGCCCGAGCGCAAAGCCGCACCAGAAACGCCCGCAGCCTCCGCCAGCGGCCGCAGCTCTTGGTGATACAGCAAGCCAAAAACACTGCCCAACAGCGGCACGATGACCAGCATCAGCAACAAAAAGTGCCCCAACCCGGTGTCCAGATACGGCCAGATACGGCGCGGGAACAGCCAGCGCAAAGTGGCCGACCATTGATACGCCAGACTGGCGTGCGGCTTGCACATGTCGCCACACCGCGCGTCGAGTGTGCAACACAGAGAGCAGATGGCGCCTTGATAAGCCGGGCAATGCGCCATGTCGGGGCTTTCGTACTCGCGCTCACAAATCACGCAGCGGCTCATGCGGTGGGCCCGAAAAACACCCGGCGCAGGTGCGACCTCCTCAGTGCGTTCAGAACTCCGGGCGATGTAATAGCGACCGCGTGTGCCCCAGGCGATCAGCGGCGCGGTGACGAGCGCGGTGAGCATCGCGATCACCGCTGAAAAAGCCTGCGCCAGCGGCCCAAACGCGCCCAAGTACGCCGCAACCGACAACACCGAAGCCAAGGCCATGGCACCGACGCCCACCGGATTGACGTCATACAAATGCGCCCGCTTGAACTCAATGCCTTTGGGCGACAAGCCAAGCGGTTTGTTGATGACCAAGTCCGCCACCACCGCCATCATCCAAGCGATGGCGATGTTGGAATACAGGCCGAGCACATCGCCCAAGGCCTTGAAGACACTCATCTCCATCAGCATGAAGGCGATCAAGGTATTGAAGACCACCCAGACCACGCGCCCGGGGTGGCTGTGCGTCAACCGCGAAAAGAAGTTAGACCACGCCAGCGAGCCCGCATAGGCGTTGGTGACATTGATCTTGAGCTGCGAGATGACCACGAAAAGCGCCGTAGCTGCCACCGCCATGCCGTAGTTGGGAAAGACATATTCGTAGGCCGCCAAATACATTTGGTTCGGGTCGACCGCGCGGTCTGGCGGCACCATGTTGCTGATGGCCAAGTACGCCAACAACACGCCGCACAGCATCTTGACCACGCCCAACAAAACCCAGCCCGGCCCACCCGCCAGCACGCCCGCCCACCAGCGCCAGCGCGTTGCAGGTGTTTGCACCGGCATGAAGCGCAGGTAGTCGGCCTGCTCGCCCATCTGCGTGATAAGCGCAATGCCCACCGTCAAGCCAGCACCAAACAAGTGCAAATCAAAGTGACTGTCAGTGCCGCTACCACCAACATAGTGCAAAACACCCGAAAACGCACCGGGATCGCGCATCAGCACATATGCAAAAGGCACCACCCACATCAACAACCAGATCGGTTGCGTCCACATCTGCAGCCGACTGATGGCCGAGACACCGTGCGTGACCAGTGGAATGACGACCAACGCGCAAATCAGATAGCCCCAGGCCGGTGGAATGCCAAGCGCCAGCTCCAACGCATAAGCCATGACGGCCGCTTCGAGCGCAAAAAAGATGAAGGTGAATGACGCGTAAATCAGCGAAGTCAGCGTCGAGCCGATGTAGCCAAAGCCAGCTCCACGCGTCAACAAGTCCATGTCAACGCCATAGCGCGCGGCGTAAATGCTGATCGGCAGTCCCGCCATAAAAATGATCAAACCGGTCGCCAGAATGGCCCAGAACGCGTTGGTGAAGCCGTACTTGACCAGCAAGGTGGCGCCGACAGCCTCCAGAATCAAAAATGAGGCGGCCCCGAAAGCCGTATTGGCAACCCGCCATTCAGACCACTTGCGAAAGCGCTGCGGCGTGAAGCGCAGCGCATAGTCTTCTATGGTTTCACTGGCCACCCAGCTGTTGTAGTCACGCCTGACCTTGATGATGCGCTGCAGCGGGGCGGTTGGCGGACGCACCGGTGCCAACCGGGCAAGCGGCGGAGGCGTGGGTGGCAGCGGGTCGTTCATAGCATGTGGTTAAGCGGCTGGCCGCCTGGCTGTCGTGCAGTTTCTGTGCCACGCGAGGCTTAGCCGTGGCATTATTCTTGCCTTTGAGTCTTGCGGCCGGAACAAATGGCCCACCCGGAGAAACCATGGAACTGACCCCCAGAGAAAAAGACAAGCTGCTGATCTTCACGGCCGGATTGTTGGCTGAACGCCGCCGCGCCCGTGGACTCAAACTCAACTACCCCGAAGCCGTGGCACTGCTCAGCGCAGCCGTCATGGAAGGCGCACGCGACGGCAAAACCGTGGCCCAGCTCATGAGCGACGGTCGCACCATCCTGACCCGCGCCGACGTCATGGACGGCATCGCCGACCTCATCACCGACATCCAGGTCGAAGCTACCTTTCCGGACGGGACCAAGCTGGTGACTGTTCATCAGCCGATCGTGTGACTATGCAAAACCTTCATCATTGCAAGCGCAGCGCGGCCATCCACTGCACTGTCACTGCGAGCGCAGCGCGGCAGTCCATCACCGCGCACCTCGACGATGGATGGCCGCGCTGCGCTCGCCATGACGAGGCTTTTGCGCAAGGACGGACGGTGACATGCCCCAATCGACGAACCCTCAACAACCCCATAACCCAACAACTCACTTCAGGAAGACACCCATGAAATCAAAGTTGATCAAGATCGTCGCTCTGGCAACAAGCGCTGGGCTTTCCGGCGTAGCCTTTGCGCACACCATCACCCAAACCGGCAGCACGGCTTTCTCCAGCTTCTCTGCAGGCTTCGCTCACCCTTTCAGTGGCCTTGACCATCTGGCCGCCATGTTGGCTGTCGGCTTGTGGAGTGCCTTGACCGCACGCCGTGCTGGTTCGGATTTGCTCTGGGCACCCGCAGGCTTCATGGTGCTGTTGTTCGCCGGCGCCCTTGCGGGTTTGACGGGCAGCAGCATCGCCACCGCAGCGGTCGAACCCATGATCGCTGCGTCCCTGTTGGTCACCGGCTTGCTGGTGCTGACGCGCTGGCGTTTGCCCGGCTTGATGGCGGCCGCATTGGTCGGCGTTTTTGCCGTCTTTCACGGCTTGGCGCACGGGCAAGAGTTGGCCGGCCACAGCGCCGCCGGGGCCACGCTAGCCGGCATGATGCTGGCCACGGCGATGTTGCACAGCGCCGGCATCGGCATCGGTTGGGCTTTGCGTCAAACCAACCAATGGCCCAGCCGCGCAGCCGGTGCCAGCGTCGCGGTCCTAGGCCTGACATTGCTGGCCCGTTTGGCCTGAACCGTCGGAGGCAAGCATGATTCTTGGCGAACTTTTCACCGATGGTCCCGACCATGTGCTCAACCCCGGGCGCCGCACCGTCAGTCTGGTGGTGCAAAACACCGCTGACCGGCCGATTCAAGTGGGTTCGCACTACCACTTTGCCGAGACCAACGCGGCGCTGGGTTTTGACCGCGACGCAGCACTCGGCATGCGGCTGAACATTGCGTCCGGCATGGCGGTGCGCTTCGAGCCCGGCCAGCAACGCACGGTCGAACTGGTTGACTACGCCGGCGAGCGCAAGGTCTATGGCTTTCGCGGTCTTGTCCAAGGCGCGCTGTAAACGCATTTTTCAATTTGATTTTTCGAGACATCCCCATGGCAACCATTGGACGACGCGCTTACGCTGAAATGTTTGGCCCCACGGTCGGCGACCGCGTTCGCTTGGCCGACACCGACCTGCTGATCGAGGTCGAGGCCGACTACACGCTGCGCGCTGGCGGCTACGGCGAAGAAGTGAAATTTGGCGGAGGCAAAACCATCCGCGACGGCATGGCGCAGTCGCAAGCCACGCGGGCGCAAGGCGCGGTCGACACCGTCATGACCAACGCACTCATCATGGACCACTGGGGCATCGTCAAAGCGGACATCGGCTTGAAAGACGGACGCATTGCAGCCATCGGCAAAGCCGGCAACCCAGATGTGCAACCCGGCGTCGACATCATCATTGGCCCGGGCACCGAGATCATCAGCTGCGAAGGCATGATCGTCACCGCCGGCGGCATTGATTCCCACATCCACTTCATTTGCCCGCAGCAAATTGAAGAAGCCCTGACCTCCGGCGTCACCACCATGCTGGGCGGCGGCACCGGCCCGGCCACCGGCACCTTTGCCACCACCTGCACGCCCGGGCCATGGAACATCGAACGCATGCTGCAAGCCGCAGATGCTTTTCCGATGAACCTGGGCTTTTTGGGCAAGGGCAATGCCAGCCTGCCCGCCGCCTTGCACGAGCAAGTCAACGCCGGCGCCATCGGCCTCAAGCTGCACGAAGACTGGGGCACCACGCCAGCCGCCATCAGCAACTGCCTCGACGTTGCCGATGACACCGATGTGCAGGTCGCGATTCACAGCGACACGCTGAATGAATCCGGTTTTGTCGAGAACACCATTGCCGCCACCAAAGGCCGCGCCTTGTGCGCCTTTCACACCGAAGGCGCGGGCGGCGGTCATGCACCCGATATTTTGCGGGTCGTCGGTGAGGCCAACTTTTTGCCGTCGTCGACCAACCCGACCATGCCCTACACCGTCAACACGCTGGACGAGCATGTCGACATGTTGATGGTCTGCCACCACCTCGACCCGTCAATCGCAGAAGACTTGGCATTCGCTGAAAGTCGCATCCGCAAAGAAACCATCGCCGCTGAAGACATCTTGCATGACCTCGGTGCCATCAGCATGATGAGCAGCGACAGCCAAGCCATGGGCCGCGTCGGTGAGGTCATCATCCGCACCTGGCAGAACGCGCACAAGATGAAGCAGCAGCGCGGCTGGCTGGCGAATCCGCTGGCAAGTGGTAAAGGCGAAGCCGAAGAGAATTCGCGCAACGACAACTTCCGCGCCAAACGCTACATCAGCAAGTACACCATCAACCCGGCGATTGCTCATGGCATCTCACACGAGGTCGGTTCCATTGAGCTTGGCAAATGGGCTGACCTGGTGGTCTGGCGACCGGCTTTTTTCGGCATCAAGCCCTCCATCATTTTGAAGGGCGGTTTCATCGCCATGGCCGCCATGGGCGACCCCAATGCCTCGATCCCGACGCCGCAGCCAGTCCATTACCGGCCCATGTTTGGCAGCTTTGGCGGCGCTGTCGCCAAGGGTTCGCTGACCTTTGTGTCCCAGGCAGCCCAAGCGGCCGGCGTGAAAGAACGCTTCGGTCTGGCCAAGACTTTGAGTGCCGTGAAAAATATCCGCAGCGTGCGCAAGCAGCACATGGTCCACAACAACTATTTGCCGAGCATGGAGATTGACCCGCAAACTTATTTGGTGCGCGCCGATGGCCAGCTGCTCACCTGCGAGCCCGCCAGCAGCCTGCCCATGACGCAGCGCTACTTTTTGTTTTAATGAGTCCCATGCTTCAAGTCTCCAAAATCATCGCGCAGGGCCAAGGCCTCGCACCTGTTTTACTCAAACGCGCCGCCACGGTCGAGCTCGACTGGGACGTGCGCCAGAAAAGCCGCTTCGACACCACCGATTCACTCGGCCGGCATCTCGGCGTGTTTTTGCCACGCGGCACACTGGTGCGCGGCGGTGACGTGCTGGTGGCCGAAGACGGCTCGATGGTCAGGGTGCTGGCTGCCCCGCAAGCGGTGCTGCGCATCACGGCATGCACCAGCCACGGCTCGCCGTTTGACCTGACGCGCGCGGCCTACCACCTCGGGAATCGCCATGTGCCGATTGAACTCAAACCCGACCACCTGAAGATCGAGCCCGACCACGTGCTGGCCGACCTGCTGCTCGCCATGCACCTCATCGTCAACGCGGTCGACGAAGCATTTGAGCCCGAAGGCGGTGCCTACAGCGCCGCCACGCATGCGCACAGCCATGCCATGACGCCAGTGCCAGCAGCGGCGCCGCATGTACACGGACCTGATTGCCAACACGATCACGGTCATTCCCATGCGCATTCTCATGAACACGTTGCACCCGTTGCAGCCACCGCCGTGCCGATCCAGTTTCATGCGCAGCGTCCGCCTAAGTCGCCTGCGGCCTGAGCCGCGCAAACATGTCCAGCGAGTCCAGTGAGCACGGCCAGGCCCTCTCAGCGGCCAGCCTGATCCAGCTCATCTGGCTCGCATCACCAGCGCTGCCCGTGGGTGGTTTTTCGTATTCCGAAGGGCTGGAAGCCGCTGTCGAGTGGGGCAACATCAACACCGAAGCCAACGCTTCCGACTGGCTCAGTGCACAGCTGCAACTGAGCTTGGCACGCGGTGACTTGCCTGTCATTGCCGCTGCCACGGCAGCTTGGCGCAGCGGCGATTTCACACGGGTGCGCGCCCTCAACGACTGGATTTTGCAAACCCGCGAAACCAGCGAGCTGCGCTTGCAAACTGAGCAGATGGGCAAGTCGCTGCTGGAATGGCTGCGCAACCACGACGGCATCAACGCAGAGCACATTGCAGTCTGCGGAGCACTGCCGCCCACCTACCCGGTAGCCTTTGCACTGGCAGCCTCGCCCACGGCAGCGAGTCTGCGCGACTGCCTGCTGGCCTTCGCCTTTGGCTGGGCAGAAAACATGATGCAAGCAGCACTGAAATCTGTCCCCCTTGGGCAAAGCGCGGGGCAGCGGCTGCTGGCCCGTTTGAGCCGGGAAATCCCCGCCGCCGTTGAGGCCGCACTGGTCATGCCCGATGAAGACCGGCAAGCTTTTTCACCCATGTTGGCGATTTTGTCGGCACGCCACGAAACCCAATATTCACGGTTATTTCGATCCTAAATTTTCTGATCTGTCCTATCCGTTTAAGTACACCATGACCCTTCACCACATTACGAATCGCACCAAAAAACTACCGCCGTTGCGCGTCGGCATCGGTGGTCCTGTCGGCTCCGGTAAAACTACTTTGTTAGAGATGCTGTGCAAGGCCATGAAAACCCAATACGACCTGGTCGCCATCACCAACGACATCTACACCAAAGAAGACCAGCGCCTGTTGACCGTCAGTGGTGCGCTCGATGCCGACCGCATCATGGGTGTCGAAACCGGTGGCTGCCCGCACACGGCCATTCGTGAAGATGCATCCATCAACCTCGAAGCGATTGACCGCATGCTGGTGGATTTTCCCAACGCCGACGTGGTGTTCATCGAATCCGGTGGCGACAACCTGGCCGCCACCTTCAGCCCCGAACTCAGCGACCTGACCATCTACGTGATC
Organism: Comamonadaceae bacterium; assembly: GCA_947447355.1. Lineage (GTDB taxonomy): Bacteria > Pseudomonadota > Gammaproteobacteria > Burkholderiales > Burkholderiaceae_C > Polaromonas. Next base: position 9,109 of record CANFJF010000057.1, read on the forward strand.
GACGTGGCCGCGGGTGAAAAAATCCCCCGCAAAGGTGGCCCCGGCATCACCAAGAGCGACCTCTTCGTCATCAACAAAACCGACCTCGCACCTTACGTAGGCGCTGACTTGGGCGTCATGGAAGCCGACACCATTCGCATGCGCACCAACGCCAAAGGCCTCAAGCCATTCGTCATGACCAACCTCAAAACCCTGACCGGACTGTCACAGATTGTCGAGTTCATTGAGACCCGGGGCATGCTCAAAACCAGCTGAGCTCCATTAACAAGCGCTCACAATCTAAGCGCTTAAATAAGCGCTAAAGGGGCAAATTCTCAGCCATGATTCGCCGATGGATCAACGTGTTCTCGCCCCACTTCGGGAGCGTTCAAGCGTCAAGCTTGACGACGTCCCTTCGACCCTGCTCATCCCCTTGGCTGCGCGGGCATTTGGTGACGCTATGTTTCCAACATTTGCCGCTGGCGACGCCTATGCCGCACCCGCCTTGCGCAAGATGGATGTCGACGTCAGTCCCTTTTTGCGCGACAAGCCCAGTGTCTTTGGCGTGCTGTCACGCACCCAGGTTTTCAAGCAATTAGCGAGTGATTTTTTTGAGCGCCATCCCTACGCTATCGGTGCTAATTTAGGCTGTGGCCTAACCCACTATTTTCAATGGCTGGACAACCACACCAACCACTGGCTGGATGCCGATGTAGCGCAAGTCATGCGGCTGCGCAAACGTCTGCTGCCTGCGTCCAACAAACGACACCTCAACGCCTTGGTCGACTTGAGTCAACCGGGTTGGTGGCAGCGACTCGGCTTGCCTGAACGCCGCAGCGAAGTACCGGTACTGCTGATGTGCGAAGGCGTGCTGATGTACCTCGAGGCGCACGAGGTTGATCACGTGTTGCACGAGTTTGGTCAGAACGCACCCGCCGGCTCAGAGATGCTGTTCGACACCCTCAGCTGGCTGGCCATTGGCTGCGCGTCCATGCACCCCTCGGTCTGCCACACCCATGCCGAATTCAAATGGGGCTCCAAACACATGCGCGACTTCACCGCCCCTCACCCACGGCTGGCGCTGCGCTCCGAACATTCCATCATGGATGACTATGACTTCAGCATGGCTCTCGCCAGCAGCAGCTTCAGGGCGCTATGGGGCGTGCCGCTTTACGGCCTCATGCGACTCAGCGTTGGGGACTGATGCTGCCAAACTCAGGTTAAACTAGCTCCCTTGGAAGCGTGGCAGAGCGGTTGAATGCAGCAGTCTTGAAAACTGCCGAGGATGTGAGTCCTCCGTGAGTTCGAATCTCACCGCTTCCGCCAGAAAGCAAAGCCCTTATGAGTCATTGACTTATAAGGGCTTTTTGCTTTCTGGCTGTTGTCCTTTCACACCTAAATGTCACACTTTTTCTGATGTCCCCCGAGGGGCTTTTCTCATGGTTCATCCAACAATCGACTTTTGCTGACGTATTTCGTCAGGACTTGCATGACCTGCTGATCGCGGTTTCCCCCTTCAATATTCGCTATGGGATTTTTAGATTCAAGCTTGAAAAGACAGTCAAACGCAGCGCGTTGCGGGATGGGTTCAGGGGGGGGGGTGACCGATGACTCAACCCTATCAAGGTGTTGAACGGCGCCAGCCGTGGTCGGCTGCCGAGCGACTATCGTCTCAATATTTCCATGATTTGATTGAGATCACCCCCGACCCATTCTTCACCATCGATGCGGGGGGCAATATCGTAGATACAAACACGGCGGCCGTAATCATGACTGGCAAGACCAGTACGGATTTAACAGGGAGTGTCTTCAAAGACACTTTCACCAATCCGGCGCTGATGCAAGACAGGTGGCAACAGGTCTTGACTCAAGGCTTCTTAAATGATTGCCCCTTGGAAATTCGCCACACATCGGGGAAAACGCATGAAGTGCTTTTGAATGCGAGAGTCGTTCGCGACGACGCCGGAAATCCGATCAACGTACTGGTCATCGCACACGATGTGACTGAGAAAAAACGCGTAGAAAAACAGCTGCGCGAGATCGCATCAAGGGTTGAGTTCGCACTTGAAAAGACGCACACTGGGGCTTGGGAACTTGACTTGGTCGACCATACCTCCAGCCGGTCACTTGAGCACGACCGGATTTTTGGCTACAAAGAAGCGTTGCCAACGTGGACTTACGAGATGTTTCTTCAGCATGTCTTGCTGTCAGATCGCGTAGAGGTGGACCAAAAATTCACGGAGGCTGTGACGCAGCAGAAACCTTGGGATTTTCAATGCCGTATTCGCCGGACGGATGGTGAAGTGCGTTGGATTTGGGCCGTTGGAGAACAACAAAACAGCACGAATGGAGACGGTCAGCGCATGGTCGGCATTGTGCAAGATATCACTGAGCAAAAGCGGGCAGAATTCGCCCTTCGCGAGGCGGAGTCTCGCTACCGCACCGTGTTGGACTACACCTCCGACTGGGGATATTGGGTTTTACCCGATGGATCGTTGCGTTACACGTCGCCCTCTTGTTTGGAACTGACGGGGTACTCAGCAGGAGAGTTTTACAAAACACCCGAACTGATGACGAAAATTATTCATGCGGACGATCAAGCGCTCTATAGCGGTCACCGGCATGAGTTGTCTGACTTGGGGATCCCCGAGCCCCTTTTTTTTCGCATAGTGACCAAGGCGGGGCTCACCCGCTGGATCTCCCATGTTTGTCGTCCCGTCTTTGATGAAACGGGAAACCCGAATGGTTTTCGAGGCAGCAACCGCGATGAAACCGAGCGCAAAAAATTACAAGACCAGGTGCGAGAGTTGGCTTTCTATGACGAGCTCACGCAGCTGCCTAACCGCCGTTTGTTGATCGATCGACTGATTCAAGATATGGCGGCCGTCAAGCGCAGCAATCGGTACAGTGCCTTGATGTTTGTCGACTTGGACAACTTCAAGCCACTCAATGACCTACACGGACACAAGATGGGCGACCTGTTGTTGATTGAAGTCGCCACCCGGTTGAAGTCGTGTGTGCGCATGGTCGACACCGTTTCCCGTTTTGGGGGCGATGAGTTTGTGGTGCTACTCAGTGACATTGGTTTGGACAAAACCGACTCTGCGTTACAGGCCAAAATTGTTGCAGAGAAAATTCGTTCCTCGCTGAATGAGCTTTATCGGTTCCCGCTCAAGACCGAGGGTAAGCCAGACACAACGATCGAGCATCACTGCACCGCCAGCATCGGCGTGGTGACTTTCGGCGGCCATGAATCCAGCGAAGAAGACGTCCTCACTTGGGCAGACAAGGCCATGTACCAAGCCAAAGAATCGGGACGCAACAGGGTCAAGTTTTACGCGGCTTCAGACACGGAACCCATAGGCCAAGACAACTCGAATGAATCCTAGCCCCTTGCCTGCCATCCACCATCGATAGGCAGTGTGGCGCCAGTGATGTCACAAGCGTCATCCGTGCAAAGAAAAGCAGCCAACGCACCGACTTTGTCAGGCTGCACAAAACGTTTTGACGGCTGGCGCGGTTCGAGAAATTGTCTGGTGAAGTCCTCCACAGACAGCCCCGCAGCGAGTGCGCGGGTCACCATCAATTGCTTGATGTGCGGCGTCTCGACTGCGCCAGGGCACAAAGCGTTGCAGGTAACGCCTGTGCCGGCACATTCCAGCGCGATGACCTTGGTCATGCCTATCAGACCATGCTTGGTCACAACATAGTCACCACGGCCTGCCGTCCCGGTCACGCCGTAGATGGACGACAGGTTGATGATGCGGCCCCAGTCTCGCGCCTTCATGCCCGGCAGTGTCAGACGGCTCAGGTGAAACGGTGCCGTCAGATTGACGGCCACCGCCTGCGTCCATTTATCAACGGGCAACACATCCATGTTGGCATCGAAACGTGTGACTGCGTTGTTGACGAGGATGTCGATCCGGCCATAGCGCGCCAGGACTGCCGCCACCATGTCTTCAATCTGTGAGGAGTCCGAAATGTCTGCACCATGAAAGAAACCGTCACCACCGGCCTCGCGTAGCCTCGCCAATTGCGCCTCTGAGGAAGATGTGTCCCCGATGCCATTGAGCACCACGGCACATCCTTTTCTGGCCAACGCCAAGCCGATTTCGAAACCAATCCCGCCAAGCGAACCGGTAATGAGGGCCACCTTTGTCTTCAGCGCTTTGGGCGCGCCCGCCGGAACATTATTGGCCATGGCGAATCCTTGTGCCCAGAATCTGTCCCGTGGTGTATTGCCCACCAGGCCCGGCCAGAAAGAGCATCGTCTGGGCAATTTCTTCGGGCATGCTGGCTTTGCCTAAAACGTCAGAAGCGACCTTGGCGTCCCAGTTGGTGGGGTTGGCACCGCGGGCCAGAGGCGTATCAGTCATACCCGGGTTCAGTCCGTTGACGGTCACGTTGTATTGGCCGAGTGCCAGTGCGAGGCTTTTGGTCAAGGCAATCATCCCGCCCTTTGATGCGGCGTAATGCGCATAGTCGATGCTACCGAAGACGCCGCGGTCTGACGTCAGCAAAATCATGGTCCCGGACTTCTGTGTGGCCATGACCTTGCCAACATCGCGTGTCAGAAAGAACGTGCCATCCAGATTGACACGCAAGGTTTGGCACCACTCTTCGTTGCTCAGCTCGAGTAATGGGCGCGGCTTGCAGATACCGGCCGCATGCACCAGCACGTCAAGGCGCCCAAAGGTCTTGACGGCATGCTGTACCAGCCTTTGGCATTGCGCTGCATCACTGACGTCGAATTGAAAGGCGTTAGCGGTTCCTCCGCTCTTCTCGATGTCTCCCACCAGCGTGTCGATGCCGACCTGATTGAGATCGGCAACGACGACTTTCGCGCCTTGCGCTGCAAATAGTTCGCATGTTGCATGGCCAATACCAGACGCGGCACCGGTCACGATGATGACCTTACCCCGAACCGACGATGTTCCAGCGTTTATCGTTGCCATCATTTATTCGTTCGGCTTGATCTGGGCCACGCGCACCACTTCAGTCCACACCGCGAGATCATCCTTGATCAACGCTGCAAATTTTTGCGGGCTGCTGGTGGTGTCGACTTCGTTGGCATTACCCACGAGCTTTGCATAGATTTCCGGACGCGCCATCACACGATTGACGGCCAGCGCAAGGCGCTCTGTAATCTCTTTCGGCATTCCCTTTGGGCCAAGCAGGCCATTCCAGTAACTGGCAGTGAAGTCCTTGAAACCAAACTCCTGCATAGTGGGAAGATTAGGTGCTGCAGCCAGCCGGGTTTTGCTGGTCACCGCCACCGCGGTCACCCTGCCGTCTTTGGCTGGCGCCAATGCTGTCGACGTGATGGCAAAGTGAAACGCCACGCGACCTGCCATCTGCTCCAGCATGGCTTGAGGGGAACCCCTGGTGTGCACGGGCGTCGCCTCGATGCCGGCTTGGGCGCGAAAGAGCTCAGCCACAAAGTGCGAAGGGGCGCCATTACCGGATGTTGCAAAGAACAGGTCACCCTTTCTGGCCTTGGCAAGGTCTTGCAAATCTTTAGGCGACTTGATATTCAGCGCCGGGTCTGCCACCAGGACCATCGGCGAGGAAAACACATTAACAATCGGCGTGAAGGAATCAGGCATCTTGTACTGCGTGGGCGTTTGCATCGCTGCCAGCATGTTCATGGCGGCCGAGTTGAACAGAATCGTATAGCCATCCGGCGGAGCGTTGGCGACGGCCGCTGCACCAATCGCACCGGCCGCACCGGCCCGGTTGTCGATGATGATCGGCTGGCCAAGTTCGATGCGCAAGGCCTCGACAATCTGACGTGCCACAGTGTCAATTCCGCTGGCCGGTGGCCATGCCACGACAAGGCGTATGGGTTTGTTGGGGTAGTCCGCCTGCGCACTGGCTGCGGACGCAAACAGGGCCAGCGAAAACGCGGCAATGACTTTCAGGCTGTGTCTTTTCATTTTGTCTCCTAAATTGTATTTATACGGGTCTAACACTCTCAATGCGATAGATCACCAGAGGTTCACGGCGTCAGGGATTGCAACTCCTTGACCTTCGCAGCACCCGCCGACAGCAGAAAGCCGACATCGGTTCCACATGACACGTAGCGCGCACCCATTGCGACAAATTTCGCGACAAGGTCTGGGCGCCCGGCCAGGCCGCCAATGCCCATGTGTTTGTTGTATTTTTTGCAGGCATTCATGGTGCGTTCAAAGGCATCGTGCAAGCGCTGGTTGTCATAGTCACCTGCAATGCCCATGTCGGCCGCCAGATCATTGGCACCAATCATCACCATGTCGATACCTTCAACGGCGAGGATGTCTTCAGCCAAGTCGATACCCGCTGCACTTTCGAACTGCACCATCACAATGGTCGCTTCATTCAGCGCAGGGCCGCTTTCGGCAGCGGAAAAATGTCGATACTCAAGGTGCGGCAGGTTGCTGACTACTGAGCGCTCACCTAAGGGGGCAAACCGGGCGTGCCTCACGATTTCTCGCGCCTCGTCAGCCGATGAGACATGCGGCGCAATGATGCCAAGCGCCCCTGCGTCCAGCACGCGCGCTATCCATTCGGGCGTGTTAGCCGGCACCCTGACGAATGCGGCCATGCCAATGTTCATGGCGGCCATGCAGATCTGTCCTGTCACGTCGAGCGAAAGGCTGCTGTGCTCTAAGTCCACATAAAGGCTGTCGAAGCCCGCCGTCTTCGCGATGCGCGCAATCTCGATGCCGCGGCACATGCGCACCGTCATGGAAGAAACTACTTCACCGCGATTCAGCTTTTCCCTGACGTTGTTTCGCAGGATGTCTTTGGCAAGTATTTTCATAGGTTTCCAGAGCAGTTTGAATCAACGTGGGGCCTGCGGATAGGCGCGTGCACCAAAACCGCCGTCAATGGAGACGATGCTTCCACAAACCGCGCTGGCGCGATCAGACGCAAGAAAGCACACGACGTCTGCAATCTCCTTCGGCTGGATCAAGCGCTGCGCAGGCCAGCCGACCAGTTGGTCACGCCAAGCGTCCGCGTTTCCTGTCGCCTCTTCACTGCGCTGACGCAAGGAACGAATGGCTTTTTCAGTCTCTACCCATCCAGGGTTGACGCCGAGCACGCGCACACCGAAGTCCAGACTCATGCTGCCAACGGTTTTGGTGAAAGCCACCAAGGCTGCGTTTCCGGTGGAGCCAGCAGCGTAGGCGTACTCCAGTTTCTCAGCGCCGAGTCCGATGATGTTGATGATCACGCCGCTGCGTCGCTTGGACATGTCGGCGTAGTAGGCGCGTGTGGTGTTGATGTAGCCAAACACCTTGAGTTCCCATCCGGCGCGCCAAGTCCCCTCATCCAGTTGCAACAAGTCGCCCCGTGGCGTAGCGCCAGCATTGTTGATGAGTACATCGACAGATGGAAAGCGCGCATGCAGCTCTTCCACTGCGCCGGCAACCGACATGTCGAGCGGGTGGGTATCCACCTTGACTTGGAAGGTTTTGACCAAGTCCTCTTGCAGCACCTTGAGGTTTTCCGCACTTCTGGCCACCAGGCATAGATGACAGCCTTCCGCGGCGAATGATTCGGCAATCGCACGGCCAATCCCCCTGGATGCACCAGTGATTAAAACCGTCTGCCCGGAAAGGCCTAAATTCATCTAACTCCTCCAGTTTCTATGGACGTTGTTTTGACTTGTGTTTGACACTTGCGCTAGGCGAAGGTAGGACGCAGTTCGATCAGATCAGGGCAGCAATTTGGTGAGGTACACACCGCGTAGATGACGGCTTGCACGACGTCATCCGGCGACAGTGGCGCGTATGCCCGCGTTGCGACCGCTTTGACCACTTCAGCGTTCGTGTTTCCCTTGCGGATGTCGGTATCCACCATGCCTGGCGCGATTTCGGTGACCTTCAGACCCGAGGAGCTCAGCTCCAGGCGGATCCCTTTGGTAATGGCTGCCATCGCGTGCTTGGTCGCGCCGTAAACGGCAGAGAAGCGGTTGATGTTTCTGGCCGAGAGGGACGTCATCATGACGATGTGCCCACGCTCGCGCGCAGCCATTCCCTTCGCCACCAGCTGGCAGATGCGTATGCTTGCCAGTACATTGATGTGAAACATCTCCTCGTTTTGCTCATCCGTCAACTCAACAAATGGCGCATAAGTCAACACGCCCGCATTGTTGACAAAGATAGTCACATCTCCGCTAAACGACACAAGCTGCGCAGCAAAATCACGGCTGCCTAGGTCACCGGCGAGAAAGCGGAGATTGCCACCGAAGGCCTTGCATTCCTGCTCCAGCGACTCGAGTTCACTGACACGGCGGCCAGTGGCGACCACGGCAGCACCTTCACGTGCCAATGCCAATGCTGTAGCGCGCCCAATGCCCGCGCTGGCACCGGTGACCAGCGCAATTTTGCCGGCGAGCCTTCCGGCTCCGTTCTCTACGACCTTCATTGGGCGGGTTTTAGATCGGTAGACTCTGGAACTTCCACCGTTTCATAGTTGCCCGGGATGATGATCTCCAGCAATTCGAGGTCATCGGAATACTCCAGCACCATGTGCTTGATACCGGCGGGTTGCACCCAGCAGCTTCCCTCTACCATCATGTGCTCACCATGTCCCTCGAACACCGCGCGGCTCCAGCCTTTCAAGACGTAGACCATCTGGAACTTGACGTCGTGGAAGTGGGGCTTGCTGACGGCTGCCTTTTCAAACGGCCGCCCGCGCGCATTGATGTGCGCATCGACCAGACCCCCGGTCGCCTCTTTGGTACCCAGATCCCTGTAAACGACATAAGGCCGCAAGCCATTGCCCTTGAACTCGGCGTCCTTGAGGTGCGACACATGGAATTTTTGCACCGGCCACTGGCCCAACGTACGCATGGCATTTTCGGCGGTCACTTGGACCGACTTGTCGACTTCACTGGATGCATTCACGGGTTCATTCCTTTTATTAAATGCGTAGGTGCAACGAATTGAGCGCCTATGGTAGAGTCAATTGGAATTAATAAAAGCGATATTTATTCATATGAATCAATGAGTAAAAGTAATGCATAAGATCGTTTTCAGGTTGATGACACTGATGATCAATGTGGAGGTTTCGGGATGGTGACATTCAAGCAGCTTGAAGCGCTGTACTGGATTGCGATGCTGGGCAGTTTTTCCGAAGCCGCTGCTAAGCTGCATGCATCACAATCCGCCATCTCTAAGCGTGTACAGGAGCTAGAGCTTCAGTTCAAGACCGAACTGTTCGACCGAAGCCATCGCAGCGCACGCCTGACTGAAAAAGGTGAAGAGATGCTTCTCTTCGCTAAAAATATGCTGGAACAACGCGACATGGCGATTGAGCAGTTCAGCCGCCCCGAGGCAGTTGAGCGCTCTATCAGAATTGGCGTGACCGAGTTGACCGCCATGACTTGGCTACCCCGCCTCGTTGAACGCTTACAACAAAGCTACCCCGCCTTGGTCATTGAGCCCGATGTGGACATGGGTTTGAGTTTGCGCGAAAAATTGACAAAGGATCAGACCGATATCATTCTGGTGCCGGGCGGCCTCAACGACAGCACCTTGATAGCTAAGCCTCTGGCCAAGGTGGAAAACGTATGGATGTGTAAACCGGGTTTCCTTGGCAGAAAAAAAACGATGCACCTACAAGAGCTGGCATCAAACCGCCTGCTCATACAGGGGGAGATGTCTGGCACAGGCAGCGAATACAGCCGCTGGCTGCGCTCGCTGAACGTGGAACCTGAAAACATCCTCGTTTGTAACAACCTGATCGCCTTGCTCGCGCTCACGGTGTCAGGTCTGGGCGTCAGCTACCTTCCGCGAGAGTGCCTGCGGCAAATGACGATGACCGGAATGCTCGAGGTTGTGGACGTAAAGCCTTCATTGCCAGCGGTGAAATACGTTGCACTTTGCAAAAAGGAGCACCGCAGTGCGTTGTTCGCGTCCATCATTGAACTGGCTCAAGAATGCTGCGATTTCACGCTGATGTTTCAGAGCGGGAAATAAGCCACTGCGGCTTGCACCAGCGGATTAGGGTGTCACGTTGGGCGGATTCAACAGTGAAGTGCAACACAAGCCAACCTCAACCGATTGAATTTATTGCATACGCTCGCCGATTAGCAAGGATTCACGTTGTGCCCATGAGCTGCAAACGGCGCACCGGACAAGTCAATTAATTTCGGGCAACAATGACATTTTCTTCGGTGATGAAGTCAATTTCTTTGCCAATAAATGCGGCGCCATCTGCACGGAGAAGCGCGAATGCTGGCGACTTAACCGCCATGTCTAGAGAAGCCTGATCTGTAAACCACATTTCTGCGATGCCATCGACTTCAACTTCCATGGGTTCAGGACCATCTTTTCTAAAAGAAGATTTGGTGACCACCGTGCAGGTGTATTTAAAGATCCCAGGTATGCCGTGGGCAATTGGCGCGTGCACCTCAAGCCAATGTTTAAGAAACTCCTCCCGAGTTTGGCCCGGTTTTCTAGCCAAAAGCGAAGCCCTTTTGATCATCTTGACGGTTTTAGGCGTATCGCTGTAAACGTTGGCAATGGCCTTTCTTGGCAAGGCATCTTGAATGGATTTGGAGTCTTGTGGGCCGGTTGCGCCTTCCGGTGTAGCAAATGCCTTTTTTGCAGCATCTTCATCTGTCCAGTGGAGGTACGCCCACTCATGATCTTCACCGGCATAGACAAAATAACCATCCATACCATTATTTGAAAAAAGTTTGGTGACTAAATTAACATGCCGTTTTAATCTTGCGACGTAAGCTTCGTCAGTGAATGAAGCATTTTTACGCGTCATGACCAATGCCGTAAATCCTTTTGACCAATCAGGCGCATTGTCAACAATGGCATAAGGTGTCCGAAGTTTCATTTGCATGACACCGCCAGTCGGCAACGTCTGGACAGGTAGGCAGTTTTTCTGATTTAAATCAGATATTGCAACTATATGACCTATCCCGCTCGGTGAATTTTCAATATCCCAACCAATAAATACTGAATTTTTAGTTAAATTATTGGTAAAGGCCGAAAGTTCATTACCAGTACAAAATACCAGCGGTTTACTACCAGATGTAGCGCTGCCCAACGTTTTTTCAATATTAGGGACATCGGGTAATGCATTCTGACCCATAGTGAAAGGTGGCACGATGCCAAGGCATAGGGCCAGAAACATATGGCGAATATTTATGATTACCATTTAATTACTCCATCTTTAATTTATTTAGCCAAGCACTAATAAGGGTGTACTTGGCATCAGCCAAGTCAAGAAGTATTGCGATCAGTACTTCTGTAATCCGGCTAGCATTCTCATATGATTTCCTGAGGCAAGTCACTATGGAATACCCTATGGACTACATCAAAAAACCTAATAAGACCCGCACTCAGAGTTAATAATAATGCCTATGATCAACAGTTAACCTGATTATCCGTAGGATGGCGCAGTCATAGGCAAAGGGCTAACGACTGATTATTTTGGAAGAAATACTCAGACGCCCCCCATTTTCACTCCATTTCCTTCCAGCTGACTGCCTCTCCCTGCTCATGGCAACGGCGGCCCAAGCTCAGGCACCCACAGCGCGAGACGACCTACCAGACAAAATGCCGAACTATGTTCTTTACGTTGCGTCGATCTCGCCAGAGCGGGCTGATGCCGTGTTAACCGCCGCAATCAGCGAATCCAAAGCGCGTGGTTGGGCCATGAATTGCGTGGTTTATGAATCGTATGCCAATCTGGTGACCTTCAAGCGCTAGGACGGGGCCCAGCTGGGATCGATCGACATCTCCCATCACAAAGCACGTACGTCAGTGAGATACCGCAGCAACACTCTAGCGTTTGAAAACAGCGTTCAAGAAAGTGTCAATATATATGCTCACGCTCGATGACGTTATTGCCTCACGCGGCGGCAACTTGCTTTTAGACTGGGCGGATTCAAAAGTGAAGTGCAACACTAGCCAACCTGTAAGGTCAGCAGATGCATTCCACCTCACCGCACTATCGCCAGCTTCAGCCTGAAGACCGTATGACATTGGCCAGCTTGCAGCAACAAAAGTACAGCG
>CANFJF010000058.1 GCA_947447355.1 Comamonadaceae bacterium
ATCAGTTGCCCGGCACCTTGCCTTCAACGCCCTTGACGTAAGACTTCAGACCGCCCAAAAATTTGTCATCCGCAACAACATCTTTAGCGATCAAAACCTTGCCGGTGTTGTCCATGATCGGACCTTTCCAGATGGCGAAGCTGCCATCCTTCAGACCGGCCTTGACTTCGTCAATCCGCTTTTTCGTGGCTTCAGGCACGTCAGCGGCGATCGACACCATGTCAATCGCGCCTTCTTTCACGCCCCACCAAGCTTGACCGGTCGACCATTTGCCTTCAAGCGCTTCGCCCACGGCTTTGACGTAGTAAGGACCCCAGTTGATGACCGCCGAACCCAGGTGAGCCTTGGGGCCGTAAGCGGTCATGTCGGAATCCCAACCGAAAGCGCGCTTGCCCATTTTTTCGGCTGTCTGCAGCACAGCCGACGAATCGGTGTTCTGGAACAGCACGTCAGCGCCGCCGTTGATCAGCGCGGTGGCGGCTTCGGTTTCTTTCGGTGGATTGAACCACTCGTTGACCCAGACGACTTTGGTTTTGACTTTCGGATTGACCGACTGCGCGCCCAGCGTGAAGCTGTTGATGTTGCGCACGACTTCAGGAATCGGCACCGAGCCGACCACGCCGAGCGTGCCCGTCTTGCTCATCTTGCCGGCGATCACGCCGGCCATGTAAGCGCCTTCGTAAGTGCGGCTGTCATAGGTGCGCATGTTGTCGGCCGTTTTGTAGCCGGTAGCATGCTCAAACTTGACGTCTTTGAACTCCGCAGCGACTTTCAACATCGGCTCCATGTAGCCGAAGGTCGTGCCGAAAATCAGCTTGTTACCTTGACCGGCCATGTCGCGCAGCACGCGCTCGGCGTCGGCGGACTCGGGTACTTTTTCAACGAAGCTGGTGACGACCTTGTCGCCATACGCAGCTTCAACCGCTTTGCGGCCGTTGTCATGCGCAAACGTCCAGCCGCCGTCGCCGACAGGGCCGACGTAAGCAAAAGCAATTTTGAGTGGTTCCGCCTTGGCCGGCGCAGCCACAGGGGCAGGCGCTGGTGGCTCTTCTTTTTTACCGCAGCCCACGAGGGCTGCCGCAGCCACTGCAGAAATTGCAGCGAACTTGAGCAAGGAACGTTTTTGCAGATCAGTCATGTCGTCTCCAGTAGCGACGGTTGCGAAAAATGAACCCAACGATGGGTCCGGGAAAAATACGGTAAAAACACACTGTAGCCAAGATCAGGACCCCGGATGAAAGGGCTTGCCAATGGACGAAGGCATGTTCAAGCGAATCCATTGCGGGTTGCGGGAGATTAGCACCAGCACCACGATGGTGGCCAGATAAGGCAGCATCGTCAGGAATTGGCTCGGAATATCGACTCCCAAGCCCTGCAAATGAAACTGCAACATAGTCACGCCGCCGAACAGATAGGCACCAAGCAAAACACGTGCCGGACGCCACGTCGCGAAGGTCGTGAGCGCCAACGCGATCCAGCCCTTGCCGGCGATCATGCCTTCGACCCATAAGGGCGTGTAGACCACCGACACATAAGCGCCTGCCAAGCCGCACAGCGCGCCACCGACCATCACCGCCGCCATCCGAATGCGCCGCACCGGATAACCCAGCGCATGGGCGGACTCAGGACTCTCGCCGACCGAGCGCAGCACCAGACCAGCGCGCGTGCGGTACAAAAACCAGATCAGACCCACCGTCAATGCGATGGTCAGATAAACCATCGGATGCTGACGGAAAAATGCCGGGCCAACAAACGGCAGCTCAGACAGAATAGGAATCGGGTAATGGCTTTGTTCCGGCAATTTTTCTTGCACATAACGCGTGCCGGCAAAGGCTGAAAAGCCCGCCCCGAACAAGCTCAAGGCCAGACCCGTGGCGTACTGGTTGGTGTTCAGCCAAATCACCAGCACGCCAAACAGCGCGGCCAACAACGCGCCCGCCAGCATGCCAGCGCCAAAGCCCAGCCAGCTGTTGCCGGTGTGCACCACAGTGGCAAAGCCCGCCAGCGCGGCGCACAGCATCATGCCTTCTGCGCCCAGATTGACGATGCCGGCTTTCTCGTTGATGAGCAGCCCAAGGGCCGCAATGGCCAGCACGGTGCCGGCACTCAGGGTCGCGGCGAGCAGCAAGGCTGTTGAGTCCATCAGCGAGCCCCTTGCTTGATTTTGATTCTGTAAGCGATCAATGTGTCGCAGGCCAGCAGACTAAAAAGTAGCAAGCCCTGGAACACACCTGTGAGGGATTTTGGCAAGCCCAGACGCGACTGCGCCAGTTCGCCGCCAATGTAAAACATGCTCATGAGCAGTGCCGAGAAGACGATGCCGACCGGATGCAGGCGCCCGACAAAGGCGACGATGATGGCGGCAAAGCCGTAGCCGGCCGGCACATACGGCGAGAGCTGGCCAATCGGGCCGGCGACTTCAAGCGCACCGGCCACACCGGCAGCGCCGCCCGACACCAAGAGCGCTACCCACAAAGCTTTGCGCGACGAAAAGCCGGCGTAACGTGCCGCGGCGGGTGCCAGACCCCCAACCTGCTGCGCAAAGCCCGCGTAGGTGCGGTACAAATAAAGCCACAACGCAGCAGCGCCGGCCAAGGCCAGCAAGATGCCAATGTTGACCCGCGAGCCCGTCATCAGCCGGGGAATTTGCGTGACCGAATCAAAGGTCTTGGTTTGTGGAAAGTTGTAGCCCGCCGGGTCTTTCCAAGGGCCATAAACGAGGTAGCTCAACACCATGTCGGCCACATACACGAGCATCAAACTGACCAGAATTTCATTGGCATTGAAACGGTCTCGCAGCAGCGCCGTGATGCCGGCCCAAAGCATGCCGCCCAGGGCACCAGCCAGCACAATCGCCGGAATGATCCAAGCGCCGGTGGACTTGTCTGCCAGCATCGCCACGCCGCCAGCCGTCACCGCGCCGATGATGAATTGACCTTCTGCACCAATGTTCCACACGTTGGAGCGAAAACACACCGCCAACCCGAGCGCGATGATCAACAGCGGCGTGGCTTTGACCATCAACTCGCCCAGCGCATAAGCGCTGCGGATAGGTTCCCAAAAAAACACCTGCAAACCCTGCAGCGGATTTTTCCCCAGTGCGATGAACAACAACATGCCGATCACCACAGTGATCAGCAGCGCCAGCAGCGGCGACAAATAACCCCAGGTTCGCGAGGCGTACGGCCGCGCTTCCAGTTGCAGCCGCAGCTTGAAAAAATCAGCCATGCGCCGCTCCTTGCGTGGACGGTTCGTCCTGCGCTTCGCCTTTCTCGTCGTCTTGCCAAAGGCCGCTCATCCACAGGCCAACGCGCTCAACTGTCGCCTCAGAACGCGGCAACGACGGCGAGGTTTGACCTTTCGCCATGACATACAGGCGGTCGCAAATTTCAAACAATTCTTCCAGCTCCTCACTCACCACCAACACCGCACAACCGGCGTCGCGCAGTTTCAAAATCTCACCGCGAATCTGCGCGGCCGCGCCGACGTCAACGCCCCAGGTCGGCTGCGAAACGATCAACAACTCAGGGCCGGCTTCGATCTCGCGACCGACGATGAATTTTTGCAAATTGCCGCCCGACAAAGACCGCGCTGGCGCATCCGGCCCTCCGGCCTTGACGTTGAAGCGCTGGATGATGCCTTCGGCCTGCGCTTGCAAACTGGCCAGCTGCAGCCAACCACCACGACCGACCGCATCGCGCCTTGTCAACAGCAGGTTTTGCGCGAGGCCGAGCGACGGCACCGCGCCGCGCCCCAATCTTTCTTCAGGCACGAAATGCACGCCACGGTCACGCCGCTGCATCGGGCCTTGTTTGCCGACCGGCTCGGCCTTGACTTGAATCGCATCAGCGGGTGCCCGCGTGTCTTCTCCTGACAACGCATAAAGCAGCTCTTTTTGGCCGTTGCCGGACACCCCGGCGATGCCAACCACCTCACCGGCCCGGACGTCCAGGCTGATGCTGTCCAAGTCAACACCAAACTGGTCTTCACGCGCGAGGCTCAACGCCCGCACCTGCAACACCACGGCACCGACATGCAAGGCGCGGTGTTCCAGCGCAGGCGGCTCGGCGCCAATCATCAAACGACTCAATGAGGCGTTGGACTCTTGCTGCGGGTCGCAAACACCGGTGACCTTGCCGCCGCGCAGCACCGTGCAGGCAGTACACAGGGCGCGGATCTCATGCAGCTTGTGGCTGATGTACAAAATGCTGCAACCGCGTTCGGCCAACAGGCGCAAAGTGACGAAGAGTTTGTCAACTGCCTGCGGTGTCAGCACCGAGGTCGGCTCGTCCAAGATCAACAGCTTGGGATGCGTCAGCAGCGCGCGCACGATCTCGACCCGCTGGCGCTCACCCACGCTGAGCGTGTGCACCGGCCGCGACGGGTCGAGTTGCAGACCATATTCTTCGGTGGTGGCGGCCATCTGCGCCGACACCTCGGCCAGACTCAACTGCTTGCCAAGCCCAAGCCAAACGTTCTCGGCCACGGTCAGCGTTTCAAACAGATTGAAATGCTGAAAGACCATGCTGATGCCCAGCGCCCGCGCTTCTTGCGGGTTGCGAATCGTCACGGCCACGCCGTCGACCATGACACTGCCGGCATCGGGCTTGACCGAGCCGTAAATGATCTTCATCAGCGTCGACTTACCCGCACCGTTTTCGCCCAGAACGGCATGGATTTCACCCGGTTGCACCGTCAGCGAGACGTCGCTGTTGGCGACCACCGCCGGGTAGCTTTTGGTGATGCCGTGCAGCTGCAACCGTGGGCTCGCCGTTGCGTTTTTATGCATTGTTTTGACGCATGCTTGTCATGCCGGTTTAGGCTCGTCTTTTCGGAGCGCCATGGCCACAGACTTCACCCGCTCACGCAGCCACTTGGCGGAATTGGAGGCGTGCGAGCGTTCGTGCCAGAGCTGGTAATACATCATTCGAGGAAATTCTATCGGGCAAGGCAATATCTTCAGGGCCAGCACCTCGCTGTAACGCTCGCAATACTGCCGTCCGGTGGTGAGCACCAGCAAGCTTGATGCCACCATCGCCGGAATCAGCCCAAAGTGCGGGCAGCGCGCCATGATGTTGCGCTGCAGACCGAGCTGCTCCAAGTGGTCATCGATCACGCCCTTGGCACCCAGGTAAGTCGGCGTAGGCGCAATGTGCTCGGCTTCAAGCCAGCTCTTGGCGTCCCAGCCACGACGCACAGCCGGGTGCTCGCGCGACACCAAACACACCACCTCGTCACCCAACAAGCGGCCCATGTGCAAGTCCTCCGGCGGTGAAGCCCAGTTGCCGATGACGATGTCAATGTCGCCCTGGGCCAGGTGCGCGCGGTAATCGGATTCAGGCGACAGCGCCCGCATCTCAATCCGGCAGTGCGGCGCTTGCGACTTGATCTGCGCGACCAACTGCGGCAAAAACAGGGGGTCGAGGTAGTCGCTGGCGGCCAGACTGAACACTGTTTTGGCGGTGGCCGGATCAAAGCCACGGGCATCGCTGAACATCACCTCAGCGGCGCGCAAGATGCTGGCCGACGGTTCGATCATGCGCAGACCCGCATCGGTCGGCACCATGCCGGCGCCTGAACGCACCAACAAGGGGTCACCCGCCAAGTCGCGCAGGCGACGCAGCGCCGCGCTGACAGCGGGTTGGTACATTCCAAGACGGATGGCGGCGCGCGAAACGCTGCGTTCTGTGAGCACGGTGTTCAAGACCCTGATGAGATGGAGGTCTATCTTGTCGAAAAGTGCCTGATCATTCATACCTGTTTAAACATGCGCTTGATATGCCGATCTGTATGCCGGCGTTTGCCTGATTGTTTACCCTGACTTCTCTATGCTCACCTCTATGCCCATCGCTTCCAGTCAAACCATTCAGTTCCTGAGGCGCGGCGAAGTAGTGACGCTGAACAATGTACCACCCACCCGCACCCTGCTGGAGGTCTTGCGCGAAGACTTGGGCTTCACCGGCACCAAAGAAGGCTGCGGCGAAGGCGACTGCGGTGCCTGCACGGTGGTGCTCGGCGAGGCCGATGGCGACCAACTGACCTTTAAAGCCGTCAACAGCTGCATCCGCATGGCCCATTCGGTTCATGGGCTGGCGCTGTGGACAGTAGAAGACCTGAGTGCTGCGAACGCAGCCAGCCAACACCCGGCGCAAGAAGCCATGGTGCAGTGCCATGCCTCGCAGTGCGGTTTTTGCACGCCCGGTTTTGTCATGAGCCTGTTTGGCATGTACCAAAACCACGTTTTGCAAGGCCGGCCGATCACCCGCGAACTCGCCCAAACGGAACTCTCTGGCAACCTGTGCCGCTGCACCGGCTACCGGCCGATTCTGGATGCAGCGCAGCAAATGGCGGACTATCCATCTGTGCGGCTCGACCACACAAGCATCAACCGCCAACTGGCCGAAATTCAGCCGCAAGCACCTGATGCCAACAGTCTCTACCAATTGCCCGGCACGCTGGCTGCGTTGCTGACCGCCCGCGCCGCACAACCCAAGGCCCAGCTGGTGGCCGGCTGCACCGATGTCGGACTCTGGGTGACCAAGATGCACAAGCAGTTTGATGCCGTGATCGACGTCAGCCGCGTGGCCGAGCTGCGGCGCATTGAACAACAAGGCGGCAACTTGGTGATCGGTGCTGCCGCCACTTTGCATGACGCCTTTACAGCTTTGCTTAAAAGTTGGCCAGAGCTCAAAACCTTTGCTACGCGCTTTGCCGGTTTGCCGGTGCGCAACTCGGGCACGCTGGGCGGCAACGTCGCCAACGGGTCACCCATCGGTGACTCCATGCCGCTGCTGATCGCCCTGAAAAGCCGCATCGTGCTGGCCAGCCTGCGCGGCGAACGCGAGATACCGCTGGAAGACTTCTACACCGGCTACCGCCAAAACCTGCTGGCGGCTGACGAAGTGGTGGCGTTTGTCAAAGTGCCGACGTCTTCCGTTCAAACTTCTTTGCTGCGCGCCTACAAAATCTCCAAGCGCTACGACGACGATATTTCGGCCGTGTGCCTGGTGCTGAATCTGACACTGGATGGCGATTTGGTCAGAGACATCTCTATCGGTGCGGGAGGCGTTGCCGCAACGCCGGTGCGCGCACGACAAACCGAAGCCGCGCTGCGTGGCCAGCCGTGGTCGCAGGCCAGCGTGCAAGCGGCTATGCAAACCTTGCGCGCTGAGTTCGAGCCGATTTCGGACATGCGCGCATCGTCCAGCTATCGCCTACAAGTGTTGGGCAATCTGCTGCAACGCTTCTGGCTTGAAAGTCAGGGCGAGCAACACATCAACCTCGAGGCTTTCAAGCTGGAGGCACTGTCATGACCACGCCGACGTCTGCCGCCGGTCAATCGCATTTTCATGAAAGCGCCCGAGCGCAAGTCGCCGGTGCAGCGAACTACATCGACGACATTCCTGAAGTCAAAGGCACGCTGTTTGCAGCGCCCATTTTGTCCACCGTGGCGCACGGCAAATTATTGGGCGTTGATGCGACGGCTGCACTGGCCATGCCCGGCGTGCGCGGTGTGGTGCTGGCAGCCGACGTGCCGGGTGATCCCCTGCTGGCCACTTTTGTGCATGACGAACCGGTCTTTGCGGTGGACGTGGTCGAGCACGTCGGCCAAGTCATCGGCCTCGTGGTGGCAGACACAGTGATGCAGGCGAGGCACGCCGCTAGAAAAGTCGTGTTGAACATTGAAGCCTTGCCCGCCGTGTTGACTGTGCAAGAAGCCTTGGCCGCGAAAAATTTTGTACTGCCGCCTGTGGTGGTTAGGCGCGGTGCGGCTGACGCTGCTTTGGCACGCGCGCCACACACCTTGAGCGGCTCGCTGGAAGTCGGCGGCCAAGAGCATTTTTATCTGGAGGGGCAGATCGCCTACGTGTTGCCACAAGAGCAAAACCAGTGGCTGGTCTATGCCAGCACGCAGCACCCTGGCGAGGCTCAGCACTGGGTGTCGCACGCGCTCGGCATTGACAACAACGCGGTGCGCGTCGAATGCCGGCGCATGGGCGGCGGCTTCGGCGGCAAAGAAACACAGAGCGGCCACATGGCCGTCTGGGCGGCATTGGCCGCACGCAAATTTGGCAAACCGGTCAAGCTGCGCATGGACCGCGACGACGACTTCATGGTCACCGGCAAAAGGCATCCGTTTGCCTACGAGTACACGGCTGGCTTTGACGACAGCGGCAGACTCTGCGGCTTGAAATTGATGATGGCGGCGAACTGCGGCTTCAGCGCTGACCTGAGCGGCCCGGTCGCCGACCGCGCTATTTTTCATGCCGACAACGCCTACTTTCTAGAAGACGTCGACATCACCTCTTACCGCTGCAAAACGAACACGCAAAGCCACACGGCGTTTCGCGGCTTCGGTGGGCCACAGGGCATGATCGTCATCGAACATATTCTGGGCGACATCGCCCGACATCTGGGTCTGGATCCGCTCGACGTGCGGCTGCGCAATATTTACAGCGACGAAGCAACCAGCAGCACCGGCCTGCGCGACACCACGCACTACGGCATGCAGGTCGAAGACAACATCCTCGCGCCGCTGATCAACACGCTGGCAGACTCCGCCGGCTACCGGCAGCGCCGCACCGCCATCGCCGAATGGAACGCCAGCAGCAGCGTCATCAAGCGTGGGCTGGCGTTGACGCCCGTGAAGTTCGGTATTTCCTTCACGGCCACGCTGTTCAACCAAGCCGGCGCGCTGGTGCATGTCTACACCGACGGCAGCGTGCAGGCCAACCACGGCGGCACCGAAATGGGCCAGGGTCTGAACACCAAAGTGGGGCAAATCGTGGCCGACGAACTCGGTGTCGCTTTTGATCAAGTGCTGGTCACAGCCAGCGACACCAGCAAGATTCCTAACGCCTCGGCCACCGCGGCCTCAGCAGGTACAGACCTCAACGCCCGCGCCGCGCAGTACGCCGCCCGCAACGTGCGCAACAACCTGGCGCAGTTTGTCGCAGGGCTCGACACCTGCGGCGCTGGCGCCGTCCGCTTTGTGGCCGGCGACGTGATCTCGCCAACACAGACGCGGCCCTTTAAAGACGTGGTTCGACTGGCCTACGCCAACCGCATTCAGTTGTGGAGCGACGGCTTTTACCGCACGCCCAAAATTCATTACGACAAAACGACCCTGACCGGCCGGCCGTTTTATTACTTTGCCTACGGTGCGGCCTGCACCGAAGTTGCCATCGACACGCTGACCGGCGAAAGCCGCGTGCTCAAAGTCGACATCCTGCATGACGTCGGCACCAGCATCAACCCGGCGATTGACATCGGGCAAATAGAAGGCGGTTTCATTCAAGGCATGGGCTGGCTGACCACCGAGCAACTGGTCTGGAACGACAAGGGACACCTCAGCACACATGCCCCCAGCACCTACAAAATACCCGCCACAGGCGACGTGCCCGAACACTTCAAGGTCGCGCTATGGCCCGAAGCCAACCGTGAAGACAACGTCTTTGGCAGCAAGGCCGTGGGCGAGCCGCCCTTCATGCTGGCGATCAGTGTCTATGAAGCCTTGAAGGACGCTGTCGCAGCTGCTCAGGGAAACGGTCAGACAGTGCGGTTAAAAGCACCCGCAACAGCGGAGAATGTGTTGAAGGCGCTCACATCTTGAAGTGTCTTAGACCTCAGGCAACGGTTGCTTGGCGAGCACTCCACGCGGCCTGCTTTGCGGCGACATACACAGGATCTTTGTGCGCCATCTGCAGGCACAAAACTTCCAAACCACCGCGCCCCGCTTGGATGGAGACGGCCTGTTCATCATTGGAGACAAACAGGCTTTCCCAATGCTGCAAGGTTTTTTCACCGTGCAAAAGCTCACCACCCAGAACGATGTAGAACTGCCCGCCACCGCTTGACGGCTCAAGGCCACTGGCCTCTCCATCAGGCGGTAAACGCAGAACGCGCGCGGCAATGCCGTCAGGCTGCATGGCAATCAAATCCTCGGTTTCAACACTCAATAGGCGAGCGAGTGCAGCCGGTTCAGTGGGCATCATCTGTTCACTGACGCATTGCCGTTTCGGGCCTCTGACCATTTTTGAAGCATCCGTCGCTCTCATCATCCCCGCTTCATAAACAGCGCGAATGGTGAAGTAAAACACCCCTTCGGGGCCCGCAATCAAAGGGCCATAACCGGTGTAAGCCCCGGCGTAATGAACCGAAATGGGGCCAATCTCATGGGAGCCGATCCGACCTGTGCCCTGGACGAAAACCTGAAACTGATTTTCACCATGAAAATGCCCCGGCAGGTTGGTATTGGGAGGCTGTTCAACCAGAAAAATGGTTGGCGAAAGCAAGGGGTCTTGACCACTTTCAAGCCACTCACCTTTGTAAAAAAGGTCACTACCGACCTCTATCTGGCGTCGCCGCTGCTGAGCGTTGCTTGCGCTTCCGTAGACAATCATTTTTCAAACCTCACATCTGTTCATTATTGAAAATGAGATACATCTCAATCCACCTTCGCTCCCGAAGCCTTCACCACCGGCCCCCAAAGCTCATAGTCTTTCTTGATCAGCGCCGCGAAACGATCGGGCTTGGTGTACCGGGGTTCAAAACCCAGCGCTGAGTACTGGCTCACGAAATCAGGCATCTGCATGATTTTCTCCATTTCAGCACTCAGCTTTTCAACCACTTTAGGGGGCATGCCGGCAGGACCCATCAAGCCGATCCAGCCCAGCACTTCATAGCCTGGCACTGTCTGCGAGATGGAAGGAACCCCGGGCAGCTGACGTGCAGGCGTTGCGCTGGTCACACCCAATGCCCGTAGCTTGCCGGACTGAATCCAAGGCACAGAATTGCTGGTGACATCAAACATAAAAGTAAGACGCCCTGCAATCAGGTCATTCATGGCAGGGCCTGTCCCGCGATAAGGAACATGGGTGAACTTCACGCCACTGATGCTGGCCAGTAACTCTGCAGACAAATGGTTGGACGACCCGTTACCTGATGAACCAAAATTGATCTTGCCGGGGTCATCTTTGGCGGCCTTGAGCAACTCAGCCAAATTTTTATAAGGCTGGTCTACGGGCACAACCAACACGTTGGCATACTCGCCAAGGATCGTGATCGGCGTGAAGCTTCTCAAGGGATCGTAGCCAGCTTTCGGATAAAGATAGGGGGCGATACAAAGCGTCCCGACGGCAGCCATACCCAGCGTGTAGCCATCGGCAGGTGCCTGGGCTATGCGCGCAGTGGCCAACGTGCCACCGCCACCGCTCATATTTTCGATGACCACCGGCTGGCCCAGCGCCGCCTGTAACTTGAGGGCAAGCACTCTGATTGGTGGATCGGAAGATCCCCCAGCGGGGAACGGCACGATGATCTTGATCGGTTTGGAAGGCCAGACGTCTTGGGCCAGTGCGCCCGTCATACTGCCCAGTGCAATTGCGAACGCGATAACGGCTTGAAGTCGCTGTCTCGATACCATCATGATGTCTCCTCAGGGTTGTTGTAGCTGCTCTATTTTTAAAATCATCCAATGCTTTCCATGAACATGCGGTTATTTACACAGCGTTTCATGGAGAAAATCCCGTCATTGCGAGCGCAGCGACGGAAATTTAAGCAAGTCGTTCATGGTCTGTGTGTGGTGTCTGAATGGATTCGAAATGCTCACATCACCAGATCGCCACTCAGTAACCGGCGAGCAATGGTTCTTTTTTGGATTTCTGTGGTGCCATCCGGAATTCGCATGGAACGCGCAAAGCGGTAGCCTTCTTCGAGCCGCAGATCATTGGTCAACCCCATGCCACCGTGCACCTGAATACAGCGGTCCATCACGCGGTTGAGCATCTCAGTACTGCTCGCCTTGACCATGGAAATTTCACCCTCTACGGGCAACTTCTGGTCAACCCGCCAGGCACAGTTTTGCAACATACTTTGGGCCGCATAAATGTCCAGCGCGCAATCCGCCAGCATGAACTGAATCGCCTGATGTTCTGCAATAGGTTTGCCGAATGTTTGCCGCTGTTTGGCATAGTCCAGCGCTTGCTTAAGCGCCCAGCGCGCCAGCCCGACGCACTGGCCAGCCATGCCAACGCGCCCGGTGTTGACACCCTTGATGGCCACCGACAGGCCACGGCCTTCGGCGCCTAGCCGGTGGTCGTCGCGCACCCGCACTGCATCAAGCGTGACGATGCCGATGTCTGAGCCCTGATGGCCCATGACTGAAATCACGCGTGGGACCTTGAAGCCCGCTGCCTTTGTATCGACAAAAAAACCAGTGATCCCGCCTGAACGTTGTTTGCACTGATCCGGGTCAGTGATCGCAAACACCATTGCGTAGTCGGCATAGGGTGAGTTGCTGATCCATTGCTTGGTGCCCGTGATCAGCCAGTCATCGCCATCGCGAACCGCGCGGGTCTTCATGCCGTAAACGTCGGAGCCTGCATCGGGTTCACTGAGTGCAAAACACAAGGTCTTGTCGCCGGATGCAATGGCCTGACGATAAGCCTGAAAAACCGAAGGTTCCAGACTGGCGAGAACGGGTGACAGACCATTGGTAAATGGCGACGGCAACACCACAGGATGAATCAGATGTCGACCAGGTCCGACATGCGCATGCAACATAGACTGGATCGTGATGGCCGCTACCGCGCCCATCTCTTCACCGCCCAAAACAGCCGGCGAAAACAGGCTGTAAAACCCCAGCTCGGCGGAACGCATGCGGATGGTCCGGCGCAGCGCCAAAACTTCATCACAATAGCGGCCATCAGCGCTGAAAATAGTTCGCTCACTGGAGAGCAGCTCGCGATGCGCCTCTTCAATCGGCACGACTTCACGGTCAATGAATTTGATCAAGGCGTCGCCCACCGCGACAATTTCTTCCGGTATTGAAAAGTCCATCAGATTCTTTGAAAAAGTTGATTTTTCAGGCTGCGCTGAGATTGAACTTTGGCAGGCTGACGTCTTCGTTGATATCTTCGTAAGCCACCACCACGCGCTGTCCTATGCGGATACTCTCCGGTGGTGAGCCCGTGATATTGGTCATCATGCGCGGACCTTCATCGAGCGCCACGATCGCCACGACATAAGGCGCATCGGGCTTGAAGGCGGGGCCTGCTGGCCGCCGCGCAATCGTGAAGCTGTAGATGGAACCAGTGCCCTTGGCCTGCACCCAATCAACCGCATCAGAGTGGCAGTGTGGGCAGAGCTCACGCGGATAAAAATGATGTTGGCCGCAGTCACGACAATGCTTGATCAGCAGACGATGCTCAGTGGACGCCTTCCAGTAGGGAGCGGTGTCCGGATCAATGATCGGGAGGGGTTTTTCGTACATGTGAGAGCTCCTTCAATGCCGGGTAAGGATGCAGGTCGCGCCGCTGGACAGCGTGCCGCCGGTTCCATGCACCAAGGCTGTTTTGGCGTTCGCCACTTGACGGTCTCCACACTGGCCGCGCAACTGGCGGACGGCTTCAATGAGCAAGAAGATGCCGTACATGCCCGGATGGCAGTACGACAACCCACCACCATTGGTGTTCATGGGGAATGCACCGCCGGGCGCGGTGCGCTGACCGGAGACAAATGCGCCGCCTTCGCCGCGCTGACAAAAACCGAGAGCCTCCAACGTCAGCAACACCGTGATGGTGAATGAGTCATAGACCTCGACTACATCGATCGCATCACGCGAAATGCCCGCCATTTCAAGTGCCGCCTTGCCTGAAATTTCTGCGGGTATCAGACGCGCTGCATCGGGCATGGTGGCCACGGTCCAGTGGGTTTGTGCCTCACCGTAGCCCCGCACATGGATCGGTGTGACGCCCAGCGCTTTGGCGTGTTCTGCAGTCGTCATCACGAGGGCACCCGCGCCATCTGTCACCAAGCACGAATCCAGCAGATGCAGCGGATCACTGATCATCGGACTGGACAGCACGTCGTCAATACCAATCAGGTCGCGATGCATGGCCGCTGGGTTCAGTGCAGCCCACTTGCGGGTGGCCACAGCAATCTCCGCCAACTGCTCGGACGTGGTTCCAAATTCATGCATGTGGCGCATGGCTGAGATGGCATAACCACCCACCGGTGTCGGCAACCCCCATGGCGCCTCAAACTGCATCGTCAAGCCGGCAGGACGGCCCGCCAGATTACGGCTTCGATCGCTCTTTTGAACGCTGCCGTAGGTGATGAGCGCCACCTCGCATTTGCCAGCTTCGATGGCCATCGCAGCGTGACCGACATGCGACTCGAATGCCGAGCCGCCAATGTTTGTTCCGTCCATGAAGCGCGGAACAATCCCCAGGTACTCGCCCACGGTCACCGTTGGCAGCATGCCGGCACCCGGCAGCCCCCACATGCCCGCAGTGAGCAGTCCATCCACTTCAGACATGGGAATGCCCGCGTCTTTCAATGCTGCATGGGCCACGCGGGCCTGCGCTTGCAGCGGCGACATGGGGGTCAAGACCATCCCATCAAGCAACGGCAGGTCGGCGATACCGACAATGACGGGTTCTCTTGCGCCTCGATTTAGAGTTGTCATCAGATAGGGTCCCAGGAAAAAACTTCAGGCGAACGGTCGAGCGGTGCAAACGAGTTGCGGAAGGTGGGCACCAGATGCTCGGCAATGCTTTGCGGCGTCCAACCATCGCTGCGGTGGACAGAGCGTATGGGGCGTGGGTGGCTGATCAGAAAAATTTCATTGCGCCGTACCGCCAGAATCTGACCGTTCACGTCTTTGGCCGCATCGCTTCCTAGAAAAACCGCAAAAGGGGCGATTTTGTCAGGCGTCATGGTTTTGATTTTGTCGAGCCGCTCCTTCTGATCCGGCGTGTCCGGAATGCTGCCCACCATTCGGCTCCAAGCAAACGGTGAGATGCAGTTGGAGCGAACGTTGAAGCGTTGCATGTCCAAAGCGATGGATTTTGAAAGACCCAAAATACCCATCTTGGCGGCTGAATAATTGGCTTGGCCAAAATTTCCAACGATGCCGGAGGTCGAGGTCATATGCACAAAAGCACCGGACTTCTGACTCCGAAAATGCTCAGCCGCCGCCCGACTGACATAAAAACTGCCATTCAGATGCACTTTCACCACCAAGTCAAAATCTTCTGGCGACATCTGGTGAAATATCTTGTCGCGCAAAATCCCGGCATTGTTGACAACGCAATCAATCCGACCGAACGTATTGACGGCCGTGGCAATGATGTTTTGTGCACCCGTCCATTCGGCGACGCTGTCCATGTTCGCAACGGCTTCACCACCTTTGGCCCGAATTTCGGCAACAACTTCATCTGCCGGGGAACCGCTACCGCTCTCGCCGGAGACCGATGCGCCGGTGTCGTTAACCACGACCTTGGCGCCGTGCTCCGCCATCAACAGCGCAATTTCACGGCCAATGCCCCGACCACTCCCAGTGACCACGACCACCTTGTCTTGCATCGTTTTTGTACTCATCCTGTCTCCTATATTGATGTTTCTCAAGTACGTGTCTGCTTGTACGTACACGATATCACATGATCGTATGGTTGCGAACTAGAAGCAGCCCACTTCAGCCGTCGGCAGACTTCATCGTCAAACGAACACGCATCGCATAACTGAAAGATTCCGCAGGATGGGCAGAGCGACTGACTTCAAGCAACTGCCGGCCCTCTCCAAAATAGCGGCGAACAATGCGAAGCACTGGATCACGTGGCGCAATCATCAAGTCTCTGGCTTCAGCGGCAGTGGCCTTGGACGCGGTGATTTCCTGCGTGATCTCGACGATAGATTTACCCAGCATGCCTTCAATCAGCGTCAGCAAAGTCCCGCCCGATTTTTTCGTGTGGTTCAGGATAGAACCGAACATGTAGGGGATGAAAATTTCGGATGCCGCGACACGGTTTTTTTTACCACTCGAAAATCGTATGGTTGTGACCCGCCACCAGCGCTCGCCTTGTTTGCACCCCAACCAAGCCGCCAGTGCCGCGTTGACCACCACTTCCGTTTTACCGGTAAATTCCACTGGCGTATTTGCCGCATATTGCAGGATGTTGTCAAGCGAATCGAATGACTGTGCGTAACGCACAGGAACACTGGAGGCCCGAACAATATTGCCCACCCCCTGATGGCTTGAAATCAAGCCCGTCTCGAGCAAGGTGGTCAGGGCAATACGGATCGTGTGCCGGCTGACGCCGAATGATTGCGCCAGTTCATTCTCTGAAGGAAGCGCCGAACCAATGGGATATTTCCCTTCTTGGATATCGTTTGAAAGTGTGT
The DNA here is from genome assembly GCA_947447355.1 of Comamonadaceae bacterium. Classification (GTDB taxonomy): domain Bacteria; phylum Pseudomonadota; class Gammaproteobacteria; order Burkholderiales; family Burkholderiaceae_C; genus Polaromonas. The sequence goes on from CANFJF010000058.1 coordinate 16,186, forward strand.
GGGCAATCATGGCACGCTTGGTGCCAGCCACCGGAGCGACTGTCGTCATCACGCTTTTTTTTCTCCGTGCTGCAAGGTGCTTGAATCTTGACAGATGGCGCCAAGCCAATGGGTCACATCTGGCATTTCATTCAGGCCAGAACCGACCGAATACATGTCTCGGGCAACCGCTTCGCTCATGCAGGGCCTGCCGATCTTGAAGCAGTCCACCCATTTCTTTTCAAGCTGCTCAGCCGTGATCGGGTCAGCCGGAGACCCGGGTGCCAATGTGATTGTGTGACTGACGGTGCGGCCATTTTTCAAGCTGAGGCTAACCGTTACCGGCCCATTGCTCAAGTCGCTGCCTTCATTGGATGTGGGCCCCTCTTCAATCACGCGAATATCGGTCAGGCGGCGCTGAATGTCCGGACGAAGCACAGACGCATCGAGGAAACTTGAAAGATTGATACGGCCATCGACAACGCTGGCAATCACCGCATAAGGCGCACTGAATTTCCCATTCAATCCGGTGCGCGGATAAGGATGGTTGAGCGGCCGCGTACCGCCATGTGGCAAACGCACCAGCGCACTGGCGATGTCATCGAGAACCAACGAATGTTCCCTGCGCAGTGCCAGCGTGGCTTCAATAATCTTGTGCAGGATATAGCAGCATGGATAGCGCTTTTGCTCAAAGCCTGGCGCTTCCAATACAAAGGGCTGACCGAGCAAAATACCGGTCGGCCAGGTGTCGGTGGCACCACCCGAAAAGGCATGCAAAAAACCGCTTGATTCAAAAATATCAGCCGCCCCCGTGACACCCGCACTTGCCAGCTGAACCGCCCGCATAGCATTGGCCGCAGCCAGCCCCACATGAAGCGGCTTGACCATGCTGCCAAAGTTGCTTCGCAATCCTCCGGACATGCTGGCCGCGATGGACAGCGCATGGGCTGTTGGCGCACGGCCAAGACCCGTCAATCGGGCGATCGCGGCTGTTGCACCGATATTTCCAAGAGTGGCTGTGGGATGAAAGCCCAATTCGTAATGCCGAAAGCCCATGGCCTGACCCACCCGAATCATCACTTCTGTGCCGAGGCAAAAGGCGGCGACAAAGGCCGAACCGTTAGGCTTGATGCTGGCGTCGCCGAAACATATCGTTGCACACATGGCCGACACAATGGGGGCACTGGGGTGGCAAACCGTCACCATGCTGACGTCGTCATAGTCCAGCACGTGGCTTGCAGTTCCGAGCAACAGCGCGGCATCGTCAGCACGCCAAGACGATAGGCGCACCGCAGTGTCAATCGCTGTGGCGTGTGTTGGATCAGTTTTGGGATAGACCGGTAACGACGCCTCCAGAGTCTTGATCTCAACTTCCCCACGGCCCGCAACCGTGACTGCCAGCGTGTCAAGAATCGCACTCGTCGCATTTTTAACCGTCAATAGCGACAACTTATCGGCTTCAAAATCGCAGATAAAAGTGGCTATTTTTGAATTGACGGTTTCGCTCATGTTGACACTTTCTAGTGATTCGCTTTTGACTCGTTCGAATGCCAAGTGGTCAGGCGATGGCTTGGCTCTTCCGGAGTTCTGCAATCTCTGGGTCGGTGTAGCCGTGCGCTTTAAGCACTAGCAAGGTGTCCGCACCCAGCGCTGGCGGTGGCACCTTTAAAGCACTTCTTTGCCCGTTCATTGACAGCGGCGTAGCGACCACTTTGTGTTCAAGCGCTCCCTGAACTGGCAATCTGCTGATCATGCCGCTCGCCTGAACTTGATCATTCGAAAGCACCTGCGACAGGTTGTTCAATTCACTGCAGGGAGCCCCCACTTTGCGCAAGGCCTGCACAGCGTCTTGCGCCTTCATGCTGGCGGTCAGCTTTTCGATCAGTTCATGCAGCAGCACACGATTCGTCACTCTCTGGTCGTTGCTGACAAATCTTTCATCGAGTGCGAGCTCTGCGCATTTCAGCGCTTCACACACCTTGGTAAAAAGACGGTCATTTCCAGCCGCAATAAAGACATAGCCATCTGATGTTTTGAAAAGTTCATAGGGTGCCGTCATACCGATGGCTGAGCCCATTTTTTGCGGCAGCTTGCCGGAAGCAAGATAGCTGGCCACAAAAATGGTCATCCACGACAGTCCGGTATCCAGCAGACTGGCTCGGACATCGGCCCCTTCGCCCGTTCGGCTTCGTTGCAAGAGCGCACTCACAATTCCCAGCGCCGCCCACATGCCGGTGCCCATGTCGATCAACGACACACTGACCCGAACGGGGTCATCGTCGGGGTTTCCTGTGACACTCATGATGCCGCTGAAGGCCTGCATGAGTGGGTCGTAGCCAGGCATCTCGCGCATCGGACCGCTTTCACCGAAGGCGCTGATGCCGCAGTAAATCAGGTCTGGCTTGCAAGCCTTCAAATCCTCGTAGCCAAACCCACGCGATTCAGCACTGCCCGGCTTGAGCGAGTGAATCACCACGTCAGCGGACGCCGTGAGTTGACGCAACACCGCAACGCCTTCAGCGGAGTCAAGGTCTATACAAATACTCTTCTTGTTGCGATTGAGCGCGAGAAACGTCGACGACTGCCCGCTCACTTCAAGTGGTCGCCATGCACGCGTATCGTCGCCAGACCCCGGCCTTTCAATTTTGATGATGTCAGCCCCCAGATCACCGAGCACCTGCGTACAGTAAGGCCCCGCAACGTTTTGGGTCAAATCAAGAATACGGTAACCGGACAGTGTGTTTTCAATCATTTGGGAAGCTAGGACATAAACAGTGAAGCACGCCTGAATTGGCGGTCATCTGCTTGTACGTACATCCTAGCACGCAACGCTATCGTCCAGGCCAAAGGTCCCATAGCATCATCAGCACAGCCAGACCCATGAGGACTGCACCGAGCCAACCAAACCAGCGCGTTTTGACGCCTGAAATGTAGCGGCCCATGACGCTCTTGTTGCTGGCCAGCAGCATCAGTCCGACCATGATGGGTGCGGCCACCACGCCATTGATGATGGCGCTCCAATACAGTGCTTTCATCGGGTCAATCGCAGTGAAGCTGAAGCCGGTGCCGACCAGCGTAGCCACGGCAATGATGGCGTAAAAACGCTTGGCTTCGTACCAGCGGCGCTCCAATCCCTCTGGCCAGCCAAAGGCTTCAGCCACGGCATAGGCGGCCGAAGAAGCCAACACCGGCACCGCTAACAAGCCAGTCCCAATCACCCCGCCCGCAAACAGCATGAAGGCAAATTCCCCCGCCAGTGGCTTCAGTGCCAGAGCCGCTTGCGCTGCGGAGGTGATGTCACGAATGCCGGCGGCATACAACACCACGGCAGCCATCACCATGATGAAAAAAGCGATTAAGTTAGAAAAACACATACCGGCGATGGTGTCCCGCCGTACGCGCTGAAGCTCGCGTGCCATGGTCGAGTGATTGCCGCCACCAGGGCCTTTGAGTCGCATTTCTTCAACCTCTTGCGAGGCTTGCCAGAAAAACAAATACGGCGAAATGGTTGTGCCCAGCAAAGCCACCAGCATCATCCAATACGCCGATGACCACTCGATTTTGGGAACCACCAAATCGTGCAAGACCTTCGCCCACGGTACATGGACTGTGAAGATGGCAATCACGTAGGCAAATAGAAACAGCGTCAACCATTTGAGGATGGGTGCCAGCCGGCGGTAAGGCACAAAGATTTGCAACAGGACCGTGAGCAAGCCAAAGAACACGGCATAAAAATGCTCGCCGCCCCCCACCACCAATTGCAAAGCCTCCCCCATGGCCGCGACGTCCGCCGCAATGTTGATGGTGTTGGCCACCGTCAGCAAGACCACCACCGTCACCAGAAATGAGCGTGGCGTGTGTTCGCGTAAATTGGCCGCCAGCCCCTTGCCGGTGACCCGGCCAATGCGCGCACTCACCAGTTGTATCGCAATCATGAAGGGCAGCGACAAAAACACCGTCCAAATTAACCCGGTACCAAACTGCGCGCCGGCCTGGGTGTAGGTGGCAATGCCGGAAGGATCGTCGTCTGCCGCGCCCGTGACAACGCCTGGGCCGACTCGGCGGAGAAAAGACGGCATCAGTTTGATCATGTCGGGCAGTCTAGCAAGGCGGCTTGCCTAGCAAAAGACAACAGCAGCCAACTTTTGGCCACGTTGGGTGCGAAATATGTGCGCATTCGCACCAAATGATTGCAGGTTTTTAGTATTTACAAACGGTTTGCACTATTTTGATGTGCTCTAAGTTCCTTCATGCCGTGCCAGTTGCTTCTTTTGCTGGCATGGAATATGCCTTAGCCCTCTCGCGATATCGCAGCTCAACCATAGGATTCACCATGAAGTTTTCCCGAACACGTGCTTTTCTCTTATCTTTCGTAGCGTTGGCAACAGTGCATGCCTATGCAGAAGGCCCTAGCTTTTATGCGCTGATTGATGGCGGCATGGCGTCATCGAAAATTTCCGGTGGGGTTGCCGCCTCTGCATCTAAGTCGGAATTCATCACTGGTGGTGTGGTTCCCACTTTCGCGGGCTTAAAGTTCGAGAAAACAATCGCTGACTTGACTGTGGGGGTTCAGCTTGAACAAGGTTTCACGCTCAATACCCCGGCCGGCAGCAACTACTATTTTTTCAGCAATGGTGGTGAGCTCTTAAACCGTCAGAAGAATATTTACGTCAAAAGCAGTGTTGGCAGTTTTGTCATGGGTGTGCAGCCCAATGTTGCCTTCGGCACTGTGTTGATGGGTGACCCGCGCGGTGGCTCGAACTTTGGTAGCTCTTTGGCCATGCTTGACATCAATGGCAGCTTGGG
>CANFJF010000059.1 GCA_947447355.1 Comamonadaceae bacterium
GGCAACGAAGGGCTGATAGCGATGGGTCCAACATGCGAAAAAAGAAGTGTGTAACCATCCGCCTTTGCGCGTGCAACCACCGCGGCACCAATGGTGCCGTTAGCGCCGCCCTTACTGTCAACCACAAATTGCTGGCCCAAACGTTGAGTCAACTTTTCCGCGATTGGACGGATGATGGCCTCAGCAGGACCGCCGGCCGCCCATGGACTGACGACGACGACAGGTCGGTTCGGGTAGACATCTTGAGCTAAGGCTTGAAGCGAGATGAATGCAAGGCTTGTGACGCCGATCGTTCGCACGATGCACGAAGCAAATTGAGCAAGGATGAAGGTCATGACATGTCCAAGGTTGAGCGAGTTGAAGGAATTCGTAAAACGTTTACTTGAAGAGTTCGCGGGCGATCAGCATGCGCTGAACTTCGGAGGCGCCCTCGCCGATGCGATAGTGACGCACGTCTCGGTAGAAGCGTTCCACAGGAACACCGCGGATCAAACCCGCACCACCGAAAATTTGAACCACGTTGTCGGCCACACGGCCTACCATTTCGGAGCAAAAGAGCTTGACCATGCTGGGTGCCGTGCCGACGTCCTCGCCCGCATCAATTCGGCGCAAAGTCTCGTAGGCCAGCGCCCTTGCCAAGGAGAGTTCAACCGCTGCATCAGCCAGCATCCATTGAATAGCTTGGCGTTCGGCTAATGGTTTTCCAAAAGTCTGCCGCGTCTTCGCATGCTCAACCGCCATCTCGATCAAGCGATCTGCTGTCCCTATGCATGCGGATGAAACGCCCATGCGGCCACTGACCAGGGAACTCATGGCGATAGGAAAGCCTTGCCCAACCTCACCTAAGACGGCGTCGTCAGGGACAAAGCATTCCTCCAAACGTATCTCCGACAACTGGATCGGATCAGAACCCATGGTTTTGTCGATCCGATCGATGCTCATTCCAGTCGTATCTTTATCCACCAGGAAAGCTGTAATGCCTCCGCGTGAGCGCTTGCTTGGATCCGTGACTGCCAGCACCATGATCACCCGCGCGCGGTGTGCCCCGCTGATGTAGTGCTTGAAGCCGTTGATGACCCATCCGCCTTCGCGCTTCTCGGCTTTTGTGCGTAAAGCGCCAGCATCCGATCCCGCGTCTGGCTCGGTTAACCCGAAGGACGCAGACCAAATGCCATTCGCAAGTTTGGGAAGGTATTTGTTGCGCTGCTCCGCGCTGCCGAATTTGGAGATTGCATTTGGAGTCAGACCGCTTGATGCATCCATCATCAACGTGAAGACGCGGTGCGACCGCCCCATTTCCTCCATCACCAGACAGTAGGTCGACAGATCGAAGTCTCCGCCGCCAACGTCTGATGGCAGCCGCATCCCCAAATAGCCCTGATCGCGCATTTCCGCAATGACACTTTCTGGAATGACCCCGGTCGAATCAATGGCACGCGCAAGGGGCTCCATGCGCTCAGTCACAAAGTGACGGATGGTTGGACGCATTTCGGCGAGGTCCGGGGTGCAGTTCAGTTCCATGCTTATCGATTCCCAATATAATCCGCCAGGTGGATTAAAAATCTATCTAGCGGGTTGATTATGGATGGCGATGAAATAGCTGTCAACGAGTGCAAACCCATCATTCGCGCTTTCTTGCTTTCTTGGAAGAGCCCATTGGACAAAGACCCGAATTTCGTCACAGCCTTAGGCCGCGGCTTGGACATACTGCGCTGTTTCACACCCGAAAAGCAGGAACTGGGAACAACGGAGATTGCTCGCATGACGGGCATGGCCCAGTCAACGGTCTGGCGCCTGTGCTACACCCTGTCCAAATACGGCTGCCTCACACCAGGGCGCTCTCCCGATCGGCTGCGCGTGGGGGCCGGTGTTTTATTGCTTGGGCACGCGGCTGTCCTGCATGACGGTATCGCGCAAGCCGCGTTGCCACTGCTCAAACAACTCGCTGACGAATTTGACGCCTCTGTATCGCTCGCAGAACGCCATGGCACTCACATGATCATCGTGCAGCGCAGCGAAGCACCCAACATCGTGAAGGTCGACTTGCACATCGGTTCCAGTTTGAGTATCGGCCAATCATCTCTGGGCTTAGCCTACCTGTCGGCCATCGACACAGAGACGCGGGCCCCACTGATGAAGTTGTTGAAGGCTGAGAATCCTGAATACTGGGATGAGATCCAGAAAGACATCACCTCGGCCCAGTCGGAGTACAGCACAGCGGGCTACGTCTTTAATCTGGGGCGCTCCCATAAAGACATCAACGCCGTGGGCGTTCCTGTTATTTCGCCTGACGGCACCCATGTCATGGCGATCACTTGCGGAGGTGTTCGCTCTTCAATGACGCGCGACAAACTGGCCGGCAAAGTTGCACCAGCCTTGAAGGTTGTGGCGTCAACAATTGCACTGATGCTCGGTTCTCCCAGCGCAGCACCTGCCCAACGGAGATAAACAACGTCAAGCTTCAGCCTAGACATGTCCAGACAAATGCATGGCGAAGGTCAGCGGCCCAGCACGACACCAGCGGCATCTCGGTCCCATAGAGATGCCCGATCCGCTTCGCTCTCTTCCCTGAGCTTGAACTTCTGTACTTTGTGGCTAAGCGTACGAGGCAGATCTGAAACCCATCGAACATAACGGGGAACCATGAAATAAGCCATGTTGGCTGAACAATACTCAATCAGATCCACTTCGCCAAGTGAATGCCCGGAACGCAGCACGATCGCGATGGCCACGTCATCTTCACCGAGTTCCGACCTGATTGGGAAGGCCGCCGCATCCATCACGGCAGGGTGTTTCTTGACGACCTGCTCAACCTCGAAGGCGGAAATGTTTTCGCCACGGCGCCGGATCGAGTCCTTGCCACGACCGATAAACCACATGTACCCGTCCTCGTCAATACGGGCATTGTCTCCCGTATGAAACCAGCCGTTACGCAAGCTTGCCATCGACGCCTCAGGCATCTTGTAATAGCCCTCGCCGGCTCCCCATGGGTTGTTATCGCGCAGGATGAGTTCGCCCACCTGATTGGTCGGCACATCGAAATCATCCTCATCAACGATCCTCGCCTCAACGCCGCGGCGAACACGGCCCGCTGATCCCAGCTTCCAGACCGGATCAGACAACGTTAACGCATGGGACGAGTTGTAATCGGTCAGGCCATAACCCGACACGAATCGCATTCGGAAGCGCTCCTCAAAATCCAAAGCGAACTCTGGGCAGGGTGAAACCTGACACATGCGGAGTTTGTGGTTTCCGTCATTCGGCGATGGCAGTCGGCCCCAAAGTATGTTGGCCATTGAACCTTGCATGTTGGCGACTGTCGCACCTGCATCGCGAACATCATCCCAGAAGCGCGACGCTGAGAAACCACGCTGAAGTACAACGGATGCACCGCTTGTCAATGCGTTGTAGACGCTGCCCAGTAGCGCGCTGACATGGAACAGCGGCATACAGACGTAGAAAATATCGGTGTACCGATAGCCAAGTGCCTCGGCATGACTCATGCCCCACAAAAAAGTGCGCACTTGGCTAAAGCTGCAGCCTTTCGAGGGGCCAGTCGTGCCGGAGGTGTACATGATCATGGCCATGTCCCGGAAACTCACATCGACAGGTGGGGGTTCTTCACTGGACACCATCAAGCTAGAAAAATCGACGCAATGCCAATCGCCATAGTTTTCCATCATCGTCTGTGGGCTGCTATCAGGAACGACTACCACCAGACGAACAGTCTTCGCCAAGGTCGGTCCAAGCGCAAGAACACGCTCAAGGAAACGCGCCTCTACAAATAGGGCGGTTGAATCCGATTGGTCTAAAAAATAATGAAGCAGGTCTCCTCGAACTGCTGCATTGATAGGAACTGCAACGGCGCCGATCTTGCCAAGTGCGAAAAAGCTAAGCACTTGTTCCGGGCAATTCTCCATCAAGATGGCGACGTGAGACCCAGGCCCCAAACCTTGCGCAAGAAGCCCATTAGCCAATTTATTGCTGAATCGATCAAGATCACGAAAAGTGTAGTGACGCCCATCCGGAAGATAATTTAAAAACACCTTGTCGCCATTTTTCGCGACCTGCTCTGCGAGGACATGACCCATCGTCAGGTCACGAATTTTATGGGTGCGGTATTGGTCCGAATGACGCATCAAAATTTCCCTTCCGGCCTTTATAGGGCTGTTAACTGTGAGCAGGTCTCAATCATCACTTCAGGCCGGCCTGAAACAAGGGAGAAAAATATCGTCACTGATCTGCTCACAAACCAGTTGAACCGGCATATCGAACTCAACGTCCGCCACATCAGCGCCCACTAGACGACTGATCATGCGAGGTCCTTCCTCGAGCTCAACCAATAGCACGGCATAGGGCGTTTCACTTCGGAATGCCGGGCCAGGCGCACGGTGCACAACACTGTAAGAGTGAATTCTTCCTAGGCCGCTGGCTGCACGATGCTCAAGGCGCTCACCGGCGCATTGCCGACAAATCGCCTGTTGATAAAACTGGATGTGTCCACAGTCAAGGCAATGCTGAAGCAACAGGCGACCCTCTTTGAGACCCCGCCAATAGGCTTCGGTGTCTGCATCCGGAGTGGGTAGCGGCTTCACATGCGCACCTTTAGATCCTGACTCTTTCAAAGCGTTGCCTCGGTTCCGAGAATCGTGGTCGCCTGCGTGGCGAAACCAGCCCCAAGACTGTGAACCAAGCCCAACTCGGCCCCAGCCACCTGCCGTACACCGCATTCGCCGCGAAGTTGCCGCACGACCTCGTGAAAATGGAACAGGGAGCCCGGCAGTCCAGGGTGAGCGAAAGACAGCAGTCCACCGTGTGTATTGCACGGGATCGAACCCCCGTAGGTCATCTCACCGTCATCAACAAAACGTCCGCCTTCGCCTTTTGGGCAGAAGCCTAAATCCTCCAGCATCATGATCACGGTGCCGGTGAAGCAGTCATAGATGCCGGCAACGTCAATATCTTGCGCTGAGCATCCCGCCATGGCATAGGCATTTAAGCCCGACTGCACGGCCCCGGTCGTTGTCAGGGAAGGCATGAGGAAAACATGCTCATGCGAGTAGTATTCGCCCGCGCCAAGGATATAAACAGGTTTTGATCGAACCCCCGATTTCGCACGCTCTGCTGATGTCACTACAAACGCTGCCGCGCCGTCGGAAATCAATGAGCAATCAAGCTTGTGATAAGGCGTGGTTACCCAGCCTGAATTCAGAACATCAGCAACCGTAATAGGTTCCGTCATCTGCGCGCCAGGCGTCCGGCGGGCATGCTCACGTTGAATCACGGCGACCTTGGCAAGCTGCTCTGAAGTTGTGCCGAATTCCTTCATATGCCGGTGGGCTGTCATCGCAAATGAATTTGCAACCGGAATGCCAAAAGGCATCTCGTACTGCTGGTCGCGGCTTGAGGTCATCGCATGCAATGCCAGATCAGAGGTCAGACCGGTTAATAAGCTGTCAGAACCCACGATCAAAATATTTTTTGCAAGTCCCCCTGCAATAGCCGCAGCGGCGATATTGAACATGGTGGCAGCCGTGGCGCCAGCAACCTCCAGCGTGTTAGAAAATGACGGCTTTATGCCCATGTACTCGCTGAAGGCTACGCTGAACCTTTGAAACGGTGCGGCCAACGCGGCGCTAGACAGAACGCCGTCAATCTCTTCCCGATCCATGCCGGCATCGGAGAGAGCCTCCTTTGCCGCTTTGGCAGCCAGGGCCAGCACGCTTTGCCCCGGTACTCGCCCAACCTCAGACCGGCCGGCGCCCACAATTGCCGCCTTGCCACGAATAGTGCCCCCGCCCATCCGGGTTGCAGGATTACCCTGCAGCATGGAAACCCCCAAGACGTTGAAGAAATGAAGTGAGCAGGAATGGACCTGCGGAGGACTTCATGTTGCGTCTTTGTGCGGCATCTTGGTGCAACACCTTAATTTTCCACCAGCGCCTGAAACTCAGGACGCTTCAGCATGGCTGACCAGTAGTCATCTTCCTGACGTAGCGCATCGACAAATCCCGCCGAGTCTAGGTAATGCGGCGTGACATAACTGGCGCGCATCTTGTCACCAAACTCTTTACCTTGGACGGCGACTTTGAGGGCATTCGCCAGTTTATTCACCGCGCTGGCATTCAGGCCCTTCGGGGCCAGCAATCCGAACTTGGTCTCTTCAACCACATTCAGTCCGGCTTCCTTGAGCGTTGGCGCATCAGGCAGGAACTCAGACCGCACGTTCCCGGTCGTTGCAAGTGCGCGCAAAGTCCCGGCATTGACCTGAGGCATGAAGGATCCGGGGATCCCGATAAAGACATCGACACTCCCACTCAGTAGTCCGCTGATCACTTGGGCATTGCCGGTGTAGGGAATATGGGTCAGCTTGATTCCGGCGGCCAGTTGCAACGCCTCGCCGACCATGTGGGTCGTGGTTCCGACCCCAGTCGATCCCATGTTCACTTTGCCGGGATTCTGCTTTGCGTACGAGATCAGTTCGGCCAGCGTCTTGTAGGGCGCGCTCGAACGGGAGACAAAGGCTAGCGCCGTGCCTGTGAGGTTTCCAATCGGAACGAAATCGTCCATCTTGTACGTGACCCGCTTCATATGAGGGATAACCGAAAGTGCAGAAGTTCCGGTGAAAAGCAGGGTGTAGCCATCAGGAGCGGCATGACGCACAGCGCTCGTACCCATGATGGCGCCAGCGCCCGGCCGGTTTTCGATCACGAGACGCTGGCCCAGCAAGGGCTCCATGAAAGTCTGCGCCAAGCGCATCTGGACGTCAACACCGCCCGAACCGTAGGGCACGATCACCTTGATCGGCCGATCAGGATATGTTTGCGCTGTGGCAGTAGCAAACGGTAAAAGCAAGCTGAAAGCGGATAACGCCGTAGCGAAAAAATATCGCATGATCTTTCCTTCTTAAAATTTCACTGTCGGATTTTGTTCCGGTCTGCCTACTGATTTTTGATCGTCAACACTGCGACATGGCTTGATCGTACAAAAAAAGAGCCTATTCCGCTGATTTTTATGTCTCTCCGATTCGATGACCTGTGGATGGGCATGACTACCGGCGAGTTAGACATTGGTATGCACTCACCCCCGTGACACTTTGACCGGTTCCGATCAACCGCAGTGAATTCAACGCCGGTAAATACGCACCCTATGTCGGCGACGACGTGCGCATCGACATTGCCATTGAAGGATTGGCTCAGTAAGCGCGGTCAACCGCATGGGAAAGAACCCTCGGTATAAGGTGGCTCGAAACGGAGGCGCCCTGCCACACCATCCGGCATGCGGGTGACCCAGTCGGACTCCGTGTGCCACACCAGAAAGTTGCGGGCCCGTGGATTGACCGTAACGCAACCTTATCGCTCTCACATTTCGTAGCACCGCTCGGCGGTCTCCTCAAACCAAGCGGTAACGGCTAACGGCGGGCAGCCACCGATATCCTCGTGCCACTGCCCATTCACAAAGGCAAAACATCAACCCGTTTTTTCTACCTCGTGGATTGCTGTCCCGGCCATTTAAAAACCACCATATCCCGCAGTGCCTGATCGGCCGCGAGGTGGTCGAAACGTTCTTGGATCTTAGCGAGTGTAGAGATGCGGTAAGCCGCGCTGAGGAGTCTCGGATGTGCAACGCAGTCCAGCGGAAAGCGTTTTGTCAACGTGCCCAGCGCTTCTCGAAGTCCCAGACTTCATCGAAGCCAATCAACTGGCAGAACTCATTGAAGTCGGTCATGGGAATGTCGGGCGACAGGCTGGTGCCTGCCTCCTTGAGGTGGCGCAGCGCCCTCTCCATCGCAGCGGCTGCGACCAAGCTCGTCATGGCGGGAAAGATGGCGAGCGAATAGCCGATTTCCTTGAGCACATCGGCCGGCAGAATGGGTGTTTTCCCGCCGTCGGCCATGTTCGCCATCATGGGCAGGTCGAAGGCCTCGCAGGCGCGGCGCATCTCTTCCTCGGACTGAGGCGCCTCGAAGAACAGGATGTCAGCACCGGCCTTTGCATAGGCCTCCATGCGGCGCAATGCATCGTCCACGCCTAGGCTGGCGCGCGCATCGGTACGGGCGATGATGAGGAAGTTCTCCTTGTCTTCGCGAGCTTCCGACGCGACCTTGATTTTCTCGACCATGTCTTCAATAGGCACACAGCGCTTGTACGGCGTGTGGCCGCACTTTTTAGGGAATTCCTGGTCCTCGATCTGGATCGCGGTGACCCCGGCCTCCTCATACCCACGCACCGTGTGGTGCACGTTGAGCAGGCCGCCGTAGCCGGTGTCTGCGTCGGCGATGAGGGCGGCCTTGCTGGTCCGCGTGATGGTGCGCATGCGGTCCACCATCTGGGTGTAGGTGGCGATGCCGGCGTCCGGCAGGCCGTAGGCTGAGGCGGTGGTCCAGTAGCCGGTCCCGTAGATGATGTCGAAACCGACCTTGTTGGTCATGACGGTGGCGATCATGTCCTGTACGCCGGGGATGACAAGGAATTCTCCCGCAGCGAGTTTTTGTCGAAGGATGGGATTAGCCATGGCGGTTCCAGTCAAAAATAAGAAAACAAAGAAAGGCGCTTATTCAAGCTTGATGTCGGCGGCTTTGACGATCGCCTTGTTCTTTTCCAGGTCGCGCACAATCTCGCGGCCGTAGGCCTCGGGCGTGCCAGGCATGGCCACGATGCCCAGCGAAGAGAGGCGGTCGCGCATGTCGGGCGCGTTCAGCACCTTTTGCAGCGCCACATTCAGCTTGTCGATCACTGGCTTGGGCGTGCGCGCTGGCGCCAGCAGACCGACCCAGGAGTTGATCTCAAAGTCCTTCAGGCCGGCTTCGATGAAGGTCGGTACGTCCGGCAGTGAAGGCGCACGCTGGCGCGAGGTGACGGCCACGGCTTTGATCTGGCCACCCTTGACGAAGGGCATGGCGCCCGCCACCGCGGCGAACGTCACCGGCAGGGCGCCGCCCACCACGTCAGCCACCGCCTGCCCGCCGCCCTTGTAGGGCACGTGGGTCATCGGGATGCCGGTGCGCTGGTGCAGCATTTCGCCGGCCAGATGGGTGGTGCTGCCGGTGCCTGCGCTACCGTAGGACATGCCGCCCGGAACGGTCTTGGCGTAGTTCTGCAGTTCGGCCATGGTGTTGACGCCCAACTTGGCGTTGGTCGCGACCACCAGAATCGCGTCACCGATCTTGCCGATGGGTGCGAAGTCCTTGACAGGGTCGAAAGGCACCTTGACATAGACGTTGGGGTTGATCACCAGCGTGCCGTCATAGCCGAGCAGCAAGGTGTAGCCGTCCGGTTCGGCTCGCGCCACCATCTGGGTGCCGATATTGCCGGCTGCGCCAGGCTTGTTGTCGACCACCACCTGCTGGCCCAGCTCCCGACTGAGCTTCTCGGCCACGATGCGGGCACTGGTGTCGGTCACGCCAGCGGTGGCGAAGGGCACGATCAGGCGGATCGGCTTGTTGGGGTATTCGCTCTGCGCATGTGCAGCGGGCAGGCAGATGGCAGCCAGTGCCATGGCTGCGCCCAGAAGGCGATGGAGGGCTTGGGCGGGGAGTGTGGGGTACATATTCACGATGAAGTCGTTTCGGTTGGTTGGGTTGAATGAAGGGTATTGGGATCAAGGCCGCCGTCGGGCAGCGGCTAATGCCATCAGTTTTTCATCACGCCAAGCGCGGCGCGACTCCAGCTCGGCATGGTCCAAGTGCTCTCGGCGTTGCACCTCCACCTCCTTGATCAGCGCCTCATCCCACGGTTGTTCGTGCTGGCGCGATGCGGCGATGCGCTGGTACAGCGGACCCAGTCGCTCGGCATAGTCAGCAACGCCACCGGGCGCATTCAGATCGATGGTCTCGAACGGCCCCATGAAAGACCAGCGCCAACCCAGGCCGTCGCGCACGGTCTTGTCAATGTCTTCACAGCTGGCAACGCCTTCCTGCACCAGCGCCCAGGCTTCTCGCAGCAGCACTGCCTGTAAGCGGTTCAGCACAAAGCCTTCGACTTCCTTGCGCACATGCACCACGGTCTGGCCGACAGCCTGCATGAGCGCATTTGCAAATTCAACGGTCGCGGGCGATGTTTCCGGTGACGGCACCAGTTCAACCACCGGCACCAAATAAGGCGGGTTGACCGGATGCACGATCAGCACCCGTGGCGAGATCGACAGCCCCAGCGCGAACGCCGATCCGGGAATGCCGGAAGTAGAGCTGCCAACGATTAACTCAGGTGATGCCATCGCATCGATGTCGATCATCAGCTGGCGTTTCACGTCAACACGTTCCAGCACCGATTCCTGCACATAGGCCACGCCTTCAATGGCTTCAGCCAGCGTCGATGCCGTGCTGATGCGCGCCAGAATGGCAGCGGGTTCTTCCTCGATCAGACCGTGCTTCTTGAGTCCGGCCAACTGCCCCGCGATCAGAGGAACCGCCTTGCGGGTGATCTCCGGATTCGCGTCAAACATCTTCACCCTCAAACCGGCACGGGCATAGACCACTGCCCAGCCGGCGCCGACCAAGCCGGCACCCACGATGGCAATCGTCCGGTCGCCAATGAATTTTTGAATATCAGTCATGTTGTTGTGTTCCCGTTCTTATATGGATGTCAATGCGCGCCGGGATTCGCGAACGCGCACGGTGCCGCGCTCCACCAGCACGCAGGGCACGGTCACGCTGCGCGCCAGCACTTCGCCGTCGATTTGTTCGAACAACAGGGTACGGGTGGCCTCCACCATGCGGTCCACATCCTGCTGCACCGTGGTCAAGTTAAAGGATGGCCACGCCGCTTGCGGCACGTTGTCAAAGCCCACCACCGAGACGTCTTCTGGCACCCGAAGCCCGAGGTCGGTGCGCAAAGTCTCCAGCGCCGCAATGGCCATGTGGTCGTTCGCGGCAAACAATGCATCGGGCCGTGTAGCCGGGTCGCTGAACATCTCCAGCACGACTCGCTTTGCCTCAGCAAAGTCATAACGACCAACGCCTCTGGCGTACAGCGCCAACCCGGCTTCCTCTAGCGCCTCGCCAAGCCCAGCCTCGCGGTCCAGGCTGGTTGAGGCGTTCTCAAGTCCGGCCAGCCAAGCGATGCGGCGGTGACCGGTTCGCAGCAACAGTTCACCCACCAGCCGGCCGCCCTCGCGGTTTTGCGACGTCACCGAACTGGTGGAGAAACGCCCCATGGCGCCGAGCTGCGCCACCCGGTTGAACAACACCACCGGGATGCCGGCTTTGGCGCAGTCCTGTGCCAGACCAGACGACAGCGTGGTGGACGCCATCACGATCCCGTCGACTTGGTACTGAAGGATGTCGGTCAGAATCGCGTCCGCATCCGCCGTCTCGCTGATGAACAGCAACACGTGATAGCCGTTGCGTTGCAGCGCTTGCGAAAATCGCTCAATGACCAGCGGGTAGAACTGATTTTCAAGATAGCTCATGACCAGCCCAACGATGCGGCTGCGCCGGGTGATGAGGCTGCGGGCAATGGCATTGGGCCGGTAACCGATCTCGCGTGCAGCCGCCAAGATGCGCTCCCGAGTGGCTGGCGCCACACTGGCGCCAGCGGTGAAGGTGCGGCTCACGGCCGACTGGGAAACGCCCGCCAGCCGGGCGACGTCGTGTGCCGTCGGATTGGACTTCATGCCGCCGAGATGCAAGGCACCGCGCTCATGCTTCCAGCGCTGGCACGGGTTGGTACCAAGGCACGTCCGGCCGTGTGCCATATCGGCGCACCCGGATATTGGCCTGCTCGCCATGGCCGGCAAAATTTTCCATGTGACACAGGCGCGAGCAGTACTCACCGATCTCTGCGCTGGCTTCGTCGGTCGTCACCTTTTGATAGGTGCAGGTCTTGAGGAACTTGCCGACCCACAGACCGCCGGTGTAGCGAGCAGCCTTGTTGGTCGGCAGCGTGTGGTTGGTGCCAATGACCTTGTCGCCAAACGCCACGTTGGTACGCGGGCCGATGAACAAGGCGCCGTAATTGGTCATGTTGTTCAGGAAATAGTCGGGCTCACGCGTCATGATCTGCACGTGCTCAGACGCCAGTTCGTCGGCCTTTTGCAGCATCTCTTCGCGGCTGTCGCAAACGATGACTTCGCCGAACTCTGCCCAGCTCAGCGAGGCAATGGCCGCAGTTGGCAATATCTTCAGCTGGCGCTCGATTTCGGCCATGGTGCTGCGTGCCAGGGCTTCGCTGTCGGTCAGCAGCACAGCGGGCGAGGTGGCGCCGTGTTCGGCCTGACCCAGCAGGTCAACCGCCACCAGCTCACCGTCGACGGAGTCATCTGCGATCACCAGCGTTTCAGTCGGTCCGGCGAACAGGTCGATGCCGACACGGCCGTACAACTGGCGTTTCGCCTCGGCCACAAACATGTTGCCCGGGCCCACCAGCATGTCAACCGGTTTAAGGCTGGGCGTGCCGACCGCCATCGCCACCACAGCCTGCACACCGCCGAGCACCAGTATCTCGTCCGCGCCGGCAAGGTGCATGGCGGTGACGATGGCTGGATGCGGCGCGCCCTTGAACGGCGGTGCCGTTGAGACGATGCGCTTGACCCCGGCCACCTTGGCTGTCAGTGCGCTCATGTGGGCCGACGCGATCATCGGGTACTTTCCACCGGGTACGTAACAGCCCACGGCATTGACGGGAATGTGGCGGTGGCCAAGGATCACGCCGGGGCGGGTTTCCACCTCCACATCGCGCATCGAGTCGCGCTGGATTTGCGCAAAATTGCGGATCTGAGCTTGCGCAAATCGGATGTCCTCGAGTTCACGCGCCGACAGGCTGTTCATGGCCTGCTCGATCTGACCCTGCGACAGCCGGAATTCAGCGGGCTCCCAACTGTCAAATTTCCGGCTGTACTCTCGCACCGCGTCATCACCGCGTTGTTCAATGTCGCGAATAATGCCTTCGACAGTGGCCCGCACTTTGACGTCGTCATCTGCTCGGGCCTGCACGTCGCGGCCGCGTTTGAGGTATCGGATCATGGGTTCAGTTCCTGAATTTAAATAAAGAATGCCTGTGTGTACATTCAAATTATTCAGACATTGCATGCGTATGCAATTCAGGGGTTACCCTAGGTGTGTTTCCACCTTCATTCATCGCGATGGGCCGCGTGGCGGTCTACTTTGAGGCTGCTGCTGTCATTATTTCCCTCACCTTGCTCGGACAGATGCTGGAATTAAAGGCGAGGTCCCAGACGTCGGCGGCCATCAAGTCTCTTCTCGGTCTGGCGCCGAAGACGGCACGCCGCATCAAACCCGATGGGACGGAAGAGGACATAGAACTGGCACATGTCCACGAGGGTGATTTGCTCCGGGTTCGCCCAGGCGAGAAGGTGTCCGTGGATGGCTTGGTGACGGAAGGTAGCAGCGCTGTTGATGAGGCCATGCTGACTGGCGAACCCTTGCCTGTGACCAAGCGGGTCGGCGACAAACTCATCGGCGCCACGCTCAATACCGCCGGTGCCATGGTGATGCGTGCTGAGCATGTCGGTTCAGCGACCGTTCTCTCGCAAATCGTCCAAATGGTCGCACAAGCTCAGCGGTCAAGAGCGCCGATGCAGCGCATGGCAGACCGGGTCGCTGGCTATTTTGTGATGGCCGTCGTCAGTGCCGCCTTGCTGACGTTTTTGGTCTGGGGATTCTTTGGGCCGCAACCCAGCTGGGTTTTTGGTTTGATCAATGCGGTCTCCGTGCTCATCATTGCCTGCCCCTGTGCGTTGGGTTTGGCCACGCTGATGTCCATCATGGTTGCAACCGGAAGGGGTGCCACGCAAGGGATCCTGTTTCGCGACGCCGCTGCGATTGAGAACTTTCGCAAGGTCCAAGTCTTGATTGTTGACAAGACCGGGACGCTGACCGAAGGACGCCCCGTATTTGAAAAAGTTTTTGCTGTGGCGCCTTACGGCGAAGGCGAAGTTTTGCGTTTGGCGGCCAGTCTGGATCAAGGCAGTGAGCATCCCTTGGCTGAAGCCATTGTCCGAGCAGCGAAGGACAAAGGAATGACTCTTTCAAAGGTTGATGGTTTTGAATCCGCGACGGGCATTGGTGTGCGCGGTGGGGTTGATGGCAAGCGGCTCTCTCTTGGAAATACGGCTTTGATGGCGCAAGACAAGGTGGCCATTGACAGTGACGCACAGACTCAGGCAGAAGCGCTTCGACTGGGAGGGGCCAGTGTCATGTCGCTGGCCATCAACGGACAGTTTGCCGGACTGTTGGCCGTATCAGACCCGGTCAAGAAAAGCACCCCGGCTGCGCTGAAGGCGCTCCAAGATGCCGGTATTCGAATCATCATGGCCACCGGTGACGGTCTCACAACAGCGAAATCAGTGGGCCAGCACCTAGGGATAAACGAGGTTCATGGAGAAGTCAAACCCGCCGACAAATTGGCGCTGGTAGAGCGGCTTCAGGCGCAAGGACTGGTCGTCGCGATGGCCGGGGATGGCATCAACGATGCGCCAGCCTTGGCCAAGGCGGACGTTGGTATTGCGATGGGCACGGGGACTGACGTGGCGATGAACAGTGCCCAGGTCACGCTGGTTAAAGGGGATTTACGGGGCATTGCCACGGCGCGAGAGCTTTCCAATGCAACCATTGCGAACATGAAGCAAAACCTCGGTTTTGCGTTTGTCTACAACTCGCTTGGTGTGCCTTTGGCCGCGGGCCTGTTGTTCCCGTTCACTGGCTTGCTACTGTCGCCCATGGTCGCTGCCTTGGCGATGAGCTTGAGCTCTGCCTCGGTCATTACCAACGCACTGCGCTTGCGCGGCAAAATAAAAGATTAACAGGACGGCGATTGGCGATTGGCGCTATGTTGTTCTGATTTAAGCGGCCTGAAAGTGGTCATTCGCAAACGTCCTGTGGCCCCCATTGAAGTCGGTCGAAAAGCCACTGACCGGAACCGCCAGACCTTGCGGTCATCGCTGGATCAGATTTTGCCCACAGCAGTGTCACTGAAATGTGATCAGGTATTAACCAGCCGCAAGGGCAGACAGCCATTCAATGCTGATGCGCTACGGTGCACTTCGAACGCGCCAGACTACGTTGCCCACATCATCGGCCACCAGCAGCGCACCAGCATGGTCGAGTGCGACGCCTACCGGGCGACCATACGCAGTACCCTCAGGAGACAGAAAGCCCGTTAACACGTCAATGGGAGCGCCTGTCGGCTTGCCCGCAGTGAAAGGAACGAATATGACTTTGTAGCCACTGTGAGGGCGCCGATTCCAAGAGCCATGCTGGCCTACGAACATGCCGTGAGCAAATAGAGCTGGCAACGTCGTCCCCTCAGAAGAAGCCAACCCTAAGGACGCCGTGTGTGGGCCCAGTGCGTAGTCGGGGACTATGGCGCTGGCGACCAATGAAGGTTGTGGTGGCTGAACTCTGGCATCGACGTGAGATCCGTAATAGCTGTACGGCCAGCCGTAAAAGGCGCCGTCGCGCAGACCCGTCATGTAGTCGGGCACCAAGTCGCTGCCAATTTCATCGCGCTCATTGACGGCGGTCCAAAGGGTGCCGCTGAAAGTGTCCCAGGCCAAGCCAACCGGATTACGCAAACCGGATGCAAAGACACGGTGAGCGCCACTGCGCAAATCGATTTCCCAAACGGCGGCGCGGCCGGCCTCCACATCCATGCCGTTCTCGCCAACATTGCTATTGGAACCAACGGTGGCGTAAAGACGCTTGCCATCAGGGCTTGCAATGATATTTTTCGTCCAATGGTGGTTGATAGGGCCGGCCGGGAGTTGTGCCACGACTTCACCTGGCAGATCAATGCGTGTACTGCCCTCTGCATAAGGAAACCTGACTATGGCATCCGTGTTGGCAACATAGAGGTAGCCCCCCACCAGCACCATACCCATCGGTGAATTCAAGCCATCCAGCAACACGGTTCGTACGTCGGCAGTGCCGCTGCCATGCGTGTCCCTTAGCAGGGTGATGCGGTTGGCGCTGGCCGCACCGGCGCCGGCTTTTTTCATCAAAAAGCTTGCTGCCCATGCCTTGAAGTTCCAGACAGCTGCCGGGTTGGCGGGTTTGTTGCTCTCGGCGACAAGGACATCGCCATTGGGAAGAACGTAGAGCCAGCGAGGATGATCCAGACCGCGCGCAAATGCCTGTACCTGGGTCCCCGCAGGGGACTGAGGCCCTTTGCCCTGCGGCCAGCCCACGGCAGGCGCAATGTTCAGGGTAGGCAGAAGTGTGGGATGGGGGGCAGGCAACACTGGTTCGGCCCCAGTTCCCGCTGAGACCGGCAATCTAGCCACTTCGGCGCAGGCGGACAGTACCAATACAAAAATGCTTAAAAGCAGGACGCGCGCTTGCATGTGGTGTAGTCCTAATAGGGGTGCATCATTCGAAAATAGGCAGTAGGCCAGCGTCAACGCCCTGTGCTTGTATTTGCGCTGTTGGCAGTTTAGGGCCAAATGAGAAAGCCCCTGAAAGAGACTCTCTTTTGGCGGCGCTTCAGTTAAACCAACGAGGACATCTGAAAAGGTGACGCTACAACATGCAGGCCAAGTCCAAAGTAATCGCTGCCTTGTCGCCCATGTGAGCGTTTTTCGAAGTCAAAAAAAGACCTATTGGGCGCATCGAGTTCAATGAAGATATCAAGGTAAATCTGTGTCAGGATGAAATTGGTCATTGCGACCTTTGGTTAGTTAAAACTCAAACTTAAACCGTAATCCAACACTAAACAAGAGACAAGGTGTTAACTGCTGCCAATGGAGTGACTAAGGGGGTGAAGGGAACTTGACCTTGCCCGCGAAAAACAATATTCTCACCAAGTTCTGAACTTTCCCTTATTTTTGTCACCAAGTTTTGAATTCCTGCCAGAACACGACGGCTCCTGACAAAGCGGTCGTTGCAATCGCCAATATATGCACCTGATAACCGACATTAAATTCTTCGATGTTTGACCTGCCCCCGCCGTAAACCCACCGGCGCAATTCCTGCGCCGCACCGGCCCAGTCACGCTGATTGACTCGCCGCCGAACCGTTGATGCCTGCAACCGACCAGCACCCAAGTTGAAAGTGAAGTCGACGATCGCAGCCAGTCGCCCATCGGGCTCGGTCGTCAGCACGGGGCAGTAGCGCAGAGCCAACGCGAAAATGCTACTTGGTGACTCTGATGTACGGGTCAAACTGATTGCTATCTCGGCTCAGGATCTTCATGAGTTTGGGGTGAATGAACAGTTTTTCTTTCCCTGCAGCTTGCTCAACTAGAACGCCGAGTTCAACCATGTCTTTCAGATACCGAGAGGCCGCCTGACGTTTGGCCACCCCTTTATTGACCAGATCTGAAATTCGGCAATAGGGCTGCTCGAAGATGACATCCACCAACTCACGGGTGTAAATTTTAGGCAGACTGTCGCGGACGAATTCCGTGGTGTGCTCCGACAAATTTCTGATCGCGGCAATCTTGTCAGTCGTCCAGCGGGAGGTCTCTTCAACCGCTTTGAGCATGAACAAAATCCATGGCTCCCAAGCCCCGTCGCGCGTCACATCCAAAAGGAGTTTGTAGTAATCGGACTTGTTAGCAATGATGTGGCGGCTCAGGTACAAGATGGGAAGCTGCAACAGGTCTTGTTGAATCAAATACAAAATATTGAGCACACGGCCCGTTCGGCCATTGCCGTCGATGAAGGGATGAATGGCCTCAAACTGGTAATGCCCAACGGCCATCCGCACGAGAGGGTCAACATCTTCTTCGTTGTGAATGAAGCGCTCCCAGTTGGCCAACATATCGCGTAGCTGGTTTTCGCCCTCTGGCGGCGTGTAAATAACCTCGCCAGTTTTGTCGTTGATCAACTGCGTTCCAGGTGTTTTTCTGATGTCCATGTCCACGCCTTTAAGCGTGCGACAGATCTCTACGGCAGTGGCTGTACAAAGCGGGCGATCTTTCAACGACTGGTAACCCTTGTGAAGCGCTGAGCGATACCGAAGTGCTTCCTTGGTCGCTGGGTCGGCTTGGTTTTCCCACTGCGCGTGCTGGAACAGCCTGTCTGTCGTGGTGACAATATTTTCAATTTCAGAGCTGTCTTTAGCTTCAAGCAGAGGGATCGTGTTGATCAACATGGTCTGGTTGGGTATCAGACCCGCAGCCTGTTTGAGCTCAGCTAAAGCGGAACGGGCGTTGATGCATGCCTTCAGAACCACGCGACTTTCCAGGTCTTGCACGGGGGGCAGCGGCGGCAGACTGTTGTGGGGTTTCGCTGAATTCCAGGGCATTTCAAGGTAACTCATGGTTTAAAAATAGACTTTTATCGACACGTCCTCATGATATGTCGATACTGGCGACACGTCCACGGGATGTGTCGCTATTTCCAATTTTCTGCGCCATATTGAGCTCCTGCGACAACATTCAATCAGCTTGGTGTTGTATCGACCGGTTGAACTCAAGTTAAAAAAATCCATCAAGATGCACGCGTTCATTAGTGAACGTCCAGTGGCCCCAAAGCGGACGGTTGACATGAGCAGCGAAAAACCTTCGCCAAATGGGTGGAAACGTGGCTTAAGCGATTGACTTTTTCGAACAAATAGAAGACAATATATGATCTTTTAAAGCAATTTATAACCAATTGAAGATCATATGTTATCTCTTATTAGCTCATCAAATATGGCTGCCAAAGTGGCCGAGAACGCGAAGTCCATGAGGCTTGCTCAAAACTTTTCACAACGAAGTCTGGCGGCTAGATCTGGCGTTTCTGAGGCGTCGCTGAAGCGATTTGAAAGCAAAGGAGAAATTTCTTTTTCATCTTTGCTAAGAATCTCCGCTGTGCTTGGCTGTATGAATGATTTTTCGGCTCTGTTCTCACCTCGCCAAATCGTAACGATCGACGAGCTCATTAAGAAGCGTCGGGTAAGGGGGCGCGAATGAGCGCCAAGATCAAGCACTCGATGCTTTTGGACGTCCTAATGGATGGCCTCGTTGTTGGCCGCTTAGCTAAAAATCCCAACGAGCGCGGCTCAATCTGGTTTGAGTACGGCTCAGATTGGATTAAGTCTGGTTTTGCTCTCTCACCGTTTCACCCATTCGATCTGAAGGCTGGCGCCTTCAAGCCACGAACTAATGTTTTTGATGGTCTGCATGGCGTCTTCAATGACTCGTTGCCAGATGGCTGGGGCCTTTTGCTCATGGACGGGGCGATCAAGAAAAACTTGGGCTGGGACCGACATGAGATCGAGCCTTTAGACCGGCTAGCTTATATCGGTAACCGCGCGATGGGGGCAATTGAATTCCGGCCAGCAATGGAGCGCGGCCAAATAGTTCCAGCGGTGTCACTGAGTAACTTGGCGGAAAGCGCGCTACTTGTGCAAGAAGGATCTGCCGATGATGTCCTGGCGGCCCTCTATGTCCATGGTGGCTCACCTGGCGGCGCCAGGCCAAAGGTAACCGTCGCCATAGAGAGGGGCGGAGATCACTGTATTTCTGGATTCGGCGAGATACCAGATAACTTCGACCACTGGATCGTGAAGTTCCGGGCTCGTGACGTGGATCCAGTCTCCATGGGAAGAATTGAGCTGGCTTACGCCCACATGGCCTTAGCTGCCGGAGTCGAGATGCCACCCGTACGCCTGATCTCGGTTAAGGTGAGGGGAAAGCTTGAGGATTTTTTCGCAGTCCAACGCTTTGATCGCGATGGGGCTACAAAAAAGCACGTGGTGTCTCTCGGGGGAATGCTCGAAGCTTCACATCGTCAGCCAAGCTTGGATTACACGGACTTGCTCAGAGCAACGATGGGCGCTACAAAAGACGAGCGTGAAGTCGCCAAGGCTTTTCGCCTAATGGTTTTCAATGTTCTTGCCCACAACAAAGATGATCACGCCAAGAATTTCGCTTTCGTACGCAATCCGAGTGGCTGGTCCATGACAAAAGCGTTTGACTTGACGTTCAGTTCGGGAATGGGTGGTCAGCACACGACATCCGTCAGCGGTGAAGGACTTCCAAAGCTGGCGTCGATCGCTAAGGTAGCTGATGACTTGAAGATAAAAAACTGGCGAGACACTGTGTCTGAGGTGTTCGGCGCAGTAGAGGCTTGGGAAAATTTTGCAACAGAACAAGGCGTGCCCCAATCTATTTGGAAAGGCTACGGCAAAGCAATGCGCGAGGGTCCTTGCTTCACTGAGATTATCAAGCTACGGCTATCTTGTTGATTTCCATCCAAAGTTGCCCCCCTTGGGGAGAGCCACTTGATTTACATGCAGTGACGGCACTGATGCGACAACCGAAAGAGGCCAGAGCCATCGGCGGAACACGCTACCGGTCAGGGGTTGTGTTTGCTGGACAGATTCAATATTTTGAACCTGCGCGACCGTTTATTTAGTCTCGAATCAATCAATAAGTCTGCGACAAAAAACCGGTAAATGTCATCCAACTCCCTATCAAGCGACCATGTTGATGGGTCGCGCCCTGCCTAAGGTAGGCATAAATTTATACACTTTAAATTTTATTTACTGGCTATTTTTTCTAAAAATTAGTTGAATAAAACTACTTTTAATGGCTTGTGGGAACTAGCTTCTCGGGGGTAGGAGTTCAAAACTTGGTGATAAAAGTTCAAAACCTAGAGAGAATCGACAGCTTTACCCCGCGGAAGAGCTTGAAACTCTCGAAAACACCCTTATGATTAGCACTCGATGTAGTTGAGTGCTAACAAGCTTGCTTGGCTTGCCTGCCTTGCGTCGGCAGCCTCAATCATCAAAATTAGCGAGTGCCCACTAAGCCCCGGCCAAGTGGGGTACTTATTGATGTATTAAACAGTGTTTCAAAACAAGGAGATCCTATGAAACTTCGTCCATTGCACGATCGCGTGATTGTCAAACGCGTAGAAAACGAAACTAAAACTGCCTCTGGCATCGTCATTCCTGACAGCGCTGCTGAAA
>CANFJF010000060.1 GCA_947447355.1 Comamonadaceae bacterium
ACACCCTGACGCAGCACCAGTGCATTGGCACTCGCTGCCACTTGGGCATAAGCCGGCACAGCGGTGGCGGCGAACACGGCCGCCATCAGCGGCGTCAGCCGGTAAATGTCCTTGAACTTGTCGCGCACCTGCCGTGCCGCAGCCCTCCGTGTCTTGCCTGCAGATGGCACTCGAATAGCGGGTGCGGCTGACTTGACTTTGGGCATGGTGGACTTTTATAAAAGGGCTAATGTGCGGCTGGGCAAGTCAATGAATGCGGGGGGCATGGATCAGGGCAGCGCCAGGCTTTTCTTGAGCAGCTTCTGCACATTGCGCAGCGACAGCAGCAAGGCGTAGCAAGCCCCCAAGTGACCTTTGGCATGCAAGCTTGCAACGGCTTCTGCGGGCAAGACGCCAAACGCGGCTTCGTCAATCACGTGGCAGCCATTGATCGAAATAGGCTCCGCCGACTCAGGCACCAGCTGAAGCGTGGTTTCTTTGATCAGCTTGAGCTCTTGCAGATGCGTCACCAAGGCGGCCGTTTTAGCGCGGTCCGTCTCAAAAGCCATCGACAGGCTGTTGGCCCGCTGCAACTCAGGGCCCGACTCGCCTTTCTCATCAAACAAGGCGACGCCGTCGCTCTCGTCGAGACACGTTTTCTCAAGCACCGAAAACCAAAGCCCTTTTTCGGTCTCCGACTCGACAATCCCGAAGGGATAGGCCCGCACCGCGGCGGGCAGGTAGGCGGCGGTCCACTGACCTGCGGCGTCGACAAAGACGTTTTGGCCGGCTTTCAAGCCCAGCAATGCCATGGGTGTCAGCTGACCTTTGCCGTCGGACGCCAGCAAGATGGGGAAGTCGACCGCCAAGTCAAAAAACTCGCTGAGCACGACCGGCACGGTCATGGAAGTCGCACTGAAACGATAGTCTTTACCGGGTAACTTCACCTTCATCGCACGGTGATCATTGCGATTTAAGACGACAACTTGGGTGAAAAATGAATGAGCAATCATGGGCAACGGGGTATTTGATAGGTGTAAAAAGGGTTGCGCAAAAACAGATGGGTGAACGCTTTGCCTAGAAAACGCCACGCAGTTAACTGCAAAATAACAAATTGTTTTAAATACGTATCCTCACAACTATACCGATAAATAGTATCTATTTGTAAATATGTTCCACAAAATGTATTTCTGGAACTCCTGGGGCATCAATTGACGACAGAGACTGCCAGGACGCCCATCAGCGTGACGGCATGAGGCTTGCTTCGACCGGCTAATCCGAGCTGAACGGCACCGTGCCTGTCTGTAAAGTTTGAAAGAACATGACTCAAATCCGCTACGGCGACGCTAAAACATGGCTAATAGGGGTTCATGGAGAAAAACATGGCTCTCTCTCTTCGTTGGAAAGAACCTTCTGTCGCTTGCTTGGTCTTGGGCTTGTCTTTGCACGCGCAGTCGCAGGCGGCCGACTGGTGCGCGCAACCGGAACTCAATGTGAACGGACTGTCGAAGCACTTTGATGACGCCAGCAGCCCTCAAAGCGACAGAAGAAATGAGATCAATACCGGCTTGGGGTTGACCTGTGCGCTCAAGGGCATGGGTCGATGGAGGGATGAAATAGAGGGCGGGTTTTACAAAAATTCCCACTTCACCACGTCGTTTTATGCGGCCTACGGCATCTATTACCCGCTCAGCTCAGTGGTGTCTGCGGGCCTGCGAAACATCATTGCGACGGGCTACCCGACGGACACTTACAAGACCGGCCTTGTTGCCGGGCCGCTGCCCACAGTCAAACTTGAACTGGATTCCGCCATCTCGCTGAATCTGAGCTTCATACCCAAACGAAACGCGATCGTTTTCGCTAATCTGGGCTATCGGTTTTGATCGGTTTTGTCTCTGCAAGCAAAGCCCGGCAGTCTAGGAGTCCGGATTCGGGGTCATGGATGGCCGCGCTGCACTCGCCATGACGGAGCAGTGGATGGCCGCGCTGCACTCGCCATGACGCCCTTTCGTCTCTGCGAGCGGAGCGCGGCAGTCTAGGAGTCCAGATTCGGGGTCATGGATGGCCGCGCTGCGCTCGCCATGACGGAGCAGTGGATGGCCGCGCTGCGCTCGCCATGACACCCTTTCGTCTCTGCGAGCGAAGCGCGGCAGTCCAGGAGTCCGGATTCGGGGTCATGGATGGCCGCGCTGCGCTCGCCATGACGCCCTTTCGTCTCTGCGAGCGAAGCGCGGCAGTCCAGGAGTCCGGATTCGGGGTCATGGATGGCCGCGCTGCGCTCGCCATGACGGAGGAGCGGAGGCACCATGACGGAGCAGTGGATGGCCGCCCTGCGCTCGCCATGACTACCTGTGCAGATTTTTTCAGCGCGACACGCCCAGCAAGCTGTCCAGCAAGTCCGGGTTGTGTTGAAGTTCTTGCGCAGTCCCTGCATGGGCCACGCTGCCACGGTCTAACACCACGGCCAGGTCCGAAATAGCCAGAACGGCTTGGGGGTGTTGCTCGACGATGATCGCCGACAAGCCCTCTTCGCGTGTGATGCGACGGATCGCCCGCAACAGCTCTTCCACAATGATGGGCGCCAAACCCTCCAGCGGTTCGTCAAGCAACAGCAGCCGCGGATTGAGCACCAGTGCACGGCCAACCGCCAACATTTGCTGCTCACCACCCGACAACTGCGTGCCGAGGTTGGTCTTGCGCTCGGCCAGCCGCGGAAACATGGCGTAGACGCCGTCTGGCGTCCACTTGCCGGGGCGTGCCACTGCGGTCAGATTTTCATGCACGGTGAGCGATTTGAAGATGTTTCGCTCTTGTGGGACCCAGCCAATACCGGCCGCTGCCCGCTCGTATGGCGCCAGTTTGTGCAGCAATCGACCGGCCAGTGTGATGCTACCGCCGTGCTGGCGTGTAGCGCCCGCCAAGGTGTTGATGAGTGTAGTTTTGCCGGTGCCGTTGCGGCCCAACAGTGCTAGCGTCTGCCCTTCGCCCAACGACAGTGAGACGCCATTCAAAACAACGGCCTCGCCGTAGCCCGCACTCAAGTTGTCGACACGTAATAGTTCAGTCATGCTTGGCATCCTCGCCGTGGCCCAGATAAACGGCCTTCACTTCAGGGTTTGCGGCAATCTCATCCGGCGTGCCTTCGGTCAGCAAAGTGCCGTTGACCAGCACCGTCATGCGCGTCGCAAAGCTGAAGACCAAGTCCATGTCGTGCTCGATCAGCAACACCGACACATCGGCCGGCAAGTCGGCCACGGTTTGCAGCAGTTCTTCGCGCTCACCAGCAGGCACGCCCGCCACGGGTTCGTCGAGCAACAGCACGCGCGGCTCACAGGCCAGCGCAATCGCGATTTCCAGCAAGCGCCGCTTGCCGTAAGCGAGTTCACTGGTGCGCTGGTTCATCACTTCGGTCAGGTGAAATTGCGTCAGCAGTTCCTCGCAACGGCGGGCCACCTGCGGGTTGTGCCCGAGTGACGACCACCATCGGCGGCCCAGACCCAAGCGCTGCGAAACCACCAAGGCCAGCGTCTGCAGTGGCGTCATGGTGTCGAACAACTGGTTGATCTGGAACGTACGCACCATGCCGCGGCCCACGCGTTGGTTGGGTGCCAGCGTGGTGATGTCCTCGCCTTCCAGCACGATGCGGCCGGCCGTTGGCTGCAGCACACCGGTGAGCAAGTTGATGAAGGTGGTTTTGCCGGCGCCGTTGGGGCCGATCAGCGCGTGGCGTGCGCCTTTTTTAAGATCCAGACTGACCTTGTTGGTGGCCACGATGCCGCCAAAGCGCATTTCCAAGCCTTGCGCGGACAACACTGTTTCACCCGAACTCATGACTGGGGTGTTCATGCCTGACCTCCACGCGCCGAGCGCCACCAGGTCCAGGGACGGATCAACCGGTCGCGCCCGACCAGCACCAACACCACCAAAAACAGGCCAATCCAGAACATCCAATACTGCGGCGTGATGGACGACAAAAAGTCTTGCATCAGTTTGAAGACGATGGCGCCAGCGACGCCGCCATACAGCCAGCCCGTGCCGCCGATCACCAAGATCAGCATCACATCGGCGGAGCGGTGGAACTCGAACAAATCGAGTGACGCAAAACCAGTGGTCTGCGTCATCAGCGCACCCGCGGCACCCGCGACGGCAGCCGACAAGGTGTAGGCCACGATCAAGCGCTCGTTCACCGGAATACCGATGGCCATGGCGCGCAGCCGGTTGTCACGAATCGCCATCAAGGTCCCGCCAAAAGGCGAGTGAACGACGCGCCGCAGCAGGATGAAAAACAGCAACAAAACGCTCAAGGAGTAGTAGGCGGCGGTGATTCCTGACAGGTCAAACTCAAAGCGCCCCAGCAAGGGGCCCATGACCACGCCTTGCAGGCCGTCAGCACCACCGGTTAACCAGCCAAGCTTGTTGGCGATTTCCATCAAGATCAGGCCCAGCCCCAGCGTGACCATCAGGCGCGTCAAATCACTGCCACGCAAGATCGTCAACGAGGCGAACACGCCCAGCAACGCAGCAGCACCGATACCGACCGCCAGCCCCACCAGCGGATCGGGCATGACGAGTTTGGCGAACAGCGCGGCCGCATAACCGCCAAGCCCAAAGAAGGCCGCATGACCAAGCGAGACGATGCCGGTGTAACCCAGAATA
This sequence comes from Comamonadaceae bacterium, assembly GCA_947447355.1. Taxonomy (GTDB): domain Bacteria; phylum Pseudomonadota; class Gammaproteobacteria; order Burkholderiales; family Burkholderiaceae_C; genus Polaromonas. The sequence goes on from CANFJF010000060.1 coordinate 4,636, forward strand.
ATGTCCAAGGACACCGCGAACAACGCCACGATGGCGATTTCATTGATGATCAACACGTGGCTGGGCGAGAGAATCGGTGCGGCAAAAGCCAGCAACCAGAAGACGACTTCCAACCACTTGAGACGGCTTTGCCCGAGCAGCGATTGCTGGGCATGAAGGTGAGCGCTCATGTTATTTGCCTCCCTTGCGGACAAAGAGACCTTGCGGGCGCCAGATCAGCAGCACGATCATCAGGCTGTAGACGATGAAGGCACCAAAGTCGGGAATGTAGTATTTGCCGGCGACGTCGGCAATGCCCAGCAGCAGCGCCGCCAGCAATGGGCCGGTGATCGACGAGGTACCCCCCACAGCGACCACGATCAAAAAGTAAACCATGAACTTGAGCGGAAAGGTCGGGTCCAGGCCCAGCACCTCTGCCCCCAGCGCACCGCCTAAACCGGCCAAGCCGGAACCGACGGCAAAGGTCGACAAAAACACCAGATTGACATTGATGCCCAGACCCGCAGCCACGCGCTGGTCGTCCACCGATGCCCGCAGGCGACTGCCAAAACGCGTCTTGGCCAGCACGTACTGCAAGGCCACTGTTAAAGCAGCGCACACCGCGATGATGAACAGCCGGTAGTGCCCCATGCCCAAGACGAAAGGATCCGTGCCAATTTCAGTCCGGCCTTTGAGCCACTCAGGCAGCTGGATGTTTTGCGGGGATGAGCCTAGAAAATAGTCGACGCTGGCCACGGCCATGAAAACCAGACCGATCGAAAACAGCACCTGGTCTAAATGCGGCTTGTGGTACAGCGGTCGGTACAGGGTGCGTTCGAGCACCGCGCCAAGCAAGGCTGAGCCGAAAAAGGCGACCGGCAAGCAGAGTAAGAAAGGCAGGTCAAAGTGCTGCATCAACAGCACGGTGATGTAACCGCCGGCCATGGCAAATGCACCGTGCGCGAGGTTGATGAAGTTCATCAGCCCCATGGTCACGGACAGGCCCACAGCCAGAATAAACAGGAGCATGCCGTAGGCAACACCGTCGAAAAGAATAGTCAGCATGTCTTAAAAGTCAAAGGGCTCGGAAAAAAAAGCCATGCACAACTCTTGATGAGCTGCGCATGGCTCGCACCATGGCGGGTTTATTTACTTGGTTTTGCCTGGGTCTTTGACGTCTTTGATGACGTCGAATTCGACGTTATGCAACTGACCGTCTTTCTTCTCGACCTTGCGCAGGTAAATGTCTTGCACCACGTCGCGGGTTTGCGCATCAATGAACATCTTGCCGCGCGGGCTCTCAAAAATCTGGCCCTTCATGGCGGCCAGCAATGAATCACCAGTGGGCATGGCTTTGCCGGTGGTCTTGGCAGCACGCAGCGCTTCGTAAATCACGCGCATGCCGTCATAGCCGCCCACAGCCATGAAGTTGGGGCGCATGCCTTTGTTGGCTTTTTCAAAGGCGGCAACAAATTTCTTGTTCATGGCCGAGGGATGCGCCGCTGAATAGTGGTGAGAAGTCACCACGCCCAAGGCGCCGTCACCCATGTCGTTGAGCTGGTCGTCATCGGTCACGTCGCCGGTGCCAATGAGCTTGATACCGGCTTTGTCCATGCCGCGCTCAAGAAACTGTTTCATGACTGCAGCACCTGCGCCGGAGGGCACAAACACGAACAAAGCGTCGGGCTTGCCGTCGCGGACTTTTTGCAGGAAAGGGGCGAAGTCCGGGTTGCGCATGGGTACGCGCAGGGATTCAGTGACTTGACCACCGTTGAAAATCAAACGCTCTTTGAAGAACTTTTCAGCGTCGATGCCGGGGCCATAGTCAGACACCAGTGTGACCACTTTCTTGATGCCGTTCTTCGGAGCCCAGTCAGCCAAAGCCACCGAAGCCTGCGGCAAGGTGAAGCTGGTGCGCACGATATACGGTGATGCCTCGGTGATGCTGGAGGTCGCAGCAGCCATCACCACCATCGGCGTTTTCGACTGCGTGGCAATAGGCGCGGTGGCCAGGGCCGATGGCGTGATGCCGAAGCCGGCGAGCACGTTGACCTTGTCGTTGACGACCAGCTCTTGCGCGAGGCGGCGTGTGGCGTCTGGCAGCGAGGTGTCGTCTTTGACGATCAGCTGAATTTTCTTGCCGCCAACGGTGTCGCCGTTTTGCGCCATGTAAAGACGCGCAGCGGCTTCGATCTGGCGCCCGGTGGTCGCCTGCTGACCCGACATCGGCAGGATCAGACCGATTTTGAACGTGTTGTCTTGCGCCAGCGCCGGCAGGGCTGCGACCATTGCGGCTGCGGCCAATGCTGCGGCCGTGAAGTTACGTCTTTTCATGAAGTCTCCGGAGGGTTGTCGTTAAAGGATTCACACAAAAGAAAAACCAAATGCTTGTTGTCTCGATTTCAGGTCTTTAGCCGAACACTGTAGGCGGTTTTTATTTATGCCAAGATCGATAGTGTATTCAGCATTGGATGGGCGCCAAGTTGGGGAGTGTGCCGGAAAGCCGCTATCCTTGCAGATCATTCACGTGCCACCTGGAAACCTACATGCCTTTGCCGCAAAAGCCCACCCGCCCCCTGACCAACACGAAGAGTGCCCAAGCCGACAAGGAGTTGCTCTTCAAGGCGGTGCTGTGCGTGCTGATCGGCCTCGGGGTGCTGATCTCGCCTTACTTCATCCAGTCGCCAGGGATGCAAGGCATCGTAGCGCAATCGTCCTTGGTGGGCTGGTTTGCGCTGGCACTGGGCATTGGCTTTGGTGTGGCCTACGCCCGTCGCGTGATGCGCTCGCGGCACTGACTCAACTTTGCCTCAATCGCCGCGTCGGTCTTCTTTGGCAGGACGAGGTACTTTTTTCAGTTTGATCAGCCGCTTCAACTCCATATCGTCCTTCTTGACTTGACGCTCAGCGTCGAGCTTTTGACCGGCTTCCATCCACAGCTGAAACTCGCTTGGCGTTTCCAGCGTGACGCGGCCCAGCGTCGACTGACGAAATTCGTAAATCACGATCTCGGCGGCCTTTTGCAGGTTGATACGGCCTTTAGACAACACCGCACCCCGCTTGCGACCGATTTCCTCCAACAACTGCTCGTCGGTGGTGCCCGCCGGTAGCTCGACTTTGTAGCGCGCCTTCAGAAGAGCCGGGTAATTCGGGATCAAATAATCCAACAACTCGAGCGCAACCTCTTCTTCGTTGAAGGCATTGCGACCAATCGCGCCGCTGGCTGCCAAGTTGTAGCCGCTCTTGGCGACGATGATGCGCGGCCACAGCATGCCCGGCGTGTCGAACAGGTAAAAGCCGTCGGCCAGCACGATGCGCTGCTCAATTTTGGTGACACCCGCCTCGTCGCCGGTTTTGGTGGCGCGCTTGCCGGTGAGCGTGTTGATCAGCGTCGACTTGCCGACGTTGGGAATGCCGCAGATGAGCACGCGCATGGGCTTGACCATGCTGCCGCGCGTTGGGGCCAACACATGGCAGGCCTCGATCAGGGCTTTGGCGGGCGTGCTCATGCTGGCATCTAACCCAATAGCCCGGGTGCCCGGCTGGCTGTTGTAGTAGTCCAGCCAAAGCGGCGTGCGCGTCGGGTCGGCCAGGTCTTGCTTGTTCAGCACTTTGAGGGCGGGCTTGCCCTCGGTGAGCTCCGCCAGCATAGGGTTGGCGCTGGAGCCCGGCAGACGGGCGTCCAGCAACTCGATCACGACATCAATTTCCTTGATCCGCTCGCTGATGGCTTTTTTGGTCAAGTGCATGTGACCGGGAAACCATTGAATAGCCATCTGTGCGTGTTCTTTCTTTGAAAGGTCAGATTGTGAACGGTCTCGGGCCCCTGCCCGGCAACTTAAGAGGCCTTATGCGGCTTTAGCTGGCGGCGGTTTGCATCCGCAAGCGCCGCGCCGCGTCTTCGGCCCGTGCGTCGTCAATCTCACGCATCACGGCTTGCATGTCGACGTCGCCCTCGACACGCTGGTAACGGCCGGTGAGCGGCGTGTCATTGCTCAGCAAACCGCTTTGGTACAGGCTCCACAGTTCGGGACCGTACTGGGTCTTCAGCAACTCAGGGGCAAACTGGCCGAAGAAATCGCGCAGGTTGGCCACATCACGCATCAGCATGCGTTGGGCGTGGTTGTTACCAGCAGCGTCCACCGCCTGCGGCAGGTCAATGATCACTGGCACGTCTTGGCCGTCAGAGCCGTCTTCAGAGGCCATGTAGGCCAACAAGATGTTGAACTCCGACAAGTCCCCGTGCACGACACCTGCGCAGAGCATGCGCACCACCTCGCGGATCAGCGTGGCGTGGTGCTTCAAAGCCGCTTCGCGGGTGAAAGACACGTCGTTGAGGCGCGGGGCAGCATCGCCGTGAGCGTCGGTCACCAGCTCCATCAACAGCACGCCCTCGTGAAAGTTGTACGGCTGCGGCACACGCACGCCGGCAGCGGCCAGTCGGTAAAGGGCGTCGACCTCGGCACTTTGCCAGGCGGCTTCTTGGGCTTGCCGGCCAAACTTGCTGCCTTTGGCCATGGCACGCGCCTGCCGCGAGTTTTTGACCTTGCGGTTTTCGGTGTAGTCGACGGCTTGGCGAAAGCTGCGGTTGGTAGCCTCTTTGTAGATCTTGGCGCATCGTGTTTCGTCGCCGCAGCGAACCACGTAAACCATCGCCTCTTTGCCGCTCATAAGCTGGCGCACAACGGTGTCGATCAGGCCCTCTTCAATGAGGGATTGCAGTCTGGGGGGAGCTTTCATGCCGCGATTGTTTGCCGACTAGCGGCCGACCACGGACCAACCGGCTTTGATGTCGACCTTGTTGTTTTCGTACTCCCACGCAGTGCCGCAGCGGTCGCAGCGGTACTTGGTGATGGTGACCAAGCCGTGTGGGCGCTTTTCTTGGCGGTGTTCGCCTTGTTCCAGTTCGGCATGACCGGGGGCACGGCGCCAATTGCGCTGAATACCGGCGCAGGACTCGCACAGCTCCATCTTTTTGAGTTCTTTTTTTCGGTTCAGGTCGTCGGTCATAGTACTTTTATCAAGATTGCGTTGGGTTCGTATTTTGCGCTTTCGGCAGCGTCTCAATCCGGATGCCCATGCGCTCTGCCCGCTTAGCCCACATTTGCCGGGCCAGTTGCTGCATATCTTCCACCTTGTCTCCCTCGTCGAGAATTTCAATCCCAAGCAAAGTCTCAACCACGTCTTCCAGCGTGACCACCCCCTTGGTATCGCCATATTCGCCGACCACGACAGCGATGTGCTGCCGATGTTCGAGCAAAGTTTCCAGCAGTCTTGACAACGGTGTGCTGGAGATGACGGCCATGATGTCCCGCCGGAATTCAAAGAGTTTCACATTCCCCCGACCTTGGTTTTGAGCCACCAGAAGGTCTTCCCGAAGCACAAAACCGGCAATGCTGTCCAAGCCTGAATCATGGATCGGTAGGCGTGAAAACGCCATCAAATCAGGTGTTGCCAAGGCCTCACCCACCGTCAGATTCTTTTGCAACGCAGAAACCACAATGCGTGGTGTCATGATGGCACTGGCCTGTACCGACTTGAACAAGAACAGGTTGCGGATGATCTTCGATTCGCGCTCGTTGATATGCCCTTGCTCCTGGCCGATGCCGGCCATGGCGACGAATTCATCGCGGCTGAAGGGGTTGTAATTCTTGCCGCCAGAAATCAGTTTGGTGAACTTTTCAGAGACCAAAATCAACGGGTACATCACCTTGATGAGAAAGTTCACGTACGCCGCTGTGAGTCCTGCGAGTTGCCGCCAATACACCGCACCAAGCGTCTTCGGAAGAATCTCTGAAAAAAACAATATCAGCATTGTCATGACCGCAGAGAACACCCCGAACCAGGCGCTGCCAAAGACCGCAGTCGCTTTGGAACCGGCGCCAATGGCGCCCGCAGTATGGGCAATCGTGTTGACGGTGAGAATGGCGGCCAAGGACTGGTCGAGCTTCTCTTCCTTCAGTCGCAGCAGAACCTCAGCCTGCTTGGGGTTGGTCAGTTTCAGACCTGCAATATAGGACGGCGTGATGCTGAGCAAGGCAGCTTCAGCCACCGAGCACAAAAAAGAGAAAAGCAAAGCCGCGACAACATAGAGCACCAGCAAAAAGACATCGCCTCCCATCGACACATCGGGCAAAGCGTTCAGGGTATTGGGTAATAAAGTATCTAGGTCCATGAGGGATGAAAGTCGTCCACCGGGCTGCGGTGCGGCACCGCAAGAAATGCGATGTTCGGGACAAGGGGCCTGCATAACCCCATGCCGATATTGAATCTTTATTGTTACACGCCGAACTTCGAGCAATCCCTTTTGGTTAGACTCCCTCCCCATGAGTCCACACATCAACGCCACCATGAAACGCTTGTATCAATATTTTTTCCGCGGTCTGATGGCCGTCTTGCCCATGGCCCTCACGGTGTACGTGCTGTACCTATTCGTGTCATGGATAGAAAGCGTCGCCATGCACGTAGTGCAGCCATTGATGGGGGACTTTTATCTGCCAGGCCAGGGGATTTTGTTGGGCATTCTGGCGATTTTGGGGCTGGGATTTTTGATTTCACAACCCTTCACAGCCAAGCTTTTTTCATGGGTTGAACTGCCCATGACCAACTTGCCAGTGGTCAAAAGCATCTACAACTCATTGAAAAATTTTGCTGACTACTTTTCGCCGCACAAGTCCAATCCGCAGCAAGTGGTTTCCTTGCGCATGCCAGGCCACGCCTTGGCGATTGTGGGCCTCATCACACGTCCCAACACCCATGACTTACCGGCCGGGCTGGACATTCCCGACAACGTGGCGGTGTATTTGCCGATGGGCTACATGATCGGTGGTTACACCGTCTTTGTGCCGCGCAGCTGGGTCACGCCGCTGGATATGTCGGTGGAAGAAGCCATGCGCTCGTCGCTGATCGCCTGGATGGCGTCGACGCGACACACCGCCGAGGAGAGCGACGCGCCGCACTCCCCTTGAGATCACACCAGCAGGGTGACGACAACGATCAGCACACCCAAGCCCAGATTCACAGCCACCCAGGTTCGGATGCTCGCCAACGCGAGAGCACCAGCCGCCCAGTCACTGGCCTGCACGGCGCGGCTCAGGCGCTTGAACAAGGCAAAGCGAATGTGCGCAAAAATCAACATCATCAAAATACCCAAGCTGGCCATGAGCGTCCAGCCAAGCGGCATGGCAAAGCTCCCACCGCCTTGCACCACCTGTTTGGCCACATGGCCAATCATCCATAAACCAGAGGCCAAAATCACCAACACGGCCACCGAGACCGCGTTGAAAAAACGCCGCAAGGTGTCATACATCAGGCGCACCCGCTGCGGTGGGTCCAACGAGATCGTGGCTGGACGCAAAAAGAAATGCGCGAACACCATACCGCCAATCCAGACAATGATGGACAGGATGTGGGCGAGTTTGAGCGAGGCGTAAAGCATGGGCAGTCTTTCGGTTGGCGAAGCGGCAGACCATCGTAACAAACGACGACGACACGCCATCATGGCGAGTTTTCCGAATCCGGCCAGATACCGCACACAGACCTTGAACAACAAGCCAGAAATGCCGTCACTGCGAGCGCAGCGCGGCAGTCCAGTGTCCGAATTCGAAGTCATGGATGGCCGCACTTCGCTCGCCATGACGGGGGTTCGTCACTGCGAGCGCAGCGCGGTAGTCCAGTGTCCGAATTCGAAGTCATGGATGGCCGCGCTTCGCTCGCCATGACGGGGGTTCGTCACTGCGAGCGCAGCGCGGCAGTCCAGGAGCCCGAATTCGCAGTCATGAATGGCCGCGCTTCGCTCGCCATGACGGGGGTTTGTCACTGCGAGCGCAGCGCGGCAGTCCAGTGTCCGAATTCGCAGTCCAGTGTCCGAATCGCAGTCATGAATGGCCGCACTTCGCTCGCCATGACGGGGGTTCGTCACTGCGAGCGCAGCGCGGCAGTCCAGGAGCCCGAACTCGAAGTCATAGATGGCCGCACTTCGCTCGCCATGGCGGGGGTTTGTCGCTGCGAGCGCAGCGCGGCAGTCCAGGAGCCCGAACTCGAAGTCATGGATGGCCGCGCTTCGCTCGCCATGACGGGGGTTCGTCACTGCGAGCGCAGCGCGGCAGTCCAGGAGCCCGAACTCGAAGTCATAGATGGCCGCGCTTCGCTCGCCATAACGGGAGGTGTTTTGTCATGGTCGGCTGGATAAAAACCATATGCTCGTGGAAAGCGCAGCGCGGCGATCCAAGCCGCCCGGACTGCCGCGCTGCGCTCGCAGCAACGGCGTGTTTGAGCTCACAGTGACGGAATTGCCAGCCGCTATCTGTTGGCATTCTCTGCCCTCCCGTAAAACGACTTCTTCGCCACCTCAACCACCAGCACATAAGCCAGGGTCAAGCCAATCATCGCCAATACCAGCGGCGCCGGCAACGGCACGAAACCAAAAATCAAACTGAAGGGCAAATACGGCAGCACCAAGGCCAGCATCATCACGCAGGCGCTGCTGCCCAACAGCAGGTTGCCGGGTCGGCTGCGGTAGAAAGGCCTGCGCGTGCGCACCACCAGCGCAATCACCAGCTCGGTCAACAGCGACTCCAAAAACCAGCCCGTGCGGAACTCTTCTGGCGAGGCACGGAACAACCACAGCAGCGCACCAAAAGTCAGCATGTCAAACAGTGAGCTGATCAACCCAAAGCGCACCATGTAGTCGCGGATGAACACCGTGTCCCAGCGGCGCGGCTTGGCCACCCATTCCGGGTCCACCCGGTCACTGGCGATCGCTGTGGCGGGAATATCCGCCAGAAAATTATTCAACAAGATCTGCGACGCCAGCAGCGGCAGGAACGGCAAAAAGATGGACGCGATGGCCATGCTGAACATGTTGCCGAAGTTGGCGCTGATGGTGGTGAGGATGTACTTGAGCGTGTTGGCAAAGGTGTTGCGCCCTTCGTCGATGCCGAGCCGCAAGATGCCCAAATCTTTGCGCAGCAATAAAAAATCCGCCGCGTCCTTGGCCACATCGACCGCTGTGTCAACCGATATTCCGACGTCGGCGGCATGCAACGCCAGCGCGTCATTGATGCCGTCGCCCATGTAGCCCACCACATGGCCGCTTTTTTGCAGCGCCAAGATGATGCGCTCTTTCTGGTTCGGGTCGACCTCCGCGAACAAGGTGGTGCTAACGGCCGCATGCATCAGCGCCTCGTCGCCCATGTCGTTCAACTCGCGGCCAGTCATCACGGTGATGAGTGGCAGGTTGACGACTTCGGCCACATGCCGGGCCACCTTGCGGTTGTCGCCGGTGATGATTTTGAGCGCCACCCCGCGCTGCGCCAAATCCAAAATGGTTTGTCGCACGTCGGCCTTGGGTGGGTCCATGAAGAGCAGAAAACCAGCGAAGCACAAGCCGGATTCGTCTGCGCGCGTGTACGAGCCGCAGCGCGCCTCCACACGTCGCCAAGCCACACCGAGTACGCGGAAGCCCTGCGCACTCCATGCGTCATAGCGGCTTTCTATGTTGGCGCGCAGGGCGCCATCGAGTGGCACAGCAGCACCCGCGCCGTCGACGCCAACACCCGTGCACAGGGCAAGAATTTTGTCGAGCGCGCCTTTGGTGATCAGCGTGCGAATGCCCGAACCAGCCGCGCCACCAACCTCATGGGCAACCACCACCGACAAGCACTTGCGCACAAAGTCGTAAGGAATTTCGTCCACTTTTTTCTCAACACCGAGGTCTAGTCCGGCCTTCTTCACGGCGGCTAGCACGGCATCATCCAGCGGGTTCGTCAAGCCGGACTGGAACTGCGCATTCAGGCCCGCGAGCTGCAGCACCGCTGGGCTGGGCTGGGCTGAGACATCCACTGCCGCATCCAGCGCCACCACGCCAGCTGTCAACGTACCGGTCTTGTCGGTGCACAAAACGTCCATGCTGCCGAGGTTTTCGATCGAGTTGAGCCTCCGCACGATCACGCCCAGCTTGGCCATGCGCTTGGCACCGTGCGACAACGTGATGCTGACAATCGCCGGCAGCAACTCAGGCGTCAAGCCCACCGCCAAGGCCAGCGCAAACAGCAGCGAAGCCACCGGCGGCTTGGCCATGAAAATATTGATGGCGACCACCCCCACGACCATCGCCAGCATGATGCGAGTCAGCAAGTAGCCAAAGCGATGAATGCCGCGCTCGAACTCTGTCAGCTGTGGCCGCAAGGCCAATTTGTCCGCAATTTGCCCAAAAATACTGCCCTTGCCGGTCTGCACGATCAGCACCTTCGCAGTACCGCTGTTCACGCTCGTGCCCATGAACACGCAGTTGCTGCGCTCGGCCAAGCCGGCTTTTTCAGGGACTAGCCCTGGAATTTTTTCGACCGGAAAGGTCTCGCCCGTCAGCACCGCTTGATTGACAAAAAAGTCCTTGGCCTCAAGCAACACTGCATCCGCAGGAATCAAACTTCCAGCCGACAGCAGCACAACGTCGCCCGGCACCAACTGATGTGATGGAAGGGTCCTCAGTACCCCGCCCCGTAACACCTTTGAATGGACGGTAATTTGAGAGCGCAACTTTTCAATCGCGTTGCCAGCGATGTATTCCTGAGTGAACCCCAGCAGCGTGCTGCCCAAGACGATCGCCAGCACCACGCCCGCATCCACCCACTCAGAGGCGGCCAAAGAAATGCTGGACGCCACGATCAAAATCAACACCAGCGGACTTTTAAACTGACTCAGCAACAGCCCCAGCGCAGTGTCTTTTTTGATGGCCTTGAACGCATTCGGCCCGTAGCGCTTGAGGCGCAGATGAGCTTCGCGCTGAGTCAGCCCGCCGGCATCAGACTTCAGCTCGGCTATCAGCTGATCTGCTGACAAGCCCCAATAAGCTTCCGTGATATTGGGTTCATCCGACATGGCGTCGTCCTTTCAGGCGCACTGCGGTTTTGAACGACTCAAAAACTCACGCAACATGCCGTCGACGATGGTTCACGAAAAAATGAATCCGACGTTTGATGTGGGTCAAAACCAGCGCGGATGTCGGCCCGAGAAGGTTTTAGCGGCTTGAACTCACACCACTCACCCGCCAGAGAAGTCTGTACCCACGCCCTTAATATGAATTATTTCCCTGCAAAAATACAGGGTTATCACCCTAGTGTTTAACTACCTAGTAGTACTTTTTAGTTGACTCACTCATAGGACACCCACAACATGATCACGCTTGATATCAATAACCGAAAAGTCAATGTGGATGTGCCCGCAGACATGCCGCTGCTATGGGCGCTGCGCGACGAGCTGGGCATGGTGGGCACCAAATTTGGTTGTGGCGCAGGGCTTTGTGGTGCCTGCACCGTGCACATGGGCGACGCGGCGGTGCGCTCGTGCGTCACACCGGTGTCTGCTGCTGTCGGCCAGCGCATTACCACCATCGAACACATGGAAGATCAACCGCTGGGGGCCGCCGTACAGGCCGCGTGGATGGCAGCCAACGTGCCGCAATGCGGCTATTGCCAGGGCGGCCAAGTGATGTCAGCAGTCGCACTGCTCAAAAGCAATCCCAAGCCCACGGACAGCGAAATCGATGACGCCATGAGTGGGAATATTTGCCGCTGTGGAACCTACACCCGCATCCGCACAGCCATCAAGCAGGTCTCGGCCCAACTGGGAGCCAAAGAATGAACAACACCCTCAACCTCGAAAACACCGCCCGTCGCACTTGGCTCAAAAGCATGGGCGCCGGTGGTTTGATTCTGGCTGTCGGCCAGACGGGCAACGTCTTTGCACAGACGGCAGCTGCAGCCAAGGAAGTCAAATACGGCGGTGACAAAATGCCGGGCGGCGTGGTGGACGATCCGCTGGTTTTTGTCTCGATTGATGCCGCCGGCGTGGTCTCCGTGGTGTGCCACCGGTCCGAGATGGGGCAAGGTGTGCGCACCAGCTTCACCATGGTAGTGGCCGATGAACTCGAAGCCGACCTGAAACGTGTCAAAGTGGTGCAAGCGCTGGGCGACGAAGCCCGCTACGGCAACCAAAACACCGACGGCTCACGCAGTTTGCGCCACTCGATGGAGCCGCTGCGCCGCGTGGGTGCAGCAGCACGCGCCATGTTGGAGGCCGCCGCGGCAGCGCGCTGGAAGGTGCCGGTGAGCGAAGTGCAGGCGCAGAACCATGAGTTGGTGCATCTGCGCAGTGGTCGCAAGCTCGGCTTCGGCGAGGTTGCTCTTGCCGCCGCGGCTTTGCCTGTGCCGGCCCGTGCCAGTCTGAAGCTCAAAACACCGGCACAGTTTCGCTACATCGGAAAAAGCAGCACACCCCTGATTGATGGCGCCGACATCGTTCGTGGTCGTGCTGTTTACGGCACCGACATTCGGCTTGAAGGCATGGTCTTCGCCGTGGTGGCCCGTCCGCCTGTGTTGGGCGGCAAGCTGAAACGTTTCGATGCCGCTAAAGCCTTGAAAGTACCAGGCGTTTTGCGCGTGATTGAATTAAAAAGCACGCCCTTGCCAGCCGCCCACAACCCACTCGGTGGTGTGGCGGTGGTCGCGAACAACACTTGGTCTGCCATCAAAGGCCGTGAAGCTTTAGAGCTTGAGTGGGAGGACGGCCCACACGCCAGCTACGACTCAGAAATCTACAAAGCGACACTGGAAGCCTCGGCCCGTCAACCCGCCAAAGCTTTGCGCAACGACGGCGACGTGACCACCGCACTGGCCAAAGCCACACGGCGTGTGCAGGCCGAGTACTACCTGCCCCACATCGCCCACGCCACCATGGAGCCGCCGGTGGCGACCGTCCGCATTGTTGACAACCGCTGCGAGATCTGGGCGCCGACACAGGCACCGCAGGGCGCACGGGATTTTGTGGCCAAAAGCTTGGGGCTCAAGCCTGAGCAAGTCACCTTGAACGTGACCTTGTTGGGCGGCGGCTTTGGTCGCAAGTCGAAGTTCGACTTCATCGCTGAAGCAGCTCTGGTGTCCAAAGCCATGGGCGGCACACCGGTCAAGCTGCAATGGACGCGTGAAGATGACATCCACCATGACTACTACCACACGGTGGCCGTCGAACACATGGAAAGCGCGCTCGATGCCAAAGGCAAACCCGTCGCCTGGCTGCACCGCTCGGCAGCACCGTCGATCGGCTCGACCTTTTCACTCGATGCCAAGATGTTGAACGCCGGCGAGATGGGCATGACGGCCATCAACGTGCCGTTCCAAATCCCCAACGTCCGCATCGAAACGCCGGAAGCTGAAGCCCACACGCGCATCGGCTGGTTCCGCTCGGTCTACAACATTCCGCACGCCTTTGCGGTGCAGAGCTTTGTCAGCGAATTGGCAGCTGTTGCCAAGCGCGACCCCAAAGACTATCTTCTGGAATTGATCGGGCCTGCCCGCCGAATTGACCCCCGCACCCTGTCGGATCAAACCAATTACGGCGAGTCACCGGAGCGTTACCCGATCGACACCGGCCGCATGGCCCGAGTCGTTAAGCTGGCAGCTGCTGGGGCTCAATGGGGCCGCAAAATGCCCAAAGGCCGCGGGCTGGGCATCGCCGTCGCTTACTCGTTCATGAGCTACGTTGCCACGGTGGTTGAGGTCGAAGTAAACGCCAAGGGCGCTTTGCGCATCATCGCTGTCGACTCGGCGGTGGACTGTGGCCCACAGGTCAATCCCGAGCGCATCCGCTCACAACTCGAGGGTGCCGTCATCATGGGGCTGGGCTTGGCCAAACACGGAGAAATCACATTCAAGGCCGGCAAAGTCGTGCAAAGCAACTTTAACGACCATGCGATGCTGCGTCTTAACGAAGCGCCTCGGGAGATTCGTGTGCACTTCGCGCCTGCCGACTACAGCGTCGCACTCGGCGGCGTAGGCGAACCAGGTTTGCCACCGATCGCGCCGGCCCTTTGCAATGCGATCTTCGCCGCCACCGGCAAACGCATTCGCCGACTGCCGATTGGCGAGCAACTCAGCATTGCTTAAGTCGGCTTCAAAGCCGTCGCTACGGGTTCGCGCAAGCCCTGCAAGCGCAGATGTACCTCGTCTTCCAAGTCGACGGGCATCTGCTGCTTGGCCTGCAAATAGTGGGTGGTGAACACATCCAGATAAGCCTCCAGCGTTTGCGCTGCGTGGGACTCTGCAGCCAATTCCATGCACAGCGCGGCCACCTCAGAAGTGCAAAAGTGGGCCTCCCGTTTGGAGCGGCGCAGGCGGTAGCGTGAGAGTTGCTCGGGCTGCAAGCTGAGCACCGGCAGATGATTCAGATAGGGGCTCTTGCGAAACATCTTGCGCGCCTCTGGCCAAGTGGCGTCAAGCAACACAAACAGCGGTCGCTTGCCGGCTTGCACCGACACGTCTGTCACCACACGCTCAGCCCTTACAAACTCACCCGGAAACACCAAGTACGGCTGCCATTGCGGGTCAGCCAACATGGCCAGCAGCGCGGGATCAACCTCGGTGCGTGCCCAGCCAAAGGCGGCTGTGTCAGTCACCACATCGGCAATCAGCCAGCCCGTGTTGCTGGGCTTGAGCGGCTCGATGTCACACATGATCAAACACACACCTGCACGCGTCGGCACATCGGGACGCAAGGCGCACAGGCAATGAGAAATGACCAAGCGGCAACCCTCGCAATGCACCAGTCGTGAACCACCGCGGGCGAGGAACGGTTTTGAGCTGCGGGCGATGCGGGCGGTTCGCAACCGGGAGACGGCGTGCGGCGTTCGCCGTGGTTGATTGGGTTGGGGGTTGTTGAAGTCAGTCATGGTGCAAGGTATTTTCGGTCATTGCGAGTTTTCCAAATCCGGCCAGATACCGCACACAGACCTTGAACAAAAAACCAAAAAAGCCGTCGCTGCGAGCGAAGCGCGGCAGTCCATCACTGCGCACCTCGACGATGGATGGCCGCGCTGCGCTCGCCATGACGGGAGCGGTTTTGTCATGGTCGGTTGGACAAAAAAACCATATGTTCATGGAAAGCAAGAAATGCCGTCGCTACGAGCGAAGCGCGGCAGTCCAGGAGCCCGAATTCGAAGTCATGGATGGCCGCGCTGCGCTCGCCATGACGGGAGCGGTTTTGTCATGGTCGGTTGGATAAAAATCATATGTTCATGGAAAGCATCAGTTGTCTGTCACTGCGAGCGAAGCGCGGCAGTCCAGGAGCCCGAATTCGAAGTCATGGATGGCCGCGCTTCGCTCGCCATGACGGGAGCGGTTTTGTCATGGTCGG
>CANFJF010000061.1 GCA_947447355.1 Comamonadaceae bacterium
ATTGACCGCCATCGAACTGGTGGTCACTAGCAGCACATAGCCGTCCGCAGGATCTTTAGCGACCAGTCGCGCTGCAATATTTCCACCTGCGCCGGCACGGTTTTCAACAACCACCGATTGCCCTAGCTTTTCTTGCATAGCTTGCCCCAACAGTCTGGCCACGATGTCGGCAGGACCACCAGGGGCAAAAGCCACCACCAACTTGATGGGCTTAGCCGGCCATGGCTGGGTTTGTGCAAAAGAACTGGAGATGAAAACCAGGCACAACAAAGAGACACATAGACGAACGAGCCAATGGAGGCGCATGACAATTCCTTTCAATCGCAGATTGGGTTCCGCTTGCAGGGGGGTTCTGCTCGAGCCACGCATCAATTCGTCATAGGTCATCGTTGGCCTTCAGACGCCATCAGCTATCCATCTACAAAACCCCCGGTTTGCACCCAGCAATGCCTGACTTGGCAAGCTCACCACCAAGGGCACAGTTTTAAACGAGACCTTGGTGGCCTGAGTCTGGTGCCCTCTTCGCTCAAGTACTCAGCGCTTGCTTGACGCGTGCCGGCACCAACGGGTAGCGGCGAATGCGCACACCTGTGGCGTCAAAAACCGCGTTGGCAATCGCGGCGGGGAAACACACGATGGCCGGCTCACCAGCACCACCAATGGGCTTGTCCGGGCGGTTGAGCAGCACAAGCTCCACCTGACCCGGAATGTCGTCCAGGTTGGCAATACGGTAGCTGTTCCAGTCCACGCTGGTGACGTGTTTGGCGTCGAAATGCACTTCCTCATACAAAGCGCGGCTGATGCCCTGCATGATTTGCCCTTCCATCGCAGCACGCACGCCAATCGGGTTGACGATCAAGCCGCAGTCGTTGGCAATCACCAGCCGCTTGACCCAAATGCGACCGGTGTCGCGGTGCACTTGCACCTCGCACGCCACTGCCGCATAAGACTGATACCCCGCATGCAAGGCCATGCCGCGTCCAGTCATCACCTTGGCGGTGGATTTACCGCGGGCCTTGGTGCGCGTGGTCCAGCCCAGTTTTTCGGCGGCGGCTTTCACCACGTCAACTTCACGCGGGTCTTGCATGTGCTTGAGGCGAAAAGCCACCGGGTCCATGCCCGTCGCGTGTGCCACCTCGTCAATGAAGCACTCCTGGCCAAAGTGCGTTTGCATCTCTTGCGGCGCACGCATGTGGGCCGTGCGCATGGGCGAGGCTTGCTCCAAGTACGGGGGAATGGTTTCCCACCAGTGCACATGGTTGTTGAACTTGTAGCTTTCTTCGGGCACGTTGAAGTTATATGCGTTCCATTTTTTGTGGCCTGTTTGCATACCGACCAAGGTGTGCTCAGGACTCTCTGCATTGAACTTGACGTCCCAGCCATTGAAGCCTTTGGCTTTGAGCAACCATCCCGTCACGTTGTTGGCCTCGTCCAAGCCGGCTTTCATGGTGATCACGGCGGCCGGGGCTTTGGGGTCCCAGGCGATGCCTTCGGCCCGGGACCACTGCATGCGCACCGGCCGACCAAACTCTTTGGACAACAGCGCCGCCTCGTAGGGCGCCTCATCGGCATCGCTGCGGCCATACGAGCCTGCGCCGTGCATCCACTTCACTTGCACATTCTCTTGCGGGAGGCCCAAGAACTTGGCAATGCCTTCGCGCAAATAATGCGGCTTTTGCACATCAGCCCAAACCTGCACTTGGTCGCCTTTGACATCGACCACGCCGCACGACGCGGCGATGCGTGCGTGCGATTGAAACGAACACTCGTAGTCGGCCTCAATCACGCGCTTGGACGTCGCCAAGGCGGCCATCGTCGGCTTGGTGTCATAGGCTTTTTTGCCCCCAAAGATCGGGATGGCGTTAGACGCGGTCACGGGTGCTGTGCGAATGTAGTCAAACACTTTGCCTTCACCACCGCCCAAAGACGGTTGCGCATCTGACCAGGTCACCTTGAGCTGGCGCGCTGCTCGCACCGCGTTCCACTCGGTATCGGCCAACACAGCGACGAAGCCCCCTTTGACAAAGTGCTTGGCGCCTGGAATGTTGGCAATCGACGCGGCGTCCACCGACACCGGTACAGCACCCGCCACAGGGGGGCGCACCGCGCGGGCATGTAACAGGTTGTCGGGCCGAATATGAGCGGTGTAGTGCTCTACGGCACCCACCTTGTCGGCAATGTCTTTGCGCTTGATGCCTTGGCCCACGATCTTGTACTGCGACACATCTTTGGGCTTGGCCATGCCTTTAGCATCCATGCCGTTGCCAATTGCGTTGTTCCACTTCAACGAGGCGCCAAAGTCTTTGCCACCGATCAAGTCGGCATAGCTCACGCTCTGGGCGGTGTTGGCTTTCACGAACACGCGGCCGTTTTCAGTGGCTAACTCACTCGCCGGCACGCCCAAACGGACCGAGGCAGATTCCACCAACAAGCGACGCGCTTCAGCCGCCGCATTGCGCAGCGGGTTCGAGCCCATGCGTAAACCGGTGCTGCCGCTGCCGCCCCCTTGGTTGGGAGTCAGGCGGGTGTCGCCCATCACCACAGTGACCGAGTCCATCGACACGTCGAGTTCTTCAGCCACGATTTGTGCAATAGCTGTGTCTAGGCCCTGGCCGCAATCCATCTTGCCAAAGTTGGCCGTCACATGGCCGTTGGTGGCAATGCGAATCCAGGTGTCAAGTGCCGTGGGTTGTGGACCAATGACAACGGGCGTAACAGCTTGCGCCAGCGCATCGCCGACAAACACAGAACCGCTGGCGCCCACAATCAGAGCGCCTTGGGTCTGCATGAATTCACGTCGGGAAAGCTTAGGTGTGTTCATGGTGATTCCTTCAGGCTTTGGCGGTCGGGTTCATGGTGTCGCTGGCGCGTTTGACCGCCCGCATGATGGCGATGTGCGTGCCGCAACGGCATTGCACATTGGCGAAAGCTTGCTTGATTTGGGTCTCGCTGGGCTTGGGCGTTTTCTCCAGCAAGGCCACGCTGTGCATGATCCAGCCGTTCGAGCAATAACCGCACTGCGCGGCTTGCTCGAACACAAAAGCTTCTTGGACCGGGTGCAACTGACCATTTTTGGCCAAGCCATCCAAGGTGCGAATGGATTTACCCACCACCGCGCTGGTCGGCGTGACACAAGATCGCACTGCCTTGCCATCTACCAACACCGTGCAGGTGCCGCACTGGGCCAAGCCGCAACCAAACTTGGGGCCTTTGAGTTTGAGCTTGTCAGTCAAGGCATAAAGCAGCGGCTCATCGGCCTCGGCTTGAACCGTTTGTTGGGCTCCGTCTACGTTAAGTGAGTAGTTGGGCATGGCGTCTCCAAAAGGGGGGGAAGGTTTTGACAAAAACAGTTGTCATACTAATGACGATCCGTCTTGCACACCTCAGTGTTTTCCCTTTGCAGATGTGCCTCAGCGCTTAAAGGCTCAGCTTCACGTGCCTGATTCAGTTTCAGATTCAAGCAGTTTTCGGACCGGCGCTGGCAGCCCCAACACCTGCCAAGCTGACGGGCCAAACCAGGCACCGCCGCGCTCTGGCGCTGTCAGTTCCGCCGCCAGTGTCTGACGGGGAGTCAACTGACTCACGAACGGTTTGAGATGCAAATCTTTGTGCGTCAACACGTGCACAAAAGGCGTTTTTGGCAGCAGCTTGGCGCGTGCAGCGGCGGGGAGGGCTTGGCTCAGCGCATCTTCATTGTCAAACACCGGCAAGCAGTACAAACCGCCCCAGATGCCGCGCGTCGGACGCCGCTCTAACCACACCGCACCATCGGTGCGCTGCGCCCATAGCAACCAAAGCGCGTGCGATGAGCGTTTGAGTTTGCGGGTCTTGACCGGGTAACTTTCGGGCCGGCCTTCGCGGTGCGAAGCGCATAAATTTTTTACCGGGCAAATCAAGCATTGCGGCTGGCGCGTGGCGCATACCGAAGCACCCAAGTCCATCACGCCTTGCGTGTAGGCCGGCATGTGCTCGGCTGGCGGCAGCAGTTCAGTCGCCAAGTCCCACAGCCGACGCTCGGCAGGGGCCTGCGCCAGATCAGCCGAATACGCCAGCACGCGCGTCAGCACACGTTTGACATTGCCGTCCAGAATGGCCACGCGTTCGCTAAAACAAAAAGAGGCAACAGCCGCCGCAGTCGAGCGACCGATGCCGGGCAAGGTTTGCAGCGTCAACGCTGACGTCGGAAAAACGCCGCCGTGCTCACTGACCACCAACTGAGCGCAGCGGTGCAAATTGCGGGCGCGGCTGTAATAACCCAAGCCGCTCCAGAACCCCAGCACCTCATCAAGCTCGGCCGCAGCCAGGGTAAGGACGTCTGGAAAGCGCTGCAAAAAACGATCGTAATAGTCCAGTACCGTACTCACCTGCGTCTGCTGCAGCATGATTTCAGACAACCAAACGCGGTACGGATCGCGCGTGTTTTGCCACGGCAGGCTGCTTCTGCCATGCTGCTTTTGCCAAGCCACCAAGTCGGCGGCAAAGCGCAGCGTTAAAGCATTTGGTGGTGCTACAGCCGATGGTTCGACGGAAGGAGTTTTCGTCATGCGCAAGGAGTTTGAAAGTTCAAGGTTTTTGACAATTGGCGCAATAAAAGGTGGATCGCTGTCCCTGCACGATGCGACGGATGGGCGCTTCGCAGCGCCGGCATGGCAGGCCAGCGCGGTCATAAACCATGGCTTCAAGCTGAAAGTGGCCTTGTTCACCGTGCGCATTTGAAAAATCGCGCAGCGTGCTGCCACCCTTGGCGACGGCATCCGCCAGCACTTGCTTGATAGCGGTGTGCAACAGCAAAGCGCGCGGTTTGCTTATTTTGGTCGCCCGAACTGTGGGCCGAATACCCGCCAAAAACAAGGCTTCAGACGCATAAATATTGCCCACGCCCACCACGATCTCGCCACCCAACAAGACTTGTTTGATAGCCGTTTGACGGGCCTTGAGTGCGAGATGAAACGCGGTGAATTCAAACCCATCGTCGAGCGGTTCGACGCCCAAGCGCCCCAACAGCTTTTGCGCGATCGGGTCTGACTCGCTGGGGGCGTAAACCACCGCACCAAAGCGGCGTGGATCATTCAGACGCAAGGTACCCAGCGTGGTCTGCATCTCAAAATGGTCGTGCTTACCGAGCGCCGGTAAATGGTCTGCAAAGACAACGCTGCCCGACATCCCGAGATGTACCAGCAGCAATCCCTTGCTCAGGTCCAGTAACAAATATTTACCGCGCCGGCGCACCTGCAGCACTTGCAGCCCGAGCAAATCCTCGACTGCACAACCGAGCACCCAACGCAAAGGCTTGCCCATCTTTACAGTGACGATCGTTGCCCCGGCAATGCGATTGGCAAAGCTCAGGCGGGTGACTTCAACTTCGGGGAGTTCTGGCATGGTCATCAATTATCATGGCTTGATGATGAAACAACTTCTTTGGACTTTTGCTGGAATCTGGCTGGCGCTGGCGCCCATGGCCGGACAAACAGCCCCTGCCGAGCCGACGTCTGGCAAAAATCTCGGCACGATGCTCGAAGCGCATCAAGCGAAAGAAGCTGAAAACACTAACTCTGCGCTGGATGCTCAACTCTTTTATCAGCTGCTGATTGGCGAGATCAGTGCGAACTCTGGCGAGCCAGCGCCGGCTGTTTCGCTGATTCTTGATGCGGCCCAAAAAACCAAAGACGCTCAGCTCTATCAGCGAGCCACCGAACTCGCCCTGCAGTCGCGTTCTGGCGATGCCGCTTTGCAAGCCGCACGTGCCTGGAAACAAGCTCACCCCACATCGATTGAGGCCAGCCGCTACACGCTGCAAATTTTGCTGGCGTTAAACCGCGTAGCTGAATCAGCAGAACCCCTCAAATCTTTGGTCGAATTAACGCCCACCATGGAACGAACACAAACCTTCGCCGCAGTGCCGCGTCTGTATGCCCGGGCTGGTGACAAAAAACTCGCCGCAACCTTGGTTGAGCAAACTTTGGCGCCGTACTTCAGCCAGCCCGGCACCGCAGCGCCCGCTTGGGCGATGGCCGGGCGGCTTCGGCTGGCCGCCGGTGACACGGCGGGTGCGTTGGACGCGGCCAACCGCGGTCATGCCGCGGATGAACAGGCGGAAGGGCCGGTGCTATTGGCCCTCGAATTGATGGACCCGAAGCGTCCGCAAGCTGAGGCGATGGTGAGTCAATACATGACCCGCGCAACGCCTGCCTCACCAGAACTACGGATGGCTTATGTGCGCAACCTGCTCAACGCGGAGCGCTATCCCAATGCTTTGACACAGCTCCAGATCCTGCTCAAGGAAAAGCCTGATTTTGCACAGGGCTGGCTGGTCTTGGGCTCGCTGCAGCTGCAAGAGAATAAACCGGCACTCGCCGAAAATTCCCTGAAACGCTATGTGGAATTAGCCGAGCAACAAACCCCTACGGATGAGACCGCACGCGGCTTGGCGCAGGCGTTTTTTGCACTCGCACAGATCTCGGAAAAGCGCCAGGATTTAGCCGGTGCTGATGGCTGGCTCAAGCGGATTGAAAACCCTGAGATGCTCATGCAGGCTCAAATGCGCAGAGCCAACCTGCTGGCAAAGCAAGGAAAACTACAAGACGGTCTCCAGCTCATCCGTGATCTACCAGAGCTCAAAGACGGCGACGACCGCAGCAAATTGATGGCGCAAGCCACGCTACTCAAAGAATTTAAACAGTACCTGCCCGCCTACGAGCTGATCGCACAAGCCATCGCCCAAGCCCCCGACGACATCGAGCTCATTTATGAGCAGGCCATGATCGCTGAAAAGCTGAACAAGCTCGACGAGATGGAGCAACTGCTGCGCCGCGTGATCAGCCTCAAACCCGACTACCATGCGGCCTACAACGCCCTTGGCTATTCCTTGGCTGATCGCAACATGCGCTTAGCCGAGGCTAAAGTACTGATTCAAAAAGCGGTTGCCTTTGCGCCAACAGACCCCTTCATTCAAGACAGCCTCGGCTGGGTTGAATTTCGATTGGGCAATCCGGCTGAAGCCTTGCGTCTTCTTGACGCTGCTTTCAAGGCTCGCCCAGACTCAGAAATTGCGGCTCACCTTGGTGAAGTGTTGTGGACTATGGGCCGACGCGATCGTGCGCAAGCAATATGGAAAGAAGGCCGACGGCTGAATCCAGAGAACGAAACGCTGCTTGAAACTCTTCAGCGCCTGCGCATCAAACTCTAACGCCAAGCAATCTATGCGTCTTGTGTTCAACCGCTTGGCTAAATCATCTATATCCCCGATAGCTGGCCGGACCGGTTGGCGTAGCAGCCTGTTCTGGTTGGCTTGCGCCAGTCTGGTTTGGCTGGGTGGCTGCGTTCAAATGCCGCGGGCTCCCGCTGATGCCGTGAAGGCAGAG
Organism: Comamonadaceae bacterium; assembly: GCA_947447355.1. GTDB lineage: Bacteria > Pseudomonadota > Gammaproteobacteria > Burkholderiales > Burkholderiaceae_C > Polaromonas. The sequence continues at coordinate 7,362 of CANFJF010000061.1, forward strand.
AGCTGGTCCGGTCGGCTGAGCCTGCAAGTGCAGACAGAGCCACCCCAATCATTTTCTGGTGGCTTTGAAATCAAAGGCAATCCCCAACAAGGGGAACTGATGCTGAACAGTCCGCTGGGAAACACCGTGGTGGCCGCCAGATGGTCGCCGAAGCAAGCGACGCTTTACTCTGGCAGTGAGACGCGCAACTACGCTTCTATTGATGCGCTGATTGAGCAGTCCACAGGTGCAGCGCTTCCGGTGGCCGCCCTGTTTGACTGGCTTGCCGGCAAAGACACGCAGTCAAATGGATGGACGGCTGACCTCAAGCGTCAACCTGAAGGGCGCATCGAAGCCCGCCGCCTCAAGCCACTGCCGCAGACTGAACTGCGCATCGTCTTGGACACTCCGTCGCATTAAATGGTGATGCACTGAGCTCCATGCCATCTTCAACTCCGATGCCTGAGTCTTCGTCCCTTGCCAGTGGCACAACAGCCCCGCTGAAAGCTATTTACGACGTTCTGGCACCGGCCAAACTGAATTTGTTTTTACACATCACCGGGCGGCGTGCTGACGGCTACCACTTGCTGCAGTCGGTTTTCATGCTCATCGATTGGTGCGACACGCTGCACTTCGAGTTGCGTCACGACGGGATTATTTCGCGCACCGACATCAGTCAAGCATCAGCCGACATGCTCCCCGCAGACGACCTGACAGTGCGTGCAGCCCGCGCCTTGCAAGCCGCGACTGGGACTCCGTTGGGTGTCCACATCAGCCTTGAAAAATGCATTCCGTCTCAGGCTGGCATGGGCGGTGGGTCGTCAGACGCGGCGAGTTGCCTGCGCGCGCTGCAACGGCTTTGGGGCGTTCGCTTGCCTCCAGAAAAATTACAGGCGATCGCCCTGACCTTGGGTGCTGATGTGCCATTTTTCCTTGGTGCAGGCCACGCCTGGGTTGAAGGTATCGGCGAGCAATTGACCCCCATCCAATTACCGCCAGCGCAATTTTTAGTGGTCAAACCTCCCGTCGGACTCTCAACACCTGCAATTTTTACTGCAACTGAGCTAAAACGCGACACACAAACTGCTACAATACTAAGCTTTGCTGCAAATGACGAAGGCCGTATTTACGGATTTGGCCGGAACGACTTGCAGCCGGTTGCCGAAAATCTTTGCGCGCCGCTGGTTCAGTCTTTAGACTGGCTTGCAGCACAAGGCTTAAAAGGCAGAATGACCGGCTCTGGGAGTGCAGTTTTTGCGCAAATTTTGCATGATTCGATGACTCCAGCAGCTCCAAGCGGATGGACAGTTAAAAAATGCAAAAATCTGGAGACCCATCCTCTGGCCGGTTGGTAGAATGCCGGTTTTAGGATACGTTTTCAAGGAATGATGTATAGCTTATAGGTTGGTTGCTGAACCAATGGCTGCCGAAAGGTTGTCATATGTCAGTAGCAGACCTGTGTAGGGGTGTCGCCAAGTTGGTTAAGGCACTGGATTTTGATTCCAGCATTCGCAGGTTCGACTCCTTCCACCCCTGCCAAATTTAGAGGGCCTTTGCCGCGGACTTTGATTCAAAGTCCGGGCATCGGCCTTTTGTATTTAGTGCCTTAGATTAGCGGTTAAACCAAACCGCAGAGGCATTGGATACCCAGTGTTTTTTGTGTGTCTTTTGCTTTTTCATTGTTTCAATGCCAAACACCGCTGGACCCCACATGCTTCCGCATCACCCTGAATTCATGGTTTTCACTGGCAACGCTAATCCAGGCTTAGCCCAGGATATTGCCAAGAACCTAGGTATTTCATTGGGGGCTGCCCATGTCGGCCGCTTCTCCGATGGTGAAGTCACCGTTGAGATTCAACAAAACGTGCGGGCACGCGAAGTCTTTGTGGTGCAGTCAACCTGCGCACCCACCAACGACAACCTGATGGAATTGCTGATCATGGTCGACGCCCTGAAGCGGGCTTCTGCCGAGCGCATTTCAGCGGTCATCCCCTACTTTGGTTATGCCCGCCAAGATCGCCGTCCGCGTTCTGCACGTGTGCCCATCACGGCCAAAGTGGTGGCCAACATGCTGCAAGCTGTCGGCGTCTCGCGTGTTCTGACAATGGACCTGCACGCTGACCAGATTCAGGGATTTTTCGATATCCCTGTCGACAATATTTACGCCTCACCGGTATTGTTGGGTGACCTGCGCCAGCAAAACTACAACGACCTGATGGTTGTCTCGCCCGACGTTGGGGGCGTGGTCCGTGCTCGTGCGCTGGCCAAGCAACTCGGTTGCGACATGGCCATCATTGACAAGCGTCGGCCCAAGGCCAATGTGTCTGAAGTGATGCACGTCATTGGTGACATTGATGGCCGCAACTGCGTCATCATGGACGACATGATCGACACTGCCGGCACCTTGCTCAAAGCAGCCGAAGTGCTGAAAGAACGCGGTGCAAAAAAAGTTTATGCCTATTGCACACACCCCATTTTTTCGGGTCCTGCCATAGACCGTATTGCCAAAAGCGATGCCCTGGATGAAGTCGTGGTGACCAACACCATCTCGCTAAGCGAAAGCGCCATGGCTTGCAAAAAAATTCGCCAACTCTCTGTTGCACCTCTGATTGCCGAAACCATTCAGCGTATTGCCAAGGGTGAGTCGGTCATGAGTTTGTTCTCGGATCAAGACAATCTGTTCTGACCCGCGGCAAAAAGTGGGCGGCTCTTTGATGTGCCGCCTTTTACGTCACGAGGTAAGCTGGTCGCGGCCTGCCTCTTCTGGAGAAATAGTATGAAATTCACCGCTTTTGAGCGCGCATTGCAGGGCACGGGTGCGAGCCGCCGTCTCCGCATCACCGGCCGCACGCCCGGTATCGTTTATGGTGGCACTGGCGCAGCAACGATGATCGAGCTCGATCACAACGCACTGTTCCACGCCATCAAAAAAGAAGCCTTCCACGCCTCCATCCTCGAGATGGAACTGTCCGGCAACGTCCACAAGGTCTTGCTGCGCAACTTGCAAATGCACCCCTTCAAACAGCAGATTCTGCACATTGACTTTCAGCGCGTTGAAGCCACGACACGCATGACGATCAAAGTGCCTGTGCATTACAGTGGTGAAGAAAATTCGCCAGCTGTCAAAGCCGAAAACTGCCTGGTCAACCACGTGCTGACCGAGTTGACAATTTCCTGCTTCCCAGCAGACATCCCTGAATTCATCGCCGTCGATCTGAGCGAGATGAAAAAAGGCGCACCGCTGCATGTCAAAGACATCACGTTGCCAAAAGGTGTGAAGTTTGTGGCCAAGGGCCAAGTCAACCCCGTGTTGGTTTCGGTCACGGCTATCGTCGAAGAAGCGCCGGCTGAAGAGGCTCCAGCAGTTGATGCCAAGGACGCCAAAGGTGGTAAAGGCAAGCCTGCACCGGCAGCCAAACCAGCCGCTAAGAAGTAAGCTCTTTTCAGAGCCTGCCTCGCTAGGCATCGGCCCATATCCTCGCAAGAGGGTATGGGCCGTTTTCATGGGGCCTAGCCGCGTTACAGTCGTGTCAAGCGACTACCCACACCCAAGCATCTATCACGTCATGATCAAACTCTTTGTTGGCCTGGGCAACCCAGGCCCTGAATACGAAGCCACGCGACACAACGCGGGTTTTTGGTGGGTCGACGCCTTGGCGCGTGAGCTGAAAGTCAAGCTCGTGCTCGACAAAAGCTACCACGGCGTGGTCGCAAGAACAACCGTAAAAGGCCAGACGCTTTGGTTGCTGGAGCCACGCACGTTCATGAACCTCTCCGGCAAATCAGTCGGTGCCCTAGCTCGCTTTTTCAAGATCAAGCCTGAAGAGATTTTGGTCGCACATGACGAACTTGACATCGTGCCAGGCCAACTCAAACTCAAATTTGGCGGTAGCCATGCGGGTCACAACGGCCTGCGCGACATCCATGCGCAGCTTGGCAGCGCCGACTACTGGCGCCTGCGCATCGGCGTCGGCCATCCAGGTGTCAAGTCAGAAGTCATCAACTGGGTTTTACAAAAGCCGTCGCAAGAGCATCGCTTCGCGATTGAAGAGGCCGTGACGCGGAGCATGAAGGCCGTGAGCATGCTGATCGATGGCGAGATGGAGAAAGCCACGATGCTGATACATACTCACGCTCCGGTCAGGCCAAAACCGCCACGCAAGCCGGAACCGGAACAACCGGCTACAGAGAAGCCAGCCGACGAAGACGTCAAAGAATAAGCGAGAAGGATAGCCGAAAAAGCAGCGTCAAATTGCGGCAGATGCCGCTACGGCTTCAGCTTGCAAACGTCGGTATTTTTCCCACAGCGTTTCCTGACTTTCGATGTGCTGTGGATTGATTGGAATGCACGCCACCGGGCATACCTGTACACACTGCGGTTCGTCAAAGTGACCGACGCATTCGGTGCATTTGTGCGGGTCGATTTCGTAGATTTCAATGCCCATGAAAATCGCTTGATTCGGGCATTCGGGTTCACACACGTCGCAGTTGATGCACTCGTCGGTGATGATCAGTGCCATGTTCAGGCACCTTTCAGAGCGGCCAAATGAGCCGCTTGCAGATCCGATACAACGGCAGGGCTCACCATCTGGCTGACGTCACCACCCAGTTTGCTGATCTCGCGCACCAACGTGCTGCTGATGCATTGCAAAGGCGCGTCAGGCAACAGGAAAACCGTCTCGACGCTGGACCGGAGTTTGCGGTTCATGGCGGCCATTTGGGCTTCGTAATCAAAGTCGGTCAAGTTGCGCACGCCGCGCACCACTGCCAAGGCTTGTTGCTGTCCACAAAAATCCATGATCAGGCCATCAAACGACAGCACCTTGATGCGCTCTGGCTGGGCCATGCTCTGCACTGCCTGCTCGACCTGATGCACGCGCTCAGCCAAGCTAAACAGCGTTTTCTTATGGTGCGCCACCGCCACGGCGATGATCAGTTGGTCAAACAGCCCGGCGGCGCGGCGCACGACATCCTCGTGCCCGAGCGTGAACGGGTCAAAGGTGCCGGAATAAACCGCAATCCGAGGTGCTGTCTGGGGGGAAGTCAGGGGCAATGTGGCCATGATTGGAATTATGCCCCGAGGTCCAAGGCCATGGTGACAGTGGTGCAATCAGGCCGTGAAAGCGCCTAAGCGTGCCAACAGGTGAAAATGCACTGCGCCGGCTTTGCTGCTGCGGTAAATCTCCAGCCCCAACGGGGTCAGCTCATCAGCGGTCCAAGTGCGCGGTGCTTCTAGGTAGACCAGACCCTTGTCTGAAATCACCTCGGCAGCTGCCTTTAACGCCGGTTCAAACAACACTGAGTCAAACGGTGGGTCGATGAACACCAGCTGAATCGAGCCGGGGCTTTGCCGCCGGAGCAAACCGACGCCATCACCGCGCTCGACACGCACCACATCGGCCTTGAGACGCTCCTGCAAAGCCTTCATTTTGAGCACCAACTGGGCATCCTGCTCGCACAAGACTACTTCAGCTGCACCGCGCGACGCGGCTTCAAAGCCAAGCACACCGGTGCCGGCAAAAATATCCATGCAGCGCCAGCCCGTCAGGTCTTGGCCCAGCCAGTTGAACAAGGTTTCACGCACGCGGTCGGGGGTTGGGCGCAGGCCGGGCTTGTCGGACACCGGCAGCTTGGTGCGCTTGTAAAGACCGCCAATGATGCGGACCTCGCCTGGCAGCGGCTTGTTGTGGCGCGGTCCAGGCTTGCCCTTGGCTTTGCCCTGAGGCTTAGCCGCTGGCGCCGCTTTGGTCTGTTCGGAACGCGGCCTCATGCGCCGGCTCCCAGCACCACGGTGACCATACGGTCTGGCTGCAGCTTACGGGCAAATGCTGCCTTGACGTCAGCCGCAGTGATTTTTTCAACCTGGGCGGTCCAGGTGTCGAGGTAGTTGAGTGGCAAGTTATTCCAGGCGATGTTGGCGACGTTGGCGATGAGTTTCGCATTGCTGTCAATGAGCAGCGGAAAGCCGCCCATGAGGTTGTCCTTGGCGGCCTTGAGTTCGGCTTCGCTCGGACCTTCCGTGACGAATTTTGCCAGCACTTCGCGAGCCACTTGCACGGCCTGCGCGGCTTGGTCTGGTCGGGTTTGCAAACCGATGGTGAAAGCACCCGCATGCAACCCCGGCGAAAAGTAGCTGTAGACGCTGTAAGCCAGGCCGCGTTTTTCACGCACCTCACTCGTCAACCGCGAGACAAAACCGCCGCCACCCAGCGTGTAGTTCCCTACCGTGAGCGCAAAGAAATCTGGGTCCATGCGTTTGTAGCCGGGCTGGCCGATCAAGACATGCGCCTGCGCCGATTGAAACGCAATGGCTTGCGTGACAGGCGCAGCCAAGGGCTCTACTTCAGCCAGCGGCGGCAAGGCTTCGCAACGCGCAGCATCGCTGTGTGGCAAACGCGCCAACAACGCTTTCACCAAGACATCCGCTTGCGCCCGCGTGACGTCACCGACAACACTCACCTTGGCACGACATGGCTGGATGAAGCGGCTGTAAAACTGGCGCATATCTGCCACTGAGATGCGTCCCAGCGTCTCCACAGTGATGTCGAAACCATACGGGTGCTTGCCATAGACTGCCGCTGAAAAAGCCTTGCCTGCCAGCGTGGCGGGGCGTGTGTTGGCCTCGCGAATTGAAGCGCCGATGCGCTCACGGTCACGCAGCCAGATCGCCTCTGGAAAGGCTGGCTCACCGATTTGGCGAGCAGCCAGTGCAATGGCTTTCGGCAACAAATCCGGGTAGCTCAAGGTCCGCAATGAAAAGCTCAGGCGGTCTCTACCCGAACCAGCGGAAAAGGCCGCACCCAGATCAGCCCAAGCTTCGCTGAGCTGGTTTTCGTCCAGTGCCGGTAAGCCGGTCTTCTCTGCTATGCCTTTGGCGCTCATGTTGGAGACCATGGTCGCCAAGCCGGCCTTGCCGGCTGGGTCACGTCGGTCACCCGCATCAAAGTCAATCTGCACATCGAGCATCGGAATGCCGTGGCTTTCAACCAAGTAAACCTTAGCGCCACTGGCCTGCGTCCAGTGTTGAATCGGCAAGGCCGCCAAGGCCGCGTGGCTTTGCAGTAGCGCAGCCAATGCAACAAAAACGAGACGCATCGCAGGGCCGCTGAATTTTGAAATCAACATATTTTTCTTTCGATTTCAAGGGTCAGTGAAGATCGCCGGCAACGGGTGCGCGGGGCTTGCGGTTCGGGTCTATCGGCTGAGGCACCAGCACCGCTTGCGTCATCTGGTCATCGCCAAAATAGCGCGCAGCCACAGACTGCACTTCAGCGGCGCTGACCTTGCGCAACTGCGCCACCAAACGAGCGCTCGCGTCCAGCGGAAAACCATTGAGCCAGTGGCTACCGAGTTCGCGCGCTTGGCTGAAAAGTGCGTCAAGCTTGTAAATCTCGGATGCCACCCATTGCGTCTTGACTCGGTTGAGTTCAGCCTCGTTGACCCCCTCACGAGCAATCTGCGCAACCTGCTGGCGCAGCGCATCAACCACCTGTTGCACGGTCTTGTCTTTGGCCGGCACGCCGTCAAGTGTAAAAACCTGCGGGCCTCGTCCGAGTAATCCGTTGTGGGCACCGGCACTGTCGGCAACACGACTTTCGCCCTGCGTCAGCGCTCGATCGAGGCGAGCGCCGCTGTAGCCGTCGAGTACAGCTGACAGCACGGTCAAGGCTAACGCGTCTTGACTGGCGCTGGGCGGCGATGTACCAGCGGGCACATCAGCCAATCCGCTAGCATCCAGTTGCGGCACCTTGAACATCAAGCTCACATACGCTTGGCTGGCACTGGCCTTGTGGTCGAGGCGTCTGACGCCAGCCTGCACCGGTTCAACGCGCGGTTTGCGCACAGGGGTGGCTGCAGCGGGTATGACACCGTAATATTTTTCAGCCAACGCTTTGACCTGCGCCACATCCACGTCACCGGCGACCACCACGGCCGCATTGCCGGGCACATACCACTGGCGGTAAAAACTGCGCACATCCGCCGGCGTCATGGCATCGAGGTCACTCATCCAGCCAACGATAGGCCGGCGATAAGGTGCAGCCGTGAACATCACGGCATTACCCATTTCGTAAAGCTGAGCGCGTGGTGAGTCTTCTGTGCGCATACGGCGTTCTTCTTTCACGACTTCAATTTCGCGCTTGAACTCGTCGTCGTCCCACTGTGTATTGGCAAATCGGTCAGCTTCAAGCTGCATCACCTCTTCGAGCCGATTGGCCGGAATCTGCTGGTGATAAGCCGTGGCATCGCGGCTGGTGAAGGCGTTGTCGCGCCCGCCCAAAGCGGCGATGCGGCGCGAGAATTCACCAGGTTTGAGGCTGGGTGTACCTTTGAACATCATGTGCTCAAGCGCATGGGCCACACCGGAGGTGCCATCGACCTCGTCCATCGAGCCGACCCGCACCCACAGCATGTGCGCCACGGTGGGGGCTCGACGGTCCGGTTTGACAATCAGCGTCATCCCATTGGCCAGCGTGAACTGCTGCGTTTCCACGACAGCGGCTGCGGGACTGAGTACCTGAGCGGAAACCTGGTTGTGCGTGGTGACAGTCACCAAAGTGCTGAAAGCCAAGACGGCGGCCGCAAGCCCCGCCCGCGGCTTGGACTTTGTCAAGACTGACTGACGTAAAAGTAGGGGCATAAGCAGGCGATGCATCATCATGGTGTGGACATATTTACCCGGCTGGGTGTGTTTCATAGAATACCCTGACTCCAAAGACCACTCATGTTCAGTTTTTTCAAGAAAATCCTCAAACCTTCCGCCCCCCCAGCCGAGCCAACGCCGGCTGTACCAACGCCAGCTGTACCAACGCCGCCAACATCAGCGTTGCCAGTCCAGCAAGTACCACCGGCACCACCAGTTGCGGCCACAGCCAATGCGATACCTGCTGGGACTGCAGTCGTCCGTCCGGGCAATATGCCGGTCATCAACCGCAGTTCCGGCAGCCTCATTGGCAGCGCTCTGGTCACGCCGATTGAGATTCCGCTTCCTGGCGCTGTGCCGCCAGAGCGCCAGCGCTGGCTGAGCAAGCTCTCTGATGGTCTGCGCAAGACCGGCAGCAGCATTTCGAGTGTTTTCACGGGCACACAAATCAACGAGGCCCTTTACGAAGACTTGGAGTCGGCCTTGTTGATGGCTGACGCTGGCGTGGGCGCGACGCAATACCTGCTCGACGACGTCAAGCGCCGTGTCAAAGACGGTGGTGTGACGCACCCGATCGCAGTCAAGAACGTGCTGGTCGAATCCATCACCCTGCTGCTCAAGCCGCTTGAAAAGCCGCTGGTCATCGGTGAGTTTCTCCCCACAGTAATCATGGTTGCGGGCGTCAATGGCGCGGGTAAAACCACCTCGATCGGCAAACTCACGCGGCATCTGGCCGACCATGGCGCCTCCGTGCTACTGGCCGCCGCCGACACCTTCAGGGCCGCAGCGCGTGAACAGCTGACGGTTTGGGCCGACCGCAACACGGTCGAAATCATCAGCCAGGAAGGCGGCGACCCGGCCTCTGTGAGCTTTGACGCCGTCACCGCCGGTAAAGCACGGGGCCGAGACGTGGTGCTGGTCGACACCGCCGGACGGCTACCGACCCAACTGCACCTGATGGAAGAGTTGAAAAAAATCAAGCGCACCATCGCCAAAGCTGGAGCCGGAGCTGAACCAACCAGCGCTGTTGCCAGTCCTGGCATCGGCATGCCACCCCATGAAATTTTGCTGGTGATCGACGGCAACACCGGGCAAAACGCATTGGCGCAGGTCAAGTCTTTTGACGAGGCTTTACAACTCACCGGCCTCATCGTCACCAAGCTCGACGGCACTGCCAAGGGTGGCGTGCTTGCCGCCATTGCGCTATGGGCGCGTGAGCGTGCCAAGGCCCATCCCACTTGGCGCACCGTGCCGGTGTACTTCATCGGCGTGGGCGAACAAGTCGAAGACCTTGAAACCTTCAACGCGCGCGAGTTTGCTCAAGCTTTGCTAAGCTAAGCGACTGTCAGTTTCCCTTCACCTTTGTTCAAGGAATTTATTTGCCTGCTTTCATGACCCGTCTGTTCCAGCTTGTGATGCGTCTCGTGTTCGGGCTGTTTGCCGCCATAGCACTGGCCAGCTTGCTGGCTGCGGCCTTGTTCTTGGTGGTGCTGAGCCTTTTGCGATCTCTGATCACTGGAAAGCGCCCAACAGGGCCGATGGTTTTTGGGCGTTTTCAGCAATTTTCCAGCAAGGCCATGTGGCCGGGTGCTAAACCACCGCCAGCCCCAAACAGCCCACCGGCCAGCCCACTGGCCGAGCGCGGCCGCCACCCTGACGAGCGTCCCCGCGTCGCCAGCGGCGATGTGGTCGACGTTGAAGTGCGTGACATCACGCCGGACAAACCGCCAACCTGAGACGGCCCCCTGAGTCCTTGGAATGATCAGTTGACGAGCTCAGCTGCTACGCGTTTACCCGATCATTGAACCGGTCCAATTTCGTATACGATATATTTTCTACGGAATAACCATGCTCCCTTGGCTCACTGAATCCTCTGCTGACCGCTTCAACGATGTGCGCGACACGTCGTTGGCAAAGCTTGTGCGTGACGACATGCTCGGACTGATCCTGAAAGGCGTGCTGATCCCTGGTCAGCGCATCAACGAACCCGACGTGGCGGCTCGACTGGGCGTGTCAAGAGTGCCTGTGCGCGAAGCCCTGCGCGAGCTTGAAAGCTCCGGGCTGGTGGTGGCTCGCAAACATTCAGGCGTCTTCGTCAGGCAACTCGCTGCACCCGAAATTCGTGACTTGTACCAAATGCGCGCCCTGCTGGATGGCTTTGCAGGCAAGCAAGTTGCGCAGCGCCCTGGCGGAGACAACACCGCACTGCTGCGCGTGTTGGATGACTCGATCAACGCCATGACAGACGCCGCCAGCCAGCATGACGTGCAGCGCTATTACGCCGAAAACCTGCACTTTCATTGGGCCATCGTCGAAGCGGCTGGAAATCAAACATTAACCGAAACTTATCGCGGCATCGTGCAGAAGCTGCATTTGTCGCGTCTGAAAAATCTAGCCCACGACACGGGTATGCAAGCGTCGATTGCCGAACACATGGACATCGTCAGCGCCCTTCGCCAAGGCAACCCTGAGCGCTGCCATCAATTGCTATCCGAGCATGTTGACGACGCCCACAACCGATTGACAAAAACGATGTCCGTACTAAGCTGAAAACTTATCGACTTGGACTCCTTTCAAATTCTCCAGTCTTAAAAAATCTTAGCCATAAACACAATCGGAGACTTTCATGAAACGCCGCCGCCTCCTATTCGCCCCCCCTGCTCTGCTGGTCGCTCCCACCCTGGGTTGGGCGCAACAAGCCTTTCCGGCCAAAGCCATTCGTTATATCGTGCCAGTGTCTGCTGGCGGCGGCAGCGACATGGTCGGCCGAACCGTGACCGAGCGCTGGGGCAACCTGCTCAAACAGCCCTTTATCGTTGACAACCAAGCCGGTGGTGGCGGCGTGATCGCCAGTCAAACTACTGCTCGGGCCGCACCCGATGGGTACACGCTGATGCAAGGCTACGTGGGCACGCACGGCACCAGCCCGGCCACGCGCAAGCTGCCTTACGACGCGATCAAAGACTTCACGCCGATTGGCATGATCGGCGGGACACCCAACGTGCTGGTGGTCAACGCCGCACTGCCAGTGAAAAATATCAAAGAATTTATTGCTTACCTGAAAAAAAATCCTGGCAAGGTCAGCTACGGTTCCGCAGGCGCTGGCTCGCTGACGCACATGACCATGGAGCTGTTCAAGCAGCAAGTCAACTCGTTCATGGTGCACATTCCCTACCGAGGCGTGGCACCAGCTTTCAACGACCTGATTGGCGGCCAGACACAAGCCATGTTTCCTGGCTTGGCTGCCGCCGTTCCGCACATTCGCTCGGGCCGCGTGCGCCCGTTGGCGATCACCGGTATGCAGCGCCACCCACTGTTCAAGGACGTGCCGACACTGGACGAATCCGGCTTCAAGGGGTTTGACGCGCAACAGTGGTACGGCGTGGTCGGTCCGGCGGGGATGCCTGCGCCCATCGTCAAGCTGCTCAATGAAACCCTGGCGACAGTCTTGCGGGCGCCCGACATGCGCGAAAAGTTGTCGGTTGAAGCCATCGAGCCCACGGTCATGACGCCCGAACAATTCGGTGAATACATGCGCACAGACATCGCCCGCTGGACCAAGCTAGCCAAAGAACGCGACATACATCTCGACAACTAAGTATTTAAAAAATAAAACACCGTCGTCTCTGCGAACGCATCGCGGCAGTCCATCACCGCTGGATTGCCGCGCTGCGCTCGCAATGATGGCGGTGGCCTAAGCCCCCGCACTGACGGGCAACTTTTTTTCTGCAACCAATGGCAGCTTCTGCCGAAAGACACC
>CANFJF010000062.1 GCA_947447355.1 Comamonadaceae bacterium
ATGTCTGCGAATGCGGGCTCCTAGACTGCCGCGCTGCGCTCGCAGTGACAAACCCCTTTCATGGCGAGCGCAGCGCGGCCATCCATGTCTGCGAATTCGGGCTCCTAGACTGCCGCGCTGCGCTCGCAGTGACAAACCCCCGTCATGGCGAGCGCAGCGCGGCCATCCATGACTTCGAATTCGGGCTCCTGGACTGCCGCGCTTCGCTCGCAGTGACAAAATCCCGTCATGCCGAGCGAAGCGCGGCCATCCATCTCAGAGGTGTGCGGTGATGGGTTGCCGCTCTTCGCTCGCAACGACGGAATTTTTCGCTTGCAGAGACGAAGTTGTGCGCTCGCAACTGAAAAAAACTACAGCAAGGGCCGCAATTCTCGGGCGGCGTCTAAAAGTAGCGGTAACAAACTGAGCGGACCGACGCCCACTGGCGAGGAACTCACCACATTGATCGCTGCAACGGTGTGCCCTTGCATGTCGCGCAGGGGCACGGCCAGCGCATGAACCCCGAGTTCGTGCTCTTCGCTGGCTTGGCAGTAGTCGTCTGTACGGACTTTGTCGACCAGTGCTTTGAGTGCGCGCGCATCTGTTGTCGTGTTTACCGTCAAGCGCGCTAAGCCTGTTCCCAGTCGCGGTTTCAGCCAAGCATTGAATTCGCCCTTGCTTTGGGCTGCTAACAACACACGACCCGTGGATGTCGCATGCGCCGGTAAGCGTGCGCCTAAGTGCAAACCGTAGGCCAGCACCCTCGCCTGCACAGACTTGCCGTCTGCGCTTTTCCATTCCATGCCGCTGCGTCCGATGATGACGACTTCGTCGCCGTCCAGCACCGCGACTGAAAATGAGGCTTGCGACTGCGCGGCCAGGCGGTTCAAGGTGGGCTGCACAGCACGCGGCAAGCGCGCCGTGGCGAGGTAACTGCCCGAAAAACGCAGCACTTTGGCGGCCAGCCAGAAATAGCGCCCATCGGTTTCAAGGTAACCGAGATGTGTCAGCGTCAACAAATGCCGCCGTGCCGCTGCACGTGTGATGCCGGCACGCTCTGCCGCCAAGGTGGCGTTCAGGCGCTGACGCTGCGGGTCAAATGCTTCCAACACAGCCATGCCTTTGGCCATGCCTTCGATCAGGTCTGCCTTGGCGATGGGTGTTTTTTGAATCGAAGCCATTGCGCGATGATCGCACAACTTAACCGATCAGCGCACAAATACGAAAACTGCTGATGGCTGTTTCAGCGTAGGAGATTTACGCTAGTAGCACTATTCAGGTTTTCATTCGGAACATCAAAAGACTCATTTTCAGGAGACAGGCATGCAGACACAACGGGTACAAGTAGCGATCATCGGTGGCGGTCCGGCCGGGCATTTGCTGGGGCAGTTGCTGCACAAGGCGGGCGTTGATGCCGTGATCATTGAACGTCAAAGCGCTGACTATGTGCTGAGTCGTATTCGCGCGGGCGTGCTGGAGCAAGTCAGCATGGACTTGCTGGACGAGGCCGGCGTCGGCCAGCGCATGTACGCTGAAGGGCTGCTGCATGGTGGCTTTGACATGCTGTTCAAGGGCGAGCGCCACCGGATTGACATGCATCGGCTGACCGGCGGCAAGAACGTCATGGTCTATGGGCAGACCGAGGTCACCCGCGATTTGATGGATGCCCGCCAAGCTGCTGGCCTGTCCACAATTTACGACGCCAGCAACGTGAGCGTGCTGGACTTTGACACCGATAAGCCGCGTGTGCGTTATGAAAAAATGGGGCCCAATGGCCTAGAACAACACGAGATCGCCTGCGACTTCATCGCCGGTTGTGACGGCTTTCATGGCGTGTGCCGGGCCAGCGCGCCGCGCAGTGCCATCAGCGAATATGAAAAGGTGTATCCCTTTGGCTGGTTGGGCGTGCTGGCCGACACGCCGCCGGTGCACGAGGAGCTGATTTACGTGAACAGCCCGCGCGGTTTTGCACTGTGCTCGCAGCGCAGCCACACGCGCAGCCGCTATTACCTGCAGGTGCCGCTGACCGACAAGGTTGAAAACTGGTCAGACGAAGCCTTTTGGGATGAGCTGCGCTTGCGCCTCGACCCGCAGGCGCGCGCGCAACTGGTGACCGGGCCATCGATTGAAAAAAGCATTGCGCCGCTGCGCAGTTTTGTCACCGAACCGATGCGCTTTGGCCGCATGTTTCTGGCTGGCGATGCCGCGCACATCGTGCCACCGACCGGTGCCAAAGGCTTGAACTTGGCGGCCACTGACGTGAAATATTTGTCCAGTGCTTTGATCGAGTTTTACCAAGAGAAGTCCAGCGCCGGCATCGACAGTTATTCAGAGCGCTGCCTGCGCCGGGTTTGGCGGGCGGAGCGTTTTTCGTGGTGGTTCACCAGCTTGATGCATCGCTTTCCAGAGAACGGCGAGATCGGCCAAAAGCTGCAAGAAGCCGAACTCGATTACATCGTGAACTCTGAAGCCGGCGCCTTGTCGGTGGCTGAAAATTACGTGGGACTCCCGCTGAATTTTGGGGAGTAAAACCCAACAAGCGGCTTGCTGTAAATTGCTGGGTATGACGAAAACCAAACTTCAAGCCCCAGCCCTGAAAATCCCGCAAGTTCTGAAAGGCGTTCGGCTGCTCAGCCTGGCCTTGAATTTACCCGGCCCCGCCGCGTTGATGCGCTGCCAGCAGATGGGTGCGCGCTGCGTCAAGCTGGAGCCGCCTATTGGCGACCCGATGCAACATTTCAGCGCGGTTGCCTATGATCAATTGCAGAGCGGCATCAAGGTCATCAAGGCGGACTTGAAGACGGCGGCGGGACAAAAAACGCTGCACCGCGAGCTCGCCAAAACCGATGTGCTGATCACCTCGTTCCGGCCGTCTGCGATTGAAAAACTCGGCTTGAACTGGAAGCACCTGCACCGCCTCTACCCTGCCCTGTCGCAGGTGGCCATTTTCGGCAGCCCCGGTGCACGCGCCGAAGAACCTGGCCACGACCTGACCTATTTAGCGGACAACGGCTTGGTGCCGGGCCTTGAATTGCCAGCCACGCTGTACGCAGACATGGGCGGATCACTAACCGTCAGTGAAGCGGTATTGCAAGCCGTGATGTCGCAACGCAACAACGGGAAAGGCATTCAATTGGAAATAGCACTGGCCAGTGCCGCGCAATACCTTGCACTGCCAAGGCATTGGGGGCTGACGCAGCCCAGCGGTTTTGTGGGTGGCGCACATGCGGGTTACCGCGTGTATGCGTGCAAGAACGGCCGCGTGGCGGTGGCGGCTTTGGAGCCGCATTTTGCTGCGGCGCTGTGTGCTGCAGCGGGTCTGGCAGCATCAGATGTGGCGAGTCTGCAAACCCAGGCGACACGAGACGCTATCGCCCGATTTTTGAAGAAGCAGACACGCCAGCAACTCGATGCGCTAGCAGCGGCAAAAGATATTCCGCTGCACACGATGGCCTGAAAAGGCCTGGCCGATTAACCCATTAACCGTTAAGTAGCGACAGTCAACTCAGCCAACTGCGCTCTCAACGCCGCATTTTCTGCGCTGAGCGCAGTGATGGTTTGCTTCAAACGCGCGATCACGCCGGCAGGCGAATCGGGTTCGCTGCGCTCGACGGCCCGGCTCTCACGGACTTGACGGGCGGCTTGTTGCAGTTCTTTTTTACCACCTGCCGCAGCAGCGACTTGCTCCGCAACTGGCAATGACGCCACGTTGGCAGCAGCGGTGATGGAAATGGAGCCCGACTTGACGGCGGCCACCAATTCGGGCGCGGCGGTCTGCTGAATTTTTTTGATGTGACTCAGGGTGCTGCTGCTGAGGCGAGCGGCCTTGGCGGTGGCGTCGCTGGTGGTCATGGCTTCAACATGGTTGTTAGCAGAGCCTGCGCTCGGTGCGGCGACTAAAGAGTCAGACCTTGCAGCATCAGCCACCACCGGCACGCTGGCCGTCAAGATGTCTTTTCTGCGCAGTGCCAGCACGCCACGTTGAAAATCAGACAAACTGCGCCGACCCAGGTGCTGGTCAATCATCCACAGATGAACGTCGTCCATCGACTTGAACTGGGTGTTTTGCACCGTATTGAAAGCGATCCCGAGCCGGCTGCAAATGCCGTAGCGGTTGTGACCGTCGACCAGCACATCGCCCCACAGCACCAAAGCGTCGCGGCAACCTTCAGCCAGCAGGCTGCGTTCGAGGGCCTCATGTTCGTGCGGGGTCAACGGGTCAATATACGAGCGCAGCTCTTCACTGACAGTGATGTTCATCATTGGAAATTAGCGCGGTTTACGGGATGGCTTGGCCGAGCCGTTGTCACGCGGCGGCAAGCCGGTGTGTTGGGTCAGCATGCGGCCTTTGACCGGCGCAGCAGACTTCAACGCGACGGTGGTCGAATTTTTCTTGCGGGCGCTGGTGTAGCCGCCGTCGGTCAAGGGCTGGTAGGTGGGGATCAAGTGATGCTTGCCGTTGCCGATCAAGTCAGAGCGCCCCATGGTCTTCAGCGCTTCACGCAGCAGCGGCCAGTTGTTGGCGTCGTGGTAACGCAAAAAGGCTTTGTGCAGGCGACGGCGTTTGTCGCCGCGCACGATGTCCACGGTCTCGCTGTCGCGCGTGATCTTGCGCAGCGGGTTGCGGTTGGTGTGGTACATGGCCGTGGCCGTGGCCATGGGTGACGGGTAAAACGTCTGCACCTGGTCGGCCCTGAAGCCACTTTTCTTCAGCCAGAGGGCGAGGTTCATCATGTCTTCGTCGCTGGTGCCCGGATGGGCGGCGATGAAATAGGGAATCAAAAACTGCTTCTTGCCGGCCTCAAGCGAGTACTTCTCGAACATCTGCTTGAACTTGTCGTAGCTGCCAATGCCGGGTTTCATCATCTTCGTCAACGGGCCTTGCTCGGTGTGCTCGGGTGCGATCTTCAAGTAGCCACCGACGTGGTGCGTCACCAGTTCTTTGACGTACTCGGGACTTTGCACCGCCAAGTCATAGCGCAGGCCGGAGCTGATGAGAATTTTCTTGATGCCCTTGAGCGCGCGCGCTCTGCGGTACATCTTGATCAGCGGTGCGTGATCGGTGTTGAGGTTGGAGCAAATGCCGGGGTAAACACAAGACGGTTTGCGGCAAGCGGCTTCAATCTCGGGCGACTTGCAACCGATGCGGTACATGTTGGCGGTGGGGCCACCGAGGTCTGAAATAGCGCCGGTGAAGCCTTTGACGGTGTCACGAATGGCTTCGATCTCGCGGATCACAGAGTCCTCAGAGCGGCTCTGGATGATGCGGCCTTCGTGCTCGGTGATCGAGCAAAACGTGCAGCCGCCAAAGCAACCACGCATGATGTTCACGCTGAAGCGGATCATCTCCCAGGCGGGGATCTTGGTAGTGTGGTCATGGCTGCCGTTGTCGTCGGCGTAGCTTGGGTGCGGCGAACGCGCGTACGGCAAATCGAACACGTAGTCCATCTCGACGGTGGTCAGCGGGATCGGCGGTGGGTTGATCCACACGTCGCGGGCGGTGACGCCTTCACCGTGGGCCTGAACCAGCGCACGTGCATTGCCGGGATTGGTCTCAAGGTGCAGCACGCGGTTGGCGTGGGCGTAGAGCACGGCATCGCTGCGAACCTGCTCATAAGACGGCAGGCGAATGACCGAACGGTCTCGTGGCGGCACTTTGATCTTGCCCTGCATCGACGGCAAGCTCGGGTTCTGCACGAAGGTGAGCGGCTTGATGGCGGGGTTGGCCAAGGCTGGCGTTTTGGCTTTGAGCACCGGCGAACCAGCGGCTTCTGCCTTGACGGCAACATCGGCCGCTTCGTCGTCACGGGCGCAGGTGGCACCCTGCTCTTTGGCCTGCTCCGAAATCATCAGGTAAGGGTTGACGTGGGCCTCGACCCGGCCTGGCGCATCGACATTGGTGGAATCAATTTCAAACCAGCCTTGCGCGGTCTCGTCACCTTGGCGGCGAATGAAGGCGGTGCCGCGAACGTCGGTGATGTTGGCGATGGGTTCTTTGGCAGCGAGGCGGTGGGCGATTTCAACAATCGCGCGCTCAGCGTTGCCGTACAGCAGCAGGTCGCATTTGGCGTCGACCACCACGCTACGGCGCACTTTGTCCGACCAGTAGTCGTAATGCGCGATGCGCCGGAGCGAGCCTTCGATGCCGCCCAACACAATCGGTACTTCTTTGTAGGCTTCGCGGCAGCGCTGTGAATAGACCAGCGCGGCGCGGTCCGGGCGCTTGCCGCCGATGTCGCCAGGCGTATAGGCATCGTCACTGCGGATTTTGCGGTCTGCCGTGTAGCGGTTGATCATCGAATCCATGTTGCCGGCCGTGACGCCAAAGAACAGATTCGGCTTGCCCAACAGCTTGTAGGGCTCGGCGGTTTGCCAGTCGGGTTGGGCAATGATGCCGACCCGAAAGCCCTGCGCTTCGAGCATGCGGCCAATGACGGCCATGCCAAAACTCGGGTGGTCGACATAAGCGTCGCCGGTGACGATGATGATGTCGCAGCTGTCCCAGCCCAACGCCTGCATTTCCTCGCGGCTGGTTGGCAAAAACTTGGCCGTGCCAAAACGGGCCGCCCAGTACTTGCGGTAACTGGTCAGCGGCTTAGCGGCGCGCGCGAAAAAGGAGACGTCGATGGGGGCGTTCATAGGGCTTTGGGGTAACCCGGCATTGTAGGGTTTCTACCCCATTTACACCAATTGAGAAGAATGGCCCTTTGCAGGGCCAGGAAAGCACGGACCCGAAGCCCGTCGTTGCGAGCCAAGCGCGGCAAATCATATGTCATGGCGAGCGCAGCGCGGCCATCCATGGCTTCGGATTCGGGTCCATGGACTGCCGCGCTTCGCTCGCAGAGACAGAATTACTTCGCTCGCAGAGACAGAATTACTTCGCTCGCAGAAACGTAATTGCTTCGCTCGCAGACATGGGGGAGGTTACCGCCGCAAAGTCATTTGCCCGCGAATTTCGCCGCCTGGATTGGCTGCCGTGTGAATGTTGGCGTACCAGCGCCCGGCCACCAAATCTGCCGCCTGGGCGGCCGTGAGTGTGGCGGAGCCTTCCATCGGGCTGCCCATCAGGCCCGGAAATGGCAATGCCACACCGGCGTTCGCACCAATGGCGGCTGGCCCATGAAAGTGCCCCGCCCTGGCGGGACCACTCAAGTTCATATAAGACAACTTCCAGCGCAGCAGGTTGGTGTCCGTATTGAGCACAGCGTCTACTTGGCCATTGGCGCTGGTCGTTACCGGCGGAACCTCGTTGCCACCGCGCATCTGCGTTGTGAACGTCAGAAGATTACTTTTCTCGGCGGCCGGCATCATGCCGCCGCAACCGACCACCAAAACCGATGCGACACACGCCAGCACAGCCATAGCGACACGGGGAAATTTAAAACTGTTCATCATGGATCTCCTGTCAACCGGATGGAGCACAAAGGACAAAGTGACCGGTGCAAATTCATCCCAACTCATCCTAGTCGCGTCTGCTCGTATCCGGCAGCTCAACCGTGGCATTTCTTCAGGCTTGAACTATTGCGGCAGTCCTAAACCGTACCTGTCCGCGAATCACCACATTGTGCAGATGCGTGATGTTGGTTAGGCCGGCCGATTAATTGTTGAGCCGCCCTGAACTAGCGCGAAGGAAACTCGCCACTCACGACGGTCCTCGCAGACGATGGAACGATCGGCGGCAAGTCATGGATGATTCTGAGATGGCATCTGGGGACCATCAGATTGATGCTCCGCAAGCGCTAGTTGAAGGCCCAGTGGGCCACGACCGACTGCGGCGTCACGCTAAGACGTATGCCGGACGGTTTTTGTTGGTCGGTGAGCATAGACCCAATGGCATAACCCAACAGAGCGCCTGCAACCGTGTCCGACACCCAGTGCTCGCGTTTTTGGACGCGTCCGAAAGTGCTCGCCGCAGCCAAGCCGTAGAGCCAGGGCATGTCATGTTGCTGGGCAAATGGCGTCGCCAAGGCAAAGGCTAAGGCCACGTGGTTAGACGCAAAGCCTGACTGGCTGGCGCCGCTGGCGAAACCGTCAAAGCTGGCGTTGCCCTGCCCTTGCGTTGGCCGCGCACGACCCACGGCATAACGCGTGGCGAAGTTGATGCCGTAGGTGTAGGCAGCGGCGGTGAGTGCTGTTTCCGCGGTGCTGGCGGCAGGATCACCCCCAATGCCGGTGTAAAGCAAACCAGCGCCCAGCGCCAATGCCACCGGCAAAGCGTTGGTGGCGCTGCCGATGCGATTGGCTGTGCCGGTCTGGTTTTTTTGCGCCCATTTGTCGGCGGGTTTATCAAGCAGGCTGGAGGCCAGAATGGCACCGCCAGCCCATAGCCAGTTAGAGCCCGGAATGTCTCCTATTTGGCGGCCCAGTGTCAAAGTGGTGCTGCCTAGTTTTTCAAAGGTGTTGAGCGACGCATCGGTCAACACGTAGCTGGTGTTTTCTGCGGAGTTGGCGCCTGCCGGGCTGGCCGCGCGAAAGGACAAAGCGCGGGAGTCGCGCTGGCGCGTGAGGTAGTCAAGGTTAAAGCTGCGGCTCAGGCGGGCACCACCGTCGCGGGTGAGCGGGTTCCAGATCAAGTTGGCGCTGCCGGCCGTGGATTTGGGCAACATGACGTCGAACGGGATGCTGACATAGACGCCTTTGTCAAAGCTGCCTTCACCAAAGACGACGGCGGACACATTGGTTTTGGTGGCCCAGCCGCCCGCCTTGACGCCGTTGGAGAAGACGCGGCTGACATCCAGGGTCGCGCCTTTATCAGCGGCCAAGTAGCGTCCGGCACTGAGCTTGACCTGAAGGTCTTTCCATCCGGTGTCCCAGTACACGGTGGCGTGGCCAGTATTGACTTGGTAGTCTCTGAAGCCGAGGTCTTGCTGAAAGTCTCGCTGGCGCACGTGGTTCGCGTCGACACCCCAAGCCAGACGGCTTTGCCACGGGCGGTACAACCACTCAGCGCCAACACCACCATACATGGCCTCGAGCATGCCGCCGTAGCCACTCACATAATGGTCATTGCCCAAGTCTTTGACGTGGGTGAGCTGTAGCAGCGGCATGGTGAGTACCGAAGTGGTGGCGTATTCGCGCTGGTAGGTACGCACGCGCGGTAACTGGCTTGGGGCGTCATAGACAAAGTTGGCGTAGTTGTCGCTCAAGCGCAGGTTGAACGCGCCGGTGAGCCAGGTTCTGTCTGAAAACTTGTACTCCGCTGATGCCTTGACACCTAGCTGGTAGAGAAGAAAGTTGTTCGGACCGCCCAAGATCTGGGTGTAACTGGGACCCATAGCGCTGCTAAATCGGGCCGTTTTAGCTTGCCAGAACTGGGCTTTGTCTGCGTCAGGCACTAGCGAGGCGGCTGTGGCGAGCTGCCCTGCAGACACCCGCTGCGCAGGCAGACGCAGGGCTGGGGCCTCTACTTGCGTGCGCAGAGTCACCCACTCAGCGCGATCCACATCAACTTGCGTCATGGGGAGGCCGCGCTCTTGCAGATGCAAAACGAAGTGGCGGCTCGCGGCCGGGGCATCACGGTGCAGCACGGTGATCGCGCGGTCAATGCGTTCTTGCAAATGAATGGCGGAGTCAGTTTCGGCCACCAAGGTGGTGGTAGTGTCCTCTTGCGAAATGCTGCGCACCGTCCAGCCGGTGTAGAGATCAATGCTTTTAGCGCTGCCTTGCCAGCCGGCGGGTGCCAAGGCTGCAGGAGCTTGCACTTGCACAGGGGGCAACGGGCTATCCAACAACTTGGGGGCGTTCAGCTTGTTGAGACCACCGTAAAACGTGAAACCGACCATGAATGTATTGCCACGCTCCAAGCCAAAACTGAGGTCAATATTGGGTGAGTAGCGGTAGGCTGCACCGAAATTGAATCGGCTTTTGGTGACCTGGTTGTTGGCTTGTGGCTGGTGCTGGTAATCGTTTCCGTCAAGCTCGACCTTGAGAATCCAAGGGTCTGAGGGGGCGTGCCATTGAACACCGCCAAAGGCTGCGGCAGGTCCATGAAACATGCCGCCAAAGCCGATCGTGCCGCCTTGTCCAACGTCATTGGCTGGCCGGCTGTCAAACCTCTTGCCCAGCGCTGACAAGGGATTTTTGAAGTTGCCGCGTGCACCCATGTAGCCCCAACCCAGGCCCAAACTGGCGTCCCAATTACCCCAGCGTTTGTTGGCAACGACATATTCGCCGGCAAAGAGGCCGGTACCACCGAGGTCGCGCAGGCCAACGGCGAGTTGCGGCCACAGGCTGGATTCTTCGAGGATGCGCAGCTTGAGGTCGATGGACTTGTCCTTGTAGGTCTGGCTGCCGGCAATCTCAGGGCCATAAAGGCGGTTCGACACGTCGGTGTACCTGAACCCTGTTTCCAGCCAGTCAAGTGGCTGAAACATGACAGTGCCGCTGGTGTATGGGAGAACATGGCTAAGGTGAAAACGCAGCTCGCCCGCTGGGGCCATGCGGGCGGTGGGGGTTTGCAGCAGGCCGATTTCACCCCAGTCGCTGGCTGTGGTCTGCGCAAAACGGGGACGCGGTGTAGGGGCCTGCGGCAGCACTGTGGTTTGTGTTGGGGTGGGCCTTGTCGTTTCGGGCAAGGCGACCTCGCCGGGCAGCTGGGTGGCCAGAAACCGGGCCAGGTTATCTGACACGTTGTTCGAGATGCCGGCTTGACGGGCAGGTGCCCAGATCCAAGCGCCGGGACCTGGTTCGGCCTGAGGCGTCAGGCTCCAGGGCGATATGCCGTAGCGGGTGGTGCGTCCATCGGGCTGGGCAATCCAAGCCCAGTCCACTTGGCTGCTGGTGGGCACACCCAAGCAGGCGCGCAAGTAATCTTGTATCAGTGCGCCAGAAACATGGGTGGCGTTGCAGGGCTGGCCGGTTTCGGTGACCACCGTCACATAGGCGGGTCTTGGCAGCAATATGACGCTGTGCCCGTCTTGCAGGATCGGGTCTTGCTGAGGCGCAGACTGGAGCCAGCGAGCATCGGCATTGGCTAGGGTAAGACGCCCCGTGAGCGGCAGACTCAATAACCAGTTGCTCGGCTGGTGCTGTGCGTTTAAGCCCTCAACAACGGCTTGTCGCAGATGACCCTGCTGTGCACGCTCAGCTTGCACCCGCCAATGAAGCGACGTGGTGTCGGCGTTGGGGTTGGAGTTGGCGTTGCGCAGCAGCCAGTTGCTCAGGCGCTCGCCGGGGACGATGGTGGCCTGAGAGGGAGCCGCACAACATACGATGCAGATGATGGAGGCTTGAGCAAGGCTGTTGAGCCGGGGGAGGATCTTGAACTTCACAAGGTTTCTTTTTAACCCGGCCACAGCTGTAACGTGAGGCAATAAGCGGGGGACAAACACTGCTGCGAATAAACCACCGTGAGCTGTCCACGGTACGCACCCCAGGCAAACAACGACGCAGGCAGCGAAGGCTCACCAGAATTCAGCGTGGTTTCACTGAACCAGCGGTAAGTGTTGGCTTGTTCATGGGACAGCCAAACGGGCAATGCGATGCCAGCCAAAGCAGTCTCAGGTTTGAGGTGGAGCCGGTCTGACAGGCCATAGCGGTGGCCAGGCATCTCATCGCGCAAACGGCTGTAAAAACTACCCTCTGGCAACACATCAGACCAAGCAGGTGGCACAACTGAAAACCGTACAGCGCGCCAATTGGTCTTTAGGGCCGTCGTGCTGACGATGCGGCCGTTTTGAAGCTTGATGACCTCCCGTTGAGAGGAATACCAGACCTGAATGTCACCCAACGGGTCGGGGTCGACGTAGCCCAACACCATCAACGCAGCTGGCTGGCCCTGCGCCTGAACGCGAAGGTAGCGATAAGCGGGATTGAGTTTGGCAGTGAGGCTTGCATCTTCCTTGTGACCCAGTTGTTGAGAGGCCGCAGCAGTCAGAATTTCAATCCACGGCGCGTCGCTAGAGGCGCACCCAAACAAGGGCAGTGCCATGGCAACAAAGCACCACCGAAATATTGTGGGAGTTAATATTTTCAACGTGAAAAAAGCGCCTTGAAGGCGCTGATCCTGACTAAGTTGGTGATTAGCGTGTAGTACCGGTCGTTCCTGTTGTGCCTGTTGTTCCGGTCGTACCCGAAGTCCCAACGTTGTTGCTAGACCCGAGGCTAAATAACGCGGCGCCTGCAACACCGCCAAACTCCAAAACAGAAGTTTCAATAGACCCGAGAGCAGCATCTGCGGCGACCGCCGCGCCTGCACCAGCAGCTGTGAGGACTTGTGCGACTTCGACCGACTCGACCACTTCGGCAGTTGCTGCCGCAGGCGTTTGCGCCCACGAGGGCTGAGCAGCGATGACCAAAGCAGCGAGAAATACGACTACGATTTTGTTGGTTTTCATATCGATGACCATGAATTTTTAGTTGACAGATGCTCAGCGCAGTCGTCCAGCATATGAGAATAATTGTTAATTAATTTATGTAAATTCATAATCAATACCAAAAGCGACAGATTGAAGAGATTTAACAATTTGGACATGTTTTTTTCCCAGCAACCGAGGAACGCTGTGACTCGTGGAAGACATGAAATAAAGGACATATCCTGCTGCCAGCCACCAAAATTAACAGGGTGGAGCTGCGAATGAAAACCTCTATGCGATCAACGACCTGCGCAATATGGGTTTTGCGGACAGTTACCCTAAACCCATCGAATCGGAGACACCTAGATGGGCTTTGACCGTTGAAATCACAGATGTTTGACCGTTTTTATCTGAAAACGTGTGGTCAGAGTCTTCGACAAAAATCATCTGAAAACGGGCATCATTTTTTAAGTATTTGCCACCTGCACCAAAGTGGAACTCCAAGTAATCACGCCCATCATCATCCGAGTTCACGATCATCAACGTGTCGGTTCCACGGCGGCTTAAGAATTTCACTTTTTGAAGTGGCCCGGCGTCAGATGCGTCATGCGGATAAACCGATTGCAAAACTCTTTTCACGCGTGCACCTAGCAACATGCGCCAACGGTTGGTGATGCCAGCAACGTCGACATCGCCTTGTAATATGCGTTTGTAAATGCGCCAGTCGAATAATTGACGGCGATAAAACGAAACAGACTTGTACGCTTGCGTCATCGAGTTTTGCCATGGGCCATTGGGCTTCGCCTCTTGCCATTCAAGAAGGCGGGAATTCAGCAAAATTTGACCTGTTACACGCGGGTCTGCCAAGGCTGCTTGAAACGCCACGAACGAGCCGGAGCAAATACCTAACAAATAAAATTTCTTGCAGCCTTGTGAACTCAAAAAATCAATGGCCGACTTCACTTCAAGCGTAGAGTCCTTGCTGTAAAGATGGGGCCACTGAAAGCCGCTGTCGCTCCTGCTGTCGCCAAGACCCGCCAGGTCAAAGCGCAAGGCGCGGCAACCTACACGGGCCAATTCGCGTGCGATATGCACATAGATCCTGTTCGGTCCAATGTGGTAATTCCCCCCCACGCTGAGCAACAGGATCGCCGTCTCCGAGCAAGGCGACGGCAAAGCCGCTGGATCAGACTCGCTCAAAATACCAAACAGCGTGGGCGCAACCCCAAAACTCACGGCGGTCTCACACAGCCCGTCAAAAAATTGCTGGCGCGGACCGTGTTGACCTAGACGAATCGTTTTTGGATTCAAAGCATTCAAGTCTTTGGCAAGCCACGCTGTCAGTGAATTGAGGGTCTCAGCATCGAACAGTGTTTCACGGGGCTCGCTCATCATGTGGGCATATCCGGGTGCCACCGCATACGTGGTGACAACACCTGCGCTTTGAAGCGTTGCATACAGCTGCTTGGAATTAGGCCTGTCATCACGATCCAGAATCAAGACATGACGTGCTGATGGTTCATCGACCCGCAAGCCGGGCAAGGCGTCCAGGTCGGCCATCGTTTGCGCTGTGTATAAAAACCCCAAGGACTCCACATCACCAGATCCCGGCTCACCCTTCCCGTGGTTGCCGCCTTCGTGATTCAGAGCGGCCGCTCGCAACTCTCGGGCAAAAGCACGCCCTGAGGCACAAGGTGCCCACATGATAATTTGGGCTACACCGCCTAAGCGTCGAGCGGCGTGTGCTGCCAAGGTGGCGCCTAGCCGTAAACCAAATAAGCAGACCTGTTCATTTCCGGACAGCTTGGACAGTACCTCGGTGGCGCAGACGATGCTGTCTATCCAGCTTTGAACGCGGTTGGGCTGGGAGTCATCACCCGACGAGTCACCCGTTCCAGGGTAGTCGAATCTCAGTACATCAAAGCCTGCCTGGGCGAGCTGTTCAGCCAGTTGCGTGTATGCGCCATAAGCACAATTGGACTCATAGCCCAACGGACGACAGAGCACCACACTCAGACCCAAGCCAGACACTGCTGCGGCATGAAACCAGCCCAAGCAACTCGCCTCATTCACACGAAAATAAAACGCACTGGCGGGGGGTGACTTGCCACTTGCAGGAAGATTCATTTCGGACTCACCCTTGAATGCTGTGACTTTTAAGCAGTTCAATCGTTGCTGACTGCATCGAATTAACCGCAAGCACCTGGCCATAAAAGTCGTGTTGGCCAGTGCTACGCAGAGTGACCCGGATTTCCGTCTCGGGTGGAAGATGGAAAAAATCATCTTCGGCCTGACATCCAGGCACATCAAAATGAACACCGTGTGCAAAACGTTGCGTCTTCACGGTCACAACGGCCGTGTATGGATCCAGCAAGGTCGCTTGCGCACTGAGCCCAACGTCTGGCTCCTGGTGCGAGTGAAGTCCACCGCAAAAATAAACCGCTTGCTCGCTCAATCCACAAACACCTTTCATGGACACGACAACAGCGTCGCACACCCGCGGGCCAAACTGACAGGCATGTGTCAAATCGAAGTAAGCATCCAGCAAATCCAACGCTGACAAACTTTGAGCACTGCGCGCTGGCAGCGTCAACGCCTTGCGGCCGTGTGCCACCCGAACGTCACCGCCGAGCCAAGCGCTGAGTTCGAGTTCGACGGACTGGTCATGTGACTGTTCGTTGTGCAGGTGAATCCACAAGCCATTCACACCTTCGTCAGTCAGCAAGACGGTGCAAGGCTGTTGCACCCGCTTAAGGGCGTGATAGCAGGCCTTGGGTTGGCCTGCATCGTCAATCAAACCCCAACCTGCGCCAGGCCACAAGTCGCGAAGAAACAAGACCAACGCACCCTTGCAACTCGATGCCGGACGGCGCCACTCCGCCATGCTGGCGGCCATCACTTCGCCGCTGACCATCCGACTCAAGGTGAGATACCGATCGTGATCAGAGCGCCGAAGCTGACGTGAATCCGTCTGAAATAAGCGTTCAAAGTAATGGTCGCGCACATCGTCAAAATCCCAGCCCGCATTCAAATCCCGCGGGGAGCGGGCTTTCCAACCGGCGTCGTGCGCACGGGTCGCCAGCCCGGCAGGCATACGCTTGAGCGTGTCGGCACTCGGAACATTGGCAAATGCAAGGCATTCAGTGCTGAATTTCACCTCTGCATGGCGAGCGTCTTCAAGCGGACGCATGTAGGCACCCACACCGTAATACGAGCTGGTGCCGACGTTGGCTTGATGCGGAAATGAACCCCCGTGAGCACTGGAAGGCCAGTACGGCACGCCAGGTGCGTGCTCTGCGCAAAGATGAGCGATGACTTGCTCAAATAAGGCCGGATGCCAGACATCGCGCGGGGCACCCCACATGGCGGCTTGCTGCTCGACTTCGCTGTTTCCGCACAGCACCGCCAGGCATGGCCGGTTGCGAAGCACTTGTAATTGTTGACGTACCTCCATGGCAACTGAGTCCGTGAAAGACGCATCAGCGGCTGGGTAATCCATGTTGGAAAACATGAAATCTTGCCAGACCAAAATGCCATGGGCGTCGCAGGCATCATAAAAATGCGCCTCTTCATAGGCCATCGTGCCGGCTACCCGCAGCATGTTCATGCCGGCCACTCGCGCTTGATCCACGGCAGCGCTAGATTGCAATGGCGACGATCGAAGGCTCACCGGATCCAACGGCGTCCACACGGCACCACGGCAAAAAATAGGTGTTCCGTTCACCTCGATGGAGAAAGATCCACCCTGTGTTTTGAGCGAGACGCTGCGAAATCCTATGGCGCCGAGATCAACTGCCTCATCAACAGCCGCATCAGCGCCTGCGGATTGAATTTGTAAAGTGGCACGATAAAGACAGGGCTCGCCATGGGTGTGCGGCCACCACAAGTCAACGTCAGGAATGTGCAACTCGCCTTCGAATAATTGACCCTTAACGTCATGCGTGAGTTGTTGCGAGAATTTTTGGTGACCACGCTCCAATAACAAACTGATGACCACAGCTGGGGTTGTTTCTGTATGGGTCTTGCGCAGTGTGCAAACAACCTTTCCGGACGTGCCTTGAAGTGACGCCGTCAGCATCCTATTTTCAACAGCACCAGGTTGAATCGACGACAACCAGACATCCTTCCACGGACCGACCACGGTGACAGGCGGCGACCATCCCGGTGTGCGCCCCAACAAGGTGGTGCGGAACCAACGCAACTGCTGATGCGACACCATCGGCGTACGCCAACGTGGCCTGCCACGTTGCTGTGTCAGCTTCCGATCCAGCGATCGGCACACGATGAAAAGCTCATTGCCAATGGGTCTGAGTGCGCTTGTCACATCACAGGTATGGCCGACAAACATATTGCGACTGACCAGTATCAAGGCATCATTGAGCCAGACCTCGGCCACCGTCGCCAAGCCATCAAAACCCAAGACCTTTTTGTCCGTTAACGGGTTACTAAGATCATCAAACCGAATCTGAAACCACCAGTCCTCAGCATCAAAATTATGGGCAGGCCCAGACAAAGTCCACTCCCCACATGCACGCAGCGCAGCAGCAGCAGACGTGAGTTCAGGCAACGTTCGCCAAATAACATCATCACCTTGCGGTGGCGATGAAAAATGATCAGGTTCAGTCGCGCAAATGGACCAGCCATCGGTCAGTCGCCGTTTGTTGCGCGCAGGTTCCTGCGAGTGCTCAAGCATCCGACTGTGTCAGCAAGCAACACGAAGTTCAGTCAAAGCACGGCGAATGGAGTCGATGCTGCCAAAGACACTTCGTTTGAGAAAGTGATCAGGAAATTCAATGTCAAAAACTCCTTCCAAGGCCAGCATCACATTCACACTCGCGTGTGAGGTCATACCGGACTTGTAAAGATCAGTTTGAACATCGATAAGCTGTATATCTTGATTCAATCGCCCGTGATCACGCAACACATCTCTGATTTTTGTTTCAATGCGTTCCAACATATTTTCACCTTTGATGAGCGTTAAAAAATTTTGTGTTCTGAAGAAAAACCCAAGGCCAACACCACCGCACCGGCATAGTCACCATCGTGGCTCATGCTCAGAAGCCACTGCCTTACACCCAAGCCCACAGCCAACTCGGCAACATCACCGTGTAGCTGTAAATAGCAACGACCTTCAGGCTGTTTAATCGCTTCAATTTCCCGCCAATCAACGCCCACGTCACTCAAGTGGAGTGCTTTGATGACAGCTTCCTTGACTGCAAATCTTGCCGCTAAACGCTCTGGAGACAAGCCCTCAACACAACAGGCGTAATTCAATTCACCTTGCGTGAAAAGTCGCTTTTTAAAGGCATCCCCAAATTGAACTAAAGAATTCTCAATTTGGCTGATTTGCACAATATCAAAGCCAATACCCACACCGCTAAAAGCTTGATCAGCGATAACCCGCCAATCAAATAAATTCAGAATGGGGATGTGTTGAGGGCTCATAAAAAATGACGTGATCGATTAACTTTTAGACTGTAAGAGCATGAAATTTTGAATATGGTGACTTTAAATTCGGTAACTCTTGCAACCCTGTAGGACGGCATCGAACAAGCACCCTTCACAAAGTCGCACGATGCTCAGCATCGAATAATTTAGGCAAATCCTTGCAGACAATCAAGTTGTTCTTAACCTGTTGTCATAGCCAAAGGAACCTAACGTGTCCATCATTTTTGAAGCTGATGTCTCGCTGACGCACCTGAAGGTCTGCGCACAAAAGAACTTTTCCACATTGCTCGCATCAGTCAGAAAAATAAGTAACGAGGTGGCGGCAGTGCATGCGCAAGACGTTGACCGTCAAGCCAGATTTCCAGTGGAAACACTGACCGCACTTAGAAAAGTCGAGGCGTTGTCTGCAGCTGTTCCAACAAGTTTGGGGGGCGCTGGTTGTAGTCTTTCGGAGCTTGCGCAGCTGTGCTCAACGTTGGCCCAGGGATGCGGTTCCAGCGCGATGGTGCTAGCGATGCACTTTATTCAGGTCGGCTGCATCGCACGCCACGCACAAGACGATGACTTCTTTAAAAGTTACTTGCGAGACCTTGTCAAAGACCAATACCTGCTCGGCTCTATGACCTCGGAAGTCGGCACCTATGGCGACACACGATCGAGCATTTGTTCAATAGAACGTACTGACGATCATTTTGTATTGAACAAGGACGCCACAACGGGTTCTTACTGCGCTTTCGCCGATGGCATCTTGGTCACCACACGTCGCGACCATGATGCGTCAGCGAACGACCAGGTACTGGTACTGGTGCGTCGTGAAGACTTCAACCTCCAGCAAACCACCAGCTGGGATACCTTAGGTATGCGCGGCACCAGTAGCCCAGGCTTCCGAATGGAAAGCTCAGGCGCCATCAAGCAAATTATTCCAGGGCCGTTTGCAGACAGTTCCGCGCGCACGATGGTTCCTTACTCGCACATACTTTGGGCATCGCTGTGGTGGGGTATTGCCGCAGATGCCGTGGCCAAAGCCGCCAGCTTTGTGCGTGCACAAGCGAGGGAAAAGCCAGGCACGATTCCACCAACGGCAACCCGGCTTGCTGAAGTGTCAGTGCAGTTGGAAACCATGAAGAACAACTGGCAATCAGCCGCACAAGCATTTGACGCCATTGAGCCCGATGCCGTAGCGCAAGACCAGTTATCGAGCATGGCATGGGCACTGCGCATGAACAATCTGAAAATGTCGTGCTCGGAGGCTGCACCACAAATCGTTCACCGAGCCCTGCAAATTGTGGGCATCCAAGGCTACAAGAACGACTCACCACTGAGCTTGGGCCGACAGTACAGGGATGCCTTGTCAGCCTCGCTGATGATTTCAAATGACCGTATCGCCGCTAAAAGTGCGTCCATGTTGCTGGTCTACAAGGATGCCGCATGAGCACCACGCACGACATCGAAAAGTTTCACAAAGACTTGGTGTCGCACCAATTGATCATTCCAACCGATGTCAAAGGGTGCTACGGAAGAGGCGCTGTTTTTGAAGACGTATTACACCGCTTCGACGCTTTGGTGACGAGAAGCGCCAGTGCTGACAGCGCTGAAGAAATGACCTTTCCGCCGATCCTCCCAAGGTCGTTGATCGAAACGCTGGGCTACATGGATAACTTTCCGCAACTGGCCGGTTCAGTTCACAGTTTTGCAGGTGATGAACGTCAGGCCCATGAACTGTCGGAACGCTTGCGCAAAGGCAAACGCTGGGAAGAAATGCTTGAGCCAACACAGGTCATGCTGACGCCAGCGGCTTGTTATCCGGTGTATCCGCTGTTCAGTGGTTTGTTGCCGGCGGGTGGCAGATTGGTGACCTTGCACAGTTGGGTGTATCGCCATGAGCCGTCTGACGAACCGACTCGCTTGCAGTCATTTCGCGTACGCGAATACGTCCGAGTGGGTGCGCCAGACGTTGTCGTTCA
>CANFJF010000063.1 GCA_947447355.1 Comamonadaceae bacterium
ACAAACAAATGCTGATGACGGTGACCAGCATCCAGTCGGTTCCCGGCAGGTTCAGCAGCGCCAGTTGATCAGTCTTGGCAAAAGCTTCTGTGTAATTGAGGGTGCCGGCGTAGACCGCGATCAGACCGATACCAAGAATGAAGCCAAAGTCACCCACGCGATTGACTAAAAAGGCCTTCATGTTGGCGAAAATCGCGGTTGGCTTGTTGAACCAAAAACCGATCAACAGGTAGGACACCAAGCCCACTGCTTCCCATCCGAAAAACAGTTGCAGCATGTTGTTGCTCATGACCAGCATCAGCATGGAGAACGTGAACAGCGAAATGTAGGCAAAGAAGCGGTTGTAGCCAGCGTCTTCTTTCATGTAGCCGATGGTGTAGATGTGCACCATCAACGAGACAAAGGTGACCACGCACATCATCATGGCGGTCAGGCCATCGACCAGAAAACCAATTTCCATCTTCAGGCCGCCAACGACCATCCAGGTGTAAAGCGTTTCGTTGAAACGCGCGCCATCAGAGACAACACTTTGGAGCGTCAGGGCCGACAACACGAAGGACACCAGCACGCCCAGAATGGTCAGCGTGTGGGTCAGGCGACGACCGATCAGGTTGCCACCCAAGGCGGTGCCCAGAATGCCGGCCAGCAATGATCCGACCAGCGGCGCCAAAGGCACTGCAAGCAAGGTGGAGGCTGATAGGGTTTGACTCATCTTGTGTTCTTATCTACTCAAAAGGACGTACGGCAAAAAAACGCAAAGGGGACAGCAAAAGCGTGCGGCATCATGCTCAACCCTTGAGCGTGTTGAGTTCGTCCACATTGATGCTGGCCTTGTTACGGAACAAGAGCACCAAAATGGCCAAGCCAATCGCCGACTCAGCAGCGGCCACGGTCAGGATGAAGAAAACGAATATCTGCCCAGCCATGTCGTTCAAGTAGTACGAGAACGCCACGAAGTTCATATTGACGGCCAACAGCATCAGTTCAATGGCCATCAACAAAACAATGAGGTTTTTCCGGTTCAGAAAAATACCGATCACCGACAGCGCGAACAACATCGCACCCAGTGATAGAAAGTGTCCAAGAGTGATCATGCTTTTTTCTCCTCGACGACCACGGCAACCGGCTCAGGCGCAGCCATGGTCGGATTCATTTTCACAAGACGAACGCGGTCAGTGCTTTTGACACGTATTTGGTCTGACGGGTTGATCGCTTTGGAATCCTTACGCTGACGCAGCGTGAGGGCAATGGCGGCAATCATGGCGACCAGCAAAATGGCAGCCGCCACTTCCAGCGGGTAAAGGTACTGGGAATACAGCACTTTTCCGAGCTCTTTGGTGTTGGACAACTGCACGGCTGTCTCGCCGACCGCTACAGCGCTTTTGGGCGCTTCACTGAGTCTGAAGCCGCCCATCAAAACGGCGGCCATTTCTAACGCAATCAGCGCACCAACGCCAGCAGCCAGTGGGAAGTGTTTCCAAAAACCCTTGCGTGCACCATCGAGGTTGATGTCCAACATCATCACGACAAAGAGGAACAGCACCATCACCGCGCCAACGTAAACCAGCACCAGCGCGATGGCCAGAAATTCCGCCTTCAGCAAAATCCAAAGCGCCGAGGCCTGGAAAAATGCCAGCACCAGATACAGCGCGGCATGAACCGGATTTCGGGCGGTGATGACTTTGAAGGCGGCAAATAAAAGCACCGCAGCAAAGGCATAAAAAAGACCGGTGTTAGCGTCCATGTTGTTATAGATTCTTTCGTGCGCGCAGCTAGTGGATCGAAGTCAAGATCAGTCGTTTGGGTGGCTAAAGGCTTGGCGTAGCGCTTGGATTAACGGTATTTGGCGTCAGCCGCCCGGTTGGCCGCAATGTCAGCTTCATACCGATCGCCCACGGCCAGCAACATGTCCTTGGTGAAGTACAGGTCGCCGCGTTTTTCGCCGTGGTATTCAAGGATGTTGGTTTCGACGATCGAGTCCACGGGGCAGCTTTCTTCGCAAAAGCCGCAAAAAATGCACTTGGTCAGATCGATGTCGTACCGTGAGGTCCGGCGGCTGCCATCTTCACGCACATCAGACTCAATCGTGATGGCCAAGGCCGGGCAAACCGCTTCGCACAGCTTGCAGGCAATGCAGCGCTCTTCGCCGTTTTCGTAGCGACGCAGTGCATGCAGTCCCCGAAAACGCGGGCTCAAAGGTGTTTTTTCTTCCGGAAACTGAACCGTGATCTTGCTGCGAAACATGTACTTGCCGGTCAGGGCCATGCCCTTGAACAGTTCGATGAGCATGAAGCTCGAGACAAAATCTTTGACAGAAGCAACTGACATATTAATTTCTCGCAATCAAAAGACGCACGATCTGAATCTCCACGCCAGCAAGGGCCGCGGAACCGGCTTCGCCGGGCCGCAGGCGCAGCGGCCCCCAAGGGGGGCAGAGAGCTACACAAAGTGAGCGAACGTGGGGGCTCATAGCTACCAAATGCTGTAAGGCGTCTGCATCCATGCCGCGACAACGACCAACCAGACCAGCGTGACAGGGATAAAAATCTTCCAACCCAAACGCATGATCTGGTCATAGCGAAAGCGCGGGAAGGTGGCGCGCACCCACAAGAACATGGTGACCACGACAAAAGATTTCAGGCCCAACCAGATCCAACCCGGAATCCAGTTGAACAAAGCCGAGTCAATCGGCGGCAACCAGCCACCGAGAAACAAGATGACGCACAGCACTGACACCAAAATCATGTTGGCGTATTCGGCCAGGAAGAACATCGCAAACGCCATGCCCGAATACTCAACCATGTGGCCGGCCACGATTTCTGATTCACCCTCAACGACGTCGAACGGATGACGGTTGGTCTCCGCCAGACCCGAGATGAAATAGACCACAAAAATAGGCAACAGTGGCAACCAGTTCCAGGACAGGAAGTTCAAACCACGGCTGGCGCCCATGCCCTGAGCCTGGCTCATGACAATGTCGGTCATGTTCAAACTGGCTGAAACCATGAGCACGACCACGAAGCAAAAGCCCATGGCGATTTCGTAGCTGACCATTTGCGCGGAGGCGCGCATCGCGCCCAGAAAAGCGTACTTGGAGTTGGATGCCCAACCGGCGATGATGACGCCGTAAACCTCTAGCGATGTGATCGCCATCAGGAACAGCAAACCCGCATTGATGTTGGCCAGAGCGACATCCGGACCGAACGGCACCACGGCCCAAGCGGCGAGTGCTGGCATGATCGTCATGACCGGCCCGAGCACAAACAAGCCCTTGCTGGCTGCCGTTGGCATGATGATTTCTTTGGTCAGCAGTTTGAGTGCGTCGGCAATCGGCTGCAGCAGACCAGACGGTCCCACACGGTTCGGGCCGAAGCGAATCTGCGTGAAACCAATCGCCTTGCGTTCCCACAAGGTCAGGTAAGCCACACAACCCATCAGCGGCAGCAACACAGCGATGATCTTGATCAGCGCCCACAGTACCGGCCAGATGGTGGTGGGCCAAGCGCCACCCATCAGGCCTTGACCAGCCAAGAAGATACTGTCGATCATGCGTGAACCTCTTGCTCTTGCGCTTCTTTCGCTTGCTCTGGGCTAGCAGCTGCATACCGGGCGTCGGCTGTCAGTTGCAGCGCAGAAGCCCGTCGGACCAAGCCGTCAAGTTGGTAAATAGCGGCCACCGCAGGACGGCCGGCCAGGGTGGAAGACGCCATCGCCAGTGCGTGCGTGGTGTTGCCGAGCTTGTCGGCTGGTACATGCGTGAGGGTGTCAGTCGCAGGGCCAAAGACCTGCGCCAGCACGTCTGCGGAGGACTCGAAATCAAAGCCCGGCAAACCAAGCATATTGCCCAGAACGCGCAAGACTTTCCAAGCCGGACGGGTGTCGCCCAAGGGCTTGACGACCGCATGGAAACTCTGAATACGACCTTCGGCGTTGACGAAAGTACCGGGCGTTTCGGTGAAGGGTGCGATCGGCAAGAGCACGTCGCAAAAAGCCATGTTGGCTTTGAACGGGCTTAGCGTGACCACCATCTGAGCATGCTCCAGACCAGCGGCTGCTTGCGCGCCGGCTGCCGAGTCAAACTCGGGCTCGTTGTTGAGCAAGATGACGGCTTTGAGCTGACCGCCCAGCATTTGGCCGGCATTCAAACCCGCTGCGACTGGCTGTGCGCCAGCCAACTGCGCGCCCACGGTGTTGGCGGCTTCTGTCAGGTAACCCAGAGAGGCACCCGTTTGCGTTGCAATCCAATTGCTCAGTGCCAGCAGGTTGCTCGCTTGGGCATGGTGAGCAGCCGCATTGCCGAGCAAGATGGCTTTGCGTTCGCCGCCAAGCAGCGACACGGCCATGGCCTTAGCCGTAGCGCTGACCGCTGGTGCCTGCAAGCCGACCGGCAAAGCCGCACCGGTCTCTGCGGCAATGGCCGCAGCCAGCTCAGCCAGTTGCTTGAACCAGTCAGCCGGCTCGGCCATCAAGCGGCCAGCCAATGGCAAGGCCCAGGCGTCTGCCGCGGACAACTCATGTGACGAGACGATGGCGTTGACCGCGCAACCCTTGCGGGCGGCTTGGCGAATGCGTTGGGCAAACAGCGGGTGATCTTTGCGCAGATTCGAACCCACAACCAACACGCGTTGCAAGTTAGTGAGCGAGGCAATCGATGTCCCCAGCCAGCGGACCGAATCACTCGCAGTGAAGTCGGCGTTGCGCAGGCGGTGATCAATGTTCTCGCTGCCTAGACCGCGCATCAACGCCCCCGCCAAGTACAACTCTTCGACCGTGCTGTGTGGGCTGGCCAGCGTACCGATGCTCTCTGCGCCGTGGTCTGCTTTGATGAGTTTGAGGCCGTTGGCGACGTATTCCAGCGCGGTCTGCCAATCAACGGTTTCCCATTGGCCGCCCTGCTTGATCATCGGGCTGGTCAACCGTTCGTTGGTGTTCAGTGCTTCGTACGAGAAACGGTCGCGGTCGGCAATCCAGCATTCGTTGATGTCTTCGTTTTCAAGCGGCAAGACACGCATGACCTTGTTGTTTTTGACCTGAACGATCAGGTTGCTGCCTGTTGAGTCGTGCGGGCTGACGGACTTGCGACGTGACAGCTCCCATGTGCGGGCGCTGTAACGAAATGGCTTACTGGTGAGTGCACCGACCGGGCAAATGTCAATCATGTTGCCCGACAGTTCGGAGTCCACCGACATGCCGACAAAGGTCTCGATCTCAGCATGCTCGCCACGGTGCGACATACCGAGCTCCATCACGCCAGCAACTTCCTGGCCGAAACGAATGCAGCGTGTGCAATGGATGCAACGGCTCATTTCCTCCATCGACACCAGTGGTCCGACGTCCTTGTGAAAGACCAC
The DNA here is from genome assembly GCA_947447355.1 of Comamonadaceae bacterium. Taxonomy (GTDB): domain Bacteria; phylum Pseudomonadota; class Gammaproteobacteria; order Burkholderiales; family Burkholderiaceae_C; genus Polaromonas. The sequence continues at coordinate 5,352 of CANFJF010000063.1, forward strand.
GCGTTTTTCTTCTTCGTAACGCGAACCACTGCCGCCATAACCAACGGCCAAGTCTTGAAGTTGGCATTCGCCGCCTTGGTCGCAGATCGGACAGTCCAAAGGGTGGTTGATCAGCAAAAACTCCATCACACCTTGTTGAGCTTTGATGGCTTTTTCGGTTTTAGTGAACACCACCATGCCCTGCGTCACGGGTGTGGCGCACGCCGGCATGGGCTTAGGCGCCTTTTCGATATCAACCAAGCACATACGGCAGTTGGCCGCAATGCTGAGTTTCTTGTGATAGCAGAAATGCGGAATGTAGGTGCCGGCTTTTTCGGCCGCATGCATCACCGTGCTGCCAGCGGGCACTTCCACTGTCTGGCCGTCAAGTTGGATTTCAACCATTGATTTGCTCTCGCTCTTGCTTGTTGCTTTAACCGTGGGCCACGGGCAGCGCGTCAACCGGGACCAGGCAGGTCTTATGGGTGATGTGGTGCTCAAACTCAGCACGGAAATGCTTGATCATGGCGCGCACCGGCATCGCCGCCGCGTCGCCCAGCGCGCAGATGGTGCGCCCCTGAATATTGTCGGAAACCGAGTTCAGCAAATCGAGATCGCTTTCGCGGCCCTGCCCGTGTTCAATCCGGTCGACCATGCGCCAGAGCCAGCCCGTGCCTTCGCGGCAAGGTGTGCACTGACCGCAACTCTCGTGCATGTAGAAGTAAGACAGACGCAACAAGCACTTGACCATGCAGCGGGTTTCGTCCATGACGATGACCGCGCCTGAACCCAACATTGAGCCAGCCTTGGCGATCGAGTCGTAGTCCATGTTGGTGGCCATCATGATGTCGGCGGGTAGCACGGGCATCGACGAACCGCCGGGGATCACTGCCTTGAGCTTGCGACCACCGCGCATGCCGCCGGCGAGTTCTAACAAAGTCGCGAAAGGCGTGCCCATCGGAATTTCATAGTTGCCCGGGCGCTCAACATCTCCACTGATGGTGAAAATTTTGGTGCCGCCGTTGTTGGGCTTGCCGCATTCCAGATAAGCCTGACCGCCGTTGCGGATGATCCAAGGCACCGCTGCGAAGGTTTCGGTGTTGTTGATGGTGGTTGGCTTGCCGTACAAACCAAAACTGGCGGGAAACGGCGGCTTGAAGCGAGGCTGGCCTTTTTTACCTTCCAGTGATTCAAGCAAGGCCGTTTCTTCACCGCAGATATAAGCGCCAAAGCCGTGGGCCGCATGCAACTGAAAGCTGTAAGTGCTGCCCAGAATGTTGTTACCCAAAAGACCTGAAGATCGCGCCTCTTCCAAGGCTTCCTCAAATCGCTGGTAGGTGGTGAAGATTTCGCCGTGGATGTAGTTGTAGCCGACCGAGATGCCCATTGCGTAGGCAGCAATTGCCATACCTTCGATCACGATATGCGGGTTGTACTGCATGATGTCGCGGTCTTTGGCGGTTCCGGGTTCGCCTTCGTCCGAGTTGCAGACAAGGTACTTTTGGCCCGGGAACTGGCGCGGCATGAAGCTCCACTTTAGACCGGTCGGGAAACCAGCACCGCCACGGCCTCGCAGGCTGCTGGCTTTAACTTCAGCAATGACCTGATCAGGCGTCATGCCTTCACCGCCATCCTGGCCCAGAATCTTGCGCAGCGCTTGGTAGCCGCCGCGGGCTTCGTAGTCTTTCAGGCGCCAATTGCTGCCATCCAAACCCGCCATGATTTGCGGACTGATGTGACGTCCATGAAAAGAAGTCTGCACGCCGGTGGCGGCAAACTGGGAGAGAACACTGGAAGCTGTCGTCATGGTTACTTGGCCTCTGCGGATGTCAAGCCGTTGATCAATTGATCGAGCTTGTCGTTGCTCATGAAGCTGCACATGTTGACGTCGTTGACCAGCAACACCGGTGCGTCACCGCAAGCGCCCAAACACTCGGACTGCTGCAGCGTGAACAGACCATCAGCTGTGGTGCCACCCATGGTGACACCGAGCTTTTTCTCGAGGTACGCAAGCGCCTTGTCACCGGAGCGCAATTGACACGGTAAATTGGTGCAAACATTCAACTTGTACTTGCCAACTGAGTGCTGGTTGTACATGTTGTAAAAGGTCGTGACTTCATGCACGGCAATCGGTGCCATGCCGAGGTACTCGGCCACGGCTTTTTCGCTCTCGGTGCTGACAAAGCCCTGCTCCAGCTGGACGATGGTCAGGCAGGCCATGACAGCCGACTGACGCTGGTCCGCCGGGTACTTGGCGACTTCGCGGTCAAAGAGCGCGCGGGTTGTTTGGGAAAGATCAGCCAATTCGTATCTCCATCGCGCAATTTTCAAGGGTCATCGGTCAATCTCGCCGAACACGATGTCCAACGTGCCGATGATGGCAACAGCGTCGGCAATCATGTGGCCGCGCGCGATCTCGTCCATGGCCGCCAGATGCGAAAAACCAGGTGGGCGAATTTTCAGTCGATACGGCTTGTTGGCCCCATCGCTGACGATGTAAATGCCGAACTCGCCTTTCGGATGTTCAACGGCCGCGTAGGCTTCGCCTTCGGGTACGTGAAAGCCTTCGGTGAAAAGCTTGAAGTGGTGAATCAGCTCCTCCATGTTTGTCTTCATGGATTCACGGTCAGGCGCAGCGACTTTGTGGTTGCTGGTGATGACCGGGCCGGGATTCACGCGCAACCAGTCAATGCACTGCTGGATGATGCGGTTCGACTGGCGCATTTCTTCAACGCGGACCAAATACCGGTCATAGCAGTCGCCGGTTTTGCCGACCGGCACATCGAAGTCCATCTGACTGTAAGCGTCATACGGTTGCGTCTTGCGCAAGTCCCAGGCGAACCCTGAGCCGCGCAGCATCGGGCCGGTGAAGCCTAGACTCAACGCACGTTCTGGTGAGACCACACCAACACCCACGGTGCGTTGCTTCCAGATACGGTTGTCTGTTAGAAGTGTTTCGTATTCGTCGACATAGCCTGGGAATTTTTTAGTGAAGTCTTCGATGAAATCGAGCAGGGATCCCTGGCGATTTTCATTCAGCTTTTCAATCGCCTTGGCGTTCTTGACCTTGCTGACCTTGTACTGCGGCATGCTGTCAGGCAAGTCGCGGTAGACACCACCCGGACGGAAATACGCCGCATGCATGCGCGCACCGGAAACGGCCTCGTACATGTCGAACAAGGTCTCACGTTCGCGGAAGCAATAAATCAACATGTTCATCGCGCCGCAGTCGAAACCGTGCGCGCCCAACCACATCAGGTGGTTCAGCAAGCGGGTGATTTCGGCGTACATCACTCGGATGTATTGCGCACGAACCGGCACATCCACGCCCATCATCTTTTCGATGGCCAGGCAATAGGCCTGCTCGTTCGACATCATGGAGACGTAGTCGAGCCTGTCCATGTAAGGCAAGGACTGAATATAGGTCTTGCTTTCAGCCAACTTTTCAGTCGCACGGTGCAGTAGGCCAATGTGCGGATCTGCGCGCTGGATAACTTCGCCATCAAGTTCAAGCACCAGACGCAATACGCCGTGTGCCGCCGGATGTTGAGGTCCAAAGTTCAGCGTGTAATTCTTGATTTCAGCCATGTCTTAAACCTTGACCGCCGTTGGACTGCTGAGTCCGGCATAGTTGTCTTCGCGAATCACACGCGGCGTGATCTCGCGCAGTTCGATCGTCACTGGCTGATAAATGACGCGCTTTTGTTCCGGGTCGTAACGCATTTCGACATGCCCAGTGGTCGGAAAATCCTTGCGGAAAGGATGACCGATAAAACCATAGTCGGTGAGGATGCGGCGCAGGTCGTTGTGACCTTCAAAGACGATCCCGAACAGGTCAAAAGCTTCGCGTTCGAACCAGTTGACGGAATTCCAGATGTCATTGATGGATGGCACGACAGGAAAGTCATCATCTTCGCAAAAGACTTTCAAGCGAACGCGCTGATTCAGACTGACCGACAACAAGTGCGACGACACGCAGAAGCGCAGACCGTCGTACGAGCCGTTGCCGTAGTCGGAATAATCAATACCGCAGAGATCAATCAACTGCTCAAACTGGCAGCCGGCTGCGTCGCGCAAGATCAATGCCGCAGCCAAGTAATCAGTCGCCTTCACGACGACCGTGAGCTCACCAAAAGCGACTGCGGCGCTTTTGAGCTTGCCCGCTAACGCGATTGATACAGTGTCTTTGAGTTGCTCGGCAGTGGCTGGATGCAATGGTCCCATCAAGCCCTCGCAATGGTGTTGGTGCGGCGAATTTTTTGCTGCAACTGAATGATCCCGTACAGCAGCGCTTCGGCTGTCGGCGGGCAGCCCGGCACATACACGTCAACTGGCACGATACGGTCGCAGCCGCGCACAACGGAATAACTGTAGTGGTAGTAGCCGCCACCGTTGGCACAGGAGCCCATCGAAATCACCCAGCGCGGTTCAGCCATCTGGTCATAGACTTTGCGCAGCGCCGGTCCCATTTTGTTACACAGCGTGCCGGCCACGATCATCAGATCGGACTGACGCGGACTAGGCCGAAACAACATGCCAAAACGATCGATGTCGTAGCGCGCAGCGCCGGCATGCATCATCTCGACCGCGCAGCAAGCCAAACCAAATGTCATGGGCCAGAGCGATCCGGTTTTAGCCCAATTGACCACCGAGTCGTAACTCGTGGTCATGAAACCCTCATTGAAAACACCTTCAAGTGACATACCAGTACCTTTGTGGCGAATCTATTGCCACCGTTTAAATCGCAGCCTTATGGAAATCGAATAGAGACACTCACTCCCAATCGAGTGCGCCCTTTTTCCATTCATAGACAAAACCGACGACCAAAATGCCGAGAAAAATCATCATGGCCCAAAAACCGACAATGCCGATCTCCTTGATAGCAACAGCCCAAGGAAACAGAAAAGCAATCTCAAGGTCGAAAAGAATGAAAAGGATGGCGACGAGGTAGTAGCGTACGTCGAACTTCATGCGAGCGTCTTCGAAGGCCTCAAAGCCACATTCGTAGGGGGAATTTTTTTCGCTGTCCGGGCGATGCGGGCCTAACAGCCGACCCAGAACCTGGGGCACGACACCGACTGCGACACCCACCAGAATAAACAACAGGACGGGGAGGTATTGTTCGAGGTTCATCTTGGTGGTGCTACTTAGGTTGCTGACAGTTGAGCCAATGTGCCGGCAGGGCCAGCGTATTGCGTTCACGGCACTGTCAATGCCCGTATTTGGTGCGGTCGGCGAGACTCGAACTCGCACAGCTTTCGCCACTACCCCCTCAAGATAGCGTGTCTACCAATTTCACCACGACCGCGGTTTTTTCTGTCTGGACGCATGAGGAAAACCGAAGGTTTGGCTTTCCAGACAGTCTCAGAGTTTACCCTGAAAATTCCTCTGTTTCAGTTGGCAACTTCACGCCCTGACGCTTATTTTGTCGGAATTTGACCAGCGCCCGGCGTCACCGTGGCTGGCGGCACGCTGGCATCACTGCCGGCAGTCGCAGGTGCTGAAGATCCAGGGATTTGTCCCGCACCAGGCACGACGGGCGCCGTCACCGCAGTTCCCTCAAGCACGCTGGATCCTGCGCTGGCTTTCGGACCACCAAAGTAAGCCAGCGCCAACGTCGACACAAAGAAAATAGCCGCAAAAATAGCCGTGCTGCGCGACATGAAGTTGGCACTGCCACTGGCCCCAAACAAACTGCCGGAACCGCCGCTGCCAAAAGCCGCGCCCATGTCAGCGCCCTTGCCGTGCTGAACCAAAATCAGGCCAATCATGATCAGGGCCGTCAACATCTGCACGGCCAGGACAACGGTCAATAAAACATTCATAAAAACTCCGCAATTCTTAAAATCTTAAAAAATCAACAACGCCGCCCGCTCAGGATGCGGCAGAAACAATACTCAAAAAGTCGGCTGCTTTGAGCGCTGCGCCACCGATCAGGCCACCATCAATATCCGGCTGCGCCAGCAAGGTGGCGGCATTGGCCGCGTTCATGCTGCCGCCATAAATAATCTTCACCCGGCCGGCATGCTCAGTAGCAGCGGCCAGTTGCGCGCGCAGTACCGCGTGCACGGCTTGGGCCTCTTCCGGACTGGCAGTTTTGCCCGTACCAATCGCCCAAACAGGTTCGTAAGCCAACACAATTTCACTGATGCAATGACCATTGGCGTGAATCACAGCAGCTAATTGGCGTTTGACCACTTCGGTGGTTTGACCAGCTTCACGCTCAGCCAACGTTTCACCGACGCACACAATCGGCGTGATACCAACGGCCAATGCTTGCTGCGCTTTGGCCGCCACCAAGGCATCGGTCTCGCCATGGCACTGACGCCGCTCTGAATGGCCGACGATGGCGTAACGGCATCCAAAATCTTTCAACATGGCCGCGCTGACTTCACCGGTGAAGGCGCCAGCGGACTGGTTCGAGACATCCTGGGAACCCAGAGCCACCAAAGCCAAAGCTGGTGTCGCTAAGGCCAAGGCCTGGAACTGCGCAAAATACGGCGCTGGAATGCAGACCGCGACTTCACATGACATCGCCTGCGGCAAACCACTGGCCAAGGCACTCAAAAGTACTTCATTGGCAGCCAAGCTGCCGTTCATTTTCCAGTTACCTGCAATCAGTTTTGTCATCGCCAAACTCGCTGGTTACCAGGTTAAAACTATCTTGCCCACGTGCTGATTCGATTCCATCAACGTGTGTGCTTTGGCAGCATCTTCAGCCACAAATACTTTGTAAATGACCGGCTTGATCGCAGCGCTTTCAAGCAAGGGCCAGACCTTGACACGCAGTGCCGCGGCAATTGCCGATTTAAAGTCCAAGGCACGCGGACGCAAGGTCGAACCGGTGATGGTCAAACGCTTGCGGAGCACCATGCCGGCATTGAACTCGGCCTTGACGCCGCCCTGCACTGCAATGATCACCAACCGACCGTCTTCGGCCAGGCATTCAACTTCACGCGCCACATAACTGCCGGCGACCATGTCGAGAATGACATTGACGCCCTTGCCATCGGTGAGTTTGCGCGCCTCTGCCGAGAAATCAGCTGTCTTGTAATTGATCGCATGGTCAGCACCCAAAGCGATGCAAGCGGCGCATTTTTCGTCGCTGCCAGCCGTTGCAATCACCTTAGCGCCCAACGCTTTGGCCATCTGAATCGCCGTCACACCAATACCGCTGGTGCCACCCTGAATCAACAAGGTTTCACCCGCTTGCAACTGGGCCCGGTCAAACACGTTGCTCCAGACCGTGAAAAACGTCTCTGGCAAGGTCGCCGCTTCGATGTCACTCAGGCCCGCCGGCACCGGCAGGCACTGACCCACAGGGGCTACGCACAACTCGGCATAACCGCCGCCAGCCACCAAGGCACAGACGCGGTCACCCAACTTGAAACCGGCCGCTGACATCGCGGCGGTGTCACCAGCCACGATCTCGCCTGCCACTTCAAGACCGGGAATATCGGAAGCACCTGGGGGTACAGGGTAATTGCCCGTGCGCTGCAGCACATCGGGGCGATTAATCCCGCTGGCCTTGACCCGAATCAACACCTCGCCAACACCCGCGACGGGGTCAGGACGATCGCCTATGCACAGCACATCAGGCGCGCCATAAACAGTAATTTCAACAGCTTTCATCCGACACAACTCCAGTTGATTTATGTGTGCAGCCAAGTCTTTTACAGACTTGACAACAAACGGTTCAATCGCAGGATTTAGCCCTGATCGTTCTGTTGGCTTGGGCGCTCGATGAGGGCCTTCATGGACAATTTAACGCGACCTTTTTCGTCGGTTTCCATGACCTTGACGCGAACGATCTGACCTTCTTTGAGGTAGTCAGAAACGCGCTCAACACGCTCGTGAGCGATCTGGCTGATGTGCAGCAAACCGTCTTTGCCTGGCAGCAGGTTGATCAGTGCACCGAAGTCCAGAATCTTGGTGATCGGGCCTTCGTAGATCTTGCCGATTTCGACTTCAGCCGTGATCTCGGCTATGCGGCGTTTGGCTTCGTCAGCCTTGGCGCTGTCGTTCGACGCGATGGTGATAGTGCCGTCTTCTGCAATGTTGATTTGTGTGCCGGTTTCTTCGGTCAGCGCGCGAATGACGGCGCCGCCTTTGCCGATCACGTCACGGATTTTTTCCGGATTGATCTTCATGACATACAGACGTGGCGCAAAGTCAGACACTTCGGTCTTGGCTTCGCCCATGGCTTCTTGCATTTTGCCCAGAATGTGCATGCGGGCTTCTTTGGCCTGAGCCAGTGCAACCTGCATGATTTCTTTGGTGATGCCCTGGATTTTGATGTCCATCTGCAGCGCGGTGATACCGTTGGTCGTACCCGCCACTTTGAAGTCCATGTCGCCCAGATGATCTTCATCACCCAAGATGTCGGTCAGCACCGCGAAGCGGTTGTCTTCTTTGATCAGACCCATGGCGATACCGGCCACGTGGGCTTTCATCGGCACGCCAGCGTCCATCAGCGACAGGCAGCCGCCGCAAACAGAAGCCATCGACGATGAGCCGTTGGATTCCGTGATTTCAGACACCACGCGCATGGTGTACGGGAATTCTTCTTTCGAAGGCAGCACAGCGATCAGTGCGCGCTTGGCCAGACGGCCGTGACCGATTTCACGACGCTTTGGCGAACCTACACGGCCCGTTTCACCGGTGGCGAACGGAGGCATGTTGTAGTGCAGCATGAAGCGGTCTTCGTAGTCGCCGGAGAGTGCGTCGATGCGCTGTGCATCACGCTCGGTGCCCAAGGTGGTGACCACCAGCGCCTGGGTTTCGCCACGTGTGAACAAGGCAGAACCGTGGGTACGCGGCAGTACGCTGTTGCGGATTTCAATCGCGCGAACGGTGCGTGTGTCACGGCCGTCAATGCGGGGCTCACCAGCCAGAATCTGGCTGCGAACAATCTTCGCTTCGATGTCGAACAACATGCCTTCGACGGTGACGCTGTCAAATGGCAGGCCGTCAGCTTTGAGCGCTGCCATGACGTCAGTCGTCACCACGCGGCATGCTTGCGTACGGGCTTGCTTGGTGCGAATTTGGTAAGCCGCTTCGAGTTTGGCACCGGCCAACTCATTGACCTTGGCGATCAAAGGCAGGTCTTTGGCGGGCGCTTCCCATGCCCAGACTGGTTTGCCGGCGTCACGCACGAGTTCGTGAATGGCGTTGATGGCGATGTTGCCTTGCTCATGGCCAAACACCACGGCGCCAAGCATGATTTCTTCGGACAGTTGCTGCGCTTCTGACTCGACCATCAGCACGGCGGCTTCGGTACCGGCCACCACCAGCTCCATCTTCGAATCTTTGAGTTGGGTCTTGCCAGGATTCAGCACGTACTGACCGTCGATGTAAGCCACGCGAGCAGCGCCGATCGGGCCATTGAAAGGTATGCCGGAAATCGACAACGCAGCGCTCGAAGCGATCAACGCCGGAATGTCGCCTTCGACCTCAGGGTTCAAGGACAACACGTGGATGACGACCTGCACTTCATTGAAGAAGCCTTCAGGGAACAGCGGACGGATCGGACGATCGATCAGGCGCGAAGTCAGGGTTTCGAATTCGCTGGGGCGACCTTCACGCTTGAAGAAACTGCCGGGAATACGACCCGCTGCGTAAGTTTTCTCAAGGTAATCGACGGTCAACGGGAAGAAGTCTTGACCGGGCTTGGCCACGGTCTTGGCGACCACGGTGGCCAGCACAACCGTGCCGTCCATGTCGACCAACACCGCGCCACTGGCCTGACGGGCCATTTCACCGGTTTCCATCGTGACCTTGTGCTGGCCCCATTGGAAAGTTTTGCTGACTTTATTGAAAATACTCATTGTTTTGCTCCATATAAAACAGTTGCATGAGGCTGCAACCTGGGGCCCGGAGCGAGACTGGCTGAACACGATGCCATTCCATAAAATGCCTGAAAAATCGACCTAAAGCAGGACATCCTGCAGGACTTTTCTTGTGGAATGACACAGCGCGTGCTCTTTTTGCCTTGCTCCGAAGTAAAAAACGCCTGAGCTAGTGAACTAACTCAGGCGCTCTTAAAGTCTGTTAACGATTACTTGCGCAGGCCAAGTTTGGCGATCAGTGCAACGTAACGGGAAGCATCTTTGGACTTCAGGTAGTCCAGCAGCTTGCGACGACGGCTGACCATGCGCAACAAACCACGACGACCATGGTGGTCTTTGGCGTGGGTTTTAAAGTGAGGCATCAATTCGTTGATACGGCCAGTCAGCAGAGCGACTTGGACTTCCGGGCTGCCGGTATCGCCAGCTTGGCGTGCATTGGCTTGAACAATGTCAGCCTTGATCGATTTTGCAATCATGATGTTCCGATTTCTATGTGAACTTGCGAACGAAGCAGTGTTCCCACTGTGGGAGTTGACCGCCAAACGTCGTGTTTCTTTGCTGATAAAGTACGTGCTAAACGTGTATTGAAGACGTGGCTAAGTCAGCAAAGCCTTGGATTATAGCCCAGGGTTCGGGATGATCTCGGCCAGCGGCCAGCGCGGCTTGACATCAAAGGTGTAAGTCATCTGCAGGTTTTCCAGCCCGGCTTGTAAGCGCATGCCGGCCGCCAGCGCAATCATGGCGCCGTTGTCGGTGCACAAATGCAGCTCGGGGTAATGCACGCGGATGCCGCGCTGCCGACACACCGCGTTGAGCTGGCGCCTCAGCTCGGCGTTGGCGCCCACCCCGCCGGCCACCACCAAGCGCTTGAGCCCGGTTTGCGCCATGGCGCTCATGGATTTCTTGAGCAACACCTCGACGATGGCCGCTTGCGTCGAGGCCGCCAAATCAGCCTTTCGAGCCTCAAGGTCATCGCCCAATTTTTTGGCCTGCGTCAGCACAGCGGTTTTCAGGCCGGAGAAAGAAAAGTCCAAATCCCCGCTGTGCAACAAGGGGCGGGGTAATTTAAAGGCGGCAGGGTCGCCCTGCTCCGCCAACTTGGCCAAATGCGGGCCACCCGGGTAGGGCAAGCCCATTAATTTGGCGGATTTGTCAAAGGCTTCGCCGGCCGCGTCGTCAATGCTTTCGCCCAGCAGCTCGTAACTGCCGACGCGATCAACCCACATCAGTTGCGTGTGACCACCCGAAACCAGCAGCGCCACAAACGGAAATTCCGGGGGGTCGGCACTCAAAAAAGGCGATAGCAAATGTCCTTCTAAATGATGCACACCCATCACCGGCTTGGCCAAACTGGCGGCCAGCGAACAGGCCACGCCAGCGCCCACCAGCAAAGCGCCCGCCAGTCCCGGCCCCCGCGTGTAAGCCACAACGTCCACCTGCGGCAAAGTGCAGTTGGCTTGAGACATCACCTCGGCGATCAACGGCAGCACGCGGCGAATATGGTCGCGACTGGCGAGCTCAGGCACCACGCCGCCATAAGCCTGATGCATCTCGATCTGGCTGTGCAGGGCGTGCGACAGCAGCACCGGCACGCCGGCACCCGAGGTGTCGACCAGCGCCACGCCGGTTTCGTCACAACTTGATTCAATTCCTAAAACGATCATGGGATGAGTTTACGAGGCCGAGGTCAAAACTTGGCGAGCCTTGGCTTGAATATTGCAAAATCAAAGCCATGACCCTTCCCTCGGCACCCCCTTCTTCCTTGCGCTTGGTCGTGATTGCGCCGGATTTATCGGTGGTCGACACGGACGATGAAGCCGACTTGGCGCTGATTGAGCGTTCGCGTCAATTGCGCATTGGCCTGCTTGAAGGCGGATTCAACCTGATTGCCACCCTGCCCGCCGACACCTTTTTGGCCGAGCGGCTGGCGCAATTGCAACCCGACATGATCATCGTCGACGCCGAAAGCGACGCCCGGGATTCACTTGAGCACGTGGTCATGGCGACGCGCGACGCCCGCAGACCTATCGTGCTGTTCACCAACGACAACGACACCAGCCACGTGAAAGACGCGGTGGCTGCTGGCGTGTCAGCCTATATCGTGGCTGGCTTGGAGCCTACTCGCATCCGCCCCATTCTGGATGTGGCGATGGCGCGTTTTGAGCACGAACAAGGTTTGAGGCAAGAAATCGCCGACGCCAAAGGCGAGTTGCAAGATCGCAAAACCATCGACCGGGCCAAGGCCATGCTGATGCAGCGACAAGGCCTGAGTGAAGCCCTCGCCTACGACAAACTGCGCAAAGCCGCCATGGACAAAGGCTTGCGCATGGGCGAGGTGGCCCAGCGCCTGCTGGACGCCGCCGACCTGCTCGGCTGAACCTTCCCAAATTGGTGCGGCGCACAAAAGCAGTGCGCCACATGCACTGACTGCCGCTGATTAGGCGCCATCACGCCAAGCTAATCGCCAAAAAACAAGCTTTGGCCAGCGCGGATACAGCTGGCACAGGTATTGCATCAACCCATGTATCGACTCATCACTTCAACGGCGAAGCGGTGAGTCACCCGAACAAAGGCGTTCGCATCAGGCAACACAACACCGTGTCTGCCCGGTCCGAGCGCCTTTTTTGTTTTTGCGATTGCTTTTTCTTGTTCTTCACCTCTGGAGTTTTCGACATGACTGAACTGCTGAAATCGTCTCTGACACGCCGCTCCGTGCTGCAAGCTGCCACAGTGGGCGCCATCGGCATCACGCCGGCATTGCGCTCAGCGGTTTACGCACAAGGCTCTGACGCCCCGGAAAAAAAGGAAGTCAAGATCGGCTTCATTCCACTGACCGACTGCGCCTCGGTTGTGATGGCCTCGGTGCTGGGTTTTGACAAGAAATATGGCGTCAAGATCATCCCGACCAAAGAAGCCAGTTGGGCTGGCGTGCGCGACAAACTGGTCAGCGGTGAACTCGACTTTGCCCACGTGTTGTACGGCCTGATTTACGGCGTGCACATGGGCACAGCTGGTCCGAAGAAAGACATGGCCGTGCTGATGAACCTGAACAACAACGGTCAGGCCATCACGCTGTCTAAAAAGATCGCCGACAAGGGCGGCGTTGACGGCGCGGGTCTGGCCAAGCTGATGGCCAGCGACAAACGCGAATACACCTTTGCGCAGACTTTCCCGACCGGCACCCACGCCATGTGGCTGTACTACTGGCTGGCAGCCAACGGCGTGAACCCGATGAAGGACGCGAAAGTCATCACCGTGCCGCCACCGCAAATGGTCGCCAATATGCGCGTCGGCAACATGGACGGTTTTTGCGTGGGTGAGCCCTGGGGCCACCGCGCCATCATGGACGGCATTGGCGTCACAGCAATCAACACACAAGACATTTGGAAAGACCATCCTGAAAAAGTCTTGGGCACCACCGACGAGTTCACCAAAAAATACCCCAACACCACGCGCGCCGTGATGGCGGCTATTTTGGAAGCCGGCAAATGGATTGACGCCAGCTTGAGCAACAAAAATAAGATGGCCGAAACCGTCGCTGACAAGTCGTATGTGAACACCAGCGTCGACGTCATCAACCAGCGCATTTTGGGACGTTACCAAAACGGCATGGGCAAGACCTGGGACGACCCGAACTACATGAAGTTTTATAACGACGGCGCAGTCAACTTCCCGTATCTCTCAGACGGTATGTGGTTCATGACGCAGCACAAACGCTGGGGCTTGATCAAGGAGCACCCGGACTACCTGGCCATTGCCAAGCAGGTCAACAAAATTGACATCTACAAGCAAGCCGCGGCAACCGCGAATGTCAGTCTGCCCAAAAGCGAAAACCGCAGCAGCAAGTTCATGGACGGCGTGGTCTGGGACGGCAAAGATCCGAAGAA
>CANFJF010000064.1 GCA_947447355.1 Comamonadaceae bacterium
CGCGCTCGTGTCTTGACTCGGGCCAAAGAGCTCGGCGATGGAATACGGGAAGCCCTTGGCCTGTATCACCAAGCCATCGACGACTCGGCCGCAGGCGCCCACGATGGCGTCGCTGGGGCTGCTCATGACCATCGGGTCCTGCGCGATCACCCGTGCGCCGGGTTGGAGCTCTCGGGTAAAGCACTCATGCAGGCTGCCGAATTTTTGCTGCTTGGCGTCGCTCAGGTCCAGTTCCGTGAACAGGCGCCAGGCCCGGATCGACACGCGTGCGAGCAGAGGGCTCCGGATGTGGCTGAACCAGCCCATGCAGCGCGTGAGCAAGATGCGCGGGACCCGGTTGGTGAGCAGAAAGTTGATGTCTTCCTGTAAAAAAATTTGACGTAAAAAGTTTTTTTTCATATGCCTGTCAAGAAAGGTAGTTAGCGTGGAGTGGTTTTAATTCAGAGGAACACTTATGGACGAAAGCATCGCACTGCCGTTTTTGGCCCTGGGCGTCTTGGCTTGGGTGCTGCCCAAAGCCAAACGACGGATTGAACTTTCCCGCGCCAAGCATCGATCTTTGGCGGGGCATTCGCGGATTGCCAAACGCATCGCCGGACTGCTTCCCGGTTATGCCTATGACGAGGAAAAATTCTTCAATTCGGACCATGCCGACAGCGCTGTTGTTCAGCGTCGGCGCGACGGCTTTGCCAAATTGGCGGCGCTTTATGCCGAGCGCTTTCCCAAGAGCGCCGCCATGACCGCCAGCGCCCGCGAGATCATTTCGGACATGCAGTTCACCGGTCGTTACCGGGTGCCCTACCAATACAGCGACTACCTGAGCCAACACATCAAAAGCGGCAGTTTTGTGAAGTCCTCGCAGGGCGTCACAGTGACTGACCTGGATGACAATGTTTTTTATGACCTGACCGGCTCTTACGGCGTGAACCTGCTGGGCTATGACTTTTACAAGGCCAGCATTGAAGCCGGTCAGCAGCTGGTGAAAGATCTCGGTCCGGTCTTGGGTGCGTACCACCCTTGCGTGCTGGAAAACGTGACCCGACTCAAAGCCATCTCGGGATTGGACGAAGTGTCCTTTCACATGTCGGGCACAGAAGCGGTGATGCAAGCTGTGCGCTTGGCCCGTTACCACACCAAACGCAGTCATCTGGTTCGCTTCAGTGGCTCGTACCACGGCTGGTGGGAAGACGTTCAACCCGGCCCTGGCAATCCGTTGCCGCCGCGCGAGACACACACGCTCAAAGAGATGGACGAGCGCACCCTTCACGTGTTGCGCACGCGCAATGACATTGCCTGTGTGTTGGTCAACCCGCTGCAAGCTTTGCACCCGAATGCGCCGGCACCTGGCGACTCGTCGCTGGTCGACAGCAGTCGCCGGGTGGCCTATGACCGGGTGGCTTACACCGAGTGGCTTAAAAAGCTTCGTGCCGTATGCACAGAGCGCGGGATTGTGCTGATTTTTGACGAGGTGTTTCTTGGCTTCCGCTTGGCACAAGGAGGGGCGCAAGCCTACTTTGGCATTCAGGCGGACATGGTGACCTACGGCAAGACGCTGGGTGGCGGTCTGCCCGTGGGTGTGGTGTGCGGCCGGTCGGCGCTGATGAAGCGTTACCGCGATGATCGGCCGGGCGACATTTGTTTTGCGCGTGGCACCTTCAACGCTCACCCCTATGTGATGGGCGCCATGAAGGCTTTCCTGGATGCGTTGGAGACGCCCGCGATTGCCCAGCTGTATGACGGCATCGATGAGCGCTGGGACGGCCGGGCTAAGCTGCTGAACGGCCGGCTGGAGGAACAGGGTTTGCCGGTCCGGGTGGCGAACATGTCGACGGTCTGGACCGTGCTTTACACCCAGCCGTCCCGCTACAACTGGATGCTGCAGTTTTACTTGCGCGCGCATGGACTGGCCTTGAGCTGGGTTGGCAGTGGCCGTCTCATTTTCAGTTTGAACTATGGTGATGTTGAGTTTGGGGAGGTTGTAGGGCGCTTTGCCGACGCTGTTCAAGCCATGCAAAACGATGGCTGGTGGAGTGGTCCAGAGCAAACCAATCAAACCATACGCAAAGGGATCTTCAGGGAAATGTTGCGGCAGCCGCGTTGAGCGTCAGCCCGTCAGGACTCTCACGAGTCCTGACGCTGGTCACGTTCACTTGTGGTTGACGTGTTCCATCGGGTCGATCATCTCGCCACGCATCAAAGCCAGCGGGGCCTTGTGGTACAGCATGATGTCGTGGAAGGGGTCGGTGATGATCTTGATGGCCCAGACGATGCCCGTCCACAAGTCTTGCTGAATCCAAAGTTGAAGGACACGAAACACCAAACCAGCCACACCCAAAGCCAGCCACGCCAAACCGAGATCATTCAAGAACGCCATCAGCCCGTTTGCGGGTGCTATCTGCCCGAACAGGGATGGTTGCAACCACAACACTAGCGGCACAAGTGCCCAGACGGCCAGCAACACAATTTTGCGGCGGATGTTGTAGCCAATTTTGATCTCTTCTTTGTGCGCGTCGGTGGCTTGATTGACGGTGTCATAGCCACGCGGTTCAAAAAAGAAATGCCCGGCTTGGCGGCTGGTCATGGAAACCATCCAGGCCAACAACGCAGCCCAGGCGGGGTTGACAAACAGCAGTGCATAAGCGGTCACAAAACTGATGGCGCTGAGCAGATGCAGACTCTGGTTGATGCGGCTGTGGTGGTAATAACGGTGGTCATCCCAGCGCTGGGTCTTCAATTGTTGAAAAAAATCGTTCACATGAGCCTCACATAGTTTCTGGGGGAGGGCGGTATGCCCAAGCTGATCAAGGTAACCATCTCAATTTAGTCCCTCAATATGAAAGTTTCGTGACGTCAGCGTTTCAAATCAAATAACTGTTTTGTCACAAAATTGTTACGAAGTGGCGACATCATCTGCGCATGGCTCATGAATACGCTCACAACTTGCTCGTTGAAAATTTCCCGGCTATACGCCGTTCCCTGCGGGTGGCGGTGGTTTCAGAAACGTATCCACCAGAGGTCAATGGGGTGGCCGTCACGCTGGCTAAAGTGGTCGATGGTTTGCGTGCTGCCAACCACGCGGTTCAACTGATTCGCTTGCGCCAGGGCGGTACCGATGTGGCTTGCGAAGATGAGGTGCATCCACCCTACCAAGAGGTCTTGATGCGTGGTTTTCCGATCCCACGCTACCCGGAGTTGCGCATGGGCATGCCGTCAAAGAGTGCGCTGATCCGGCTTTGGCAACTCAAGCGGCCGGATGTGGTTCACATTGCCACCGAAGGCCCGCTTGGCTGGTCTGCCCTGCGTGCGGCCATGTACCTAAAGCTGCCAGTCTCCACTGACTACCGAACCAATTTCCAAAGCTACAGCAAGCACTATGGGGTTGGTTTTTTGCACAAGCCGATCATGGCTTACCTCAAGAAGTTCCATAACTATGCCCATTGCACGATGGTGCCAACAGAAGCCCTGCGGGCTTCATTGGCCGACGCTGGATTTCAAAAGCTGAAAGTGGTCAGCCGGGGCGTTGACACGATGGGCTATGACCCGGCACACCGCAGCGAAGCACTGCGTGCGCAATGGGGGCTGGCCCCCGATGACTTGGCGGTCGTCTGCGTTGGACGGCTTGCTCACGAGAAAAATTTGGTCATGTTGCTACAAGCTTTCGAGGCGATTGTGGCGCGTGACCCCCGGGCCCGGCTGGTGCTGGTTGGGGACGGCCCGATGCGGCAGGAATTGCAAGCAAGGTGCCCTAACGCTATTTTTGCCGGGCAATTGCGTGGCAAGTCCTTGGCTGAACACTATGCGTCAGCCGACCTTTTTTTGATGCCCAGTCTCACGGAGACTTTTGGCAATGTGACCACGGAAGCCATGGCCAGCGGCTTGCCGGTGGTGGCCTTCAATTACGCCGCGGCGGCTGAGCTGATGGTCAGCAGTGTCAACGGAAGTCTGGTCCCGACGGACGATGCGGACGGCTTTGTGGCCGCTGCCTTGGCGTTGGCTGCCAAGCCCCTGCAGCGCAAGCAGATGGGCATTGAAGCCAGGCAGACATCTTTGCAACTGGACTGGACCTGCATCGTGCAAAAGTTTGAGGACGTGCTCCAAGAGGTCATCGATCAAGCGCGTGTCACCACCGCTTAAAAGAGTCGGATTGAATCAGACGCGCTGAGGCCGACCCCCGGGGTAGATCAACAAGCCTATCGCTGCAGCCGTACACAGGCCAAACAAGGTCAAGAGCGGCACGATGGACACATCGGCTGCGACCAAGCTGGCATACACCCCCAGCATGCACAACACGCTGAGATTTTCATTGAAGCCTTGCACGGCCACAGACCTGCCGGCGCTCAACAAGATGAAGCCCCGGTGTTGCAACAAGGCATTCAGGGGGACCACCAAAATGCCGCCCACCACGCCGATGAGCGCCAGAAAAAGCAAGGCGGCGCTGACCACCTGCACATGGGCGATGACAGTGATCAACAGCCCCATCAACACGCCAGCAGGCAGAACGCGTTTGGCATGCCGCAGGGGAATCCATCGACCGGCGATGCCCGCGCCCATAACGACGCCCACTGCGACAGCCGCCTGAAGGTAGGCAGATTGTTCAAGTGGCAGGGAGAGAACGTCGGCCGACCACTTCAAGATGATGAATTGCAGGGTGGCGCCCAGACCCCAAAAAATGGTTGTGACCGCGAGTGACAGGCCTCCTTCCGCGTCGCGCCATAGCAAGCGGTTGGCACGCCAAAAATCTTTGATCAATAACAGCGGGTGGATCGGGCTGGCCGGGTAGCGGGCCCCGCTGTGCGGAATACCAAGATTGAGCAGGCTTGCTGCAGCGTAGATCATGAGCAGCACCAGCAGCGAGGTGTAGAGCGGCGACATGCTGCCCAAACTATCGATGTGCAACAGCCCGTTCAAGGTTGTGATCACGCTGGTGTTGACCAGCACGCCACCCAACACTGCGCCTAAGAGTGCGGCGCAGACCACTGTGGTTTCAAGCCAACCATTCGCCTTGACCAAGAGATGAGGGCCGACAATTTCGGTGATCAGGCCGTACTTGGCCGGCGCATAGGCTGTCGCGCCTAAGCCGGCGATGGCAAAGGCGACCAGTGGGTTAAATCCCAGTAACAAAGTCGCAACGCCAAGAATTTTGACCCCATTCATCCAAGCCATCAGACGGGCTTTGGGGTATGCATCGGCCAAAGGGCCGACAAAAGGGGCCAGCACCACGTAAGAAATGGTGAAGACGAACTTGAGCATCGGAGCCCACCATGCCGGAAGTCCCTGCTCTGAAAGAAGGGCAATCGACACGATCAGCAAGGCATTGTCAGCCAATGCCGACACAAACTGAGCTGCAATGATGAGATAAAAGCCAGTAGGCATCGGCGAGATTGTGGTGGGCTATTAAGTCAGCAGGCCGACAAAACGATGACGTTTCAGTGACGCCATCACTCAGGCTTGCGAACGATCTCAATCACTTGGTAACTGGGGCAAGCGTAGCGCGAGATGTCGTAAGCGTTCAAGGGGAATGAGCCACAGTTGGACAGCCTGCGAAAGGGCGAATGGTAAATCCCGCATTGGTAGCGGCCATCTGGAATGGGCTCTAAAAACATACAGCGCTTGTCCATGCAGCAGTTGCCGCACTGCACGCAGGAGCCGGTGATTTCGGCCGGTACAGCCTTGGCACGACCCAGCACGTCTTCAAAATAGTGCTGTGCCGGGCCTTCCCGTAACGCTTCTATATGAACGCGCATTTTCCGCCTAAAACCAGCGTAGTCCAGGATGTATTTGCGGCGCCAAAAAACGAGGCTTGCACACAACGGTGCCACCGGTAGCATCAACCGCAAGGTGCCGATATAAGCGCTGGCCAACCGCGGTGCGATGTGCCTGACATAAAAGGTCGCGGAGATAAGTGTGGACATCAAAACCTAGCAGTGAAACCATCGGACAGACATTTATCAAGTAGATTCTGAGTCGAAGGAGTGACGTTTTGATGACATCAGCTGACTTTGTGGCCGCTTCTCTTGACGCGTCGTTTTTCGAAATATTTAAGAATCACGTAAGTGGCCAGCCCAATCAATGCGGACGCGAGAACAAAGCCGCCGTAGGCCACAGGCCATTCAATGCCTTGCGTCATCATGGAAAACTCTGACATGCCGCCCATGCCGGCCAAGATGTTGATAGGCATGAACACCACGCTGAACACAGTCAACTGGTTCACGCGTTTGTTCTGATTGATATTGATGAAACCGATCGTGGCGTCCATCAAAAAGTTGATCTTGTCGAACAAAAAAGCGGTGTGGCTGTTGAGCGATTCAATGTTCCGCAAGATTTGCTTCGAGTCTGAAATTTGATCCGGCGTTAGCAAACGCCCGCGCATTAAAAAACTAAAGGCACGTTGCGTGTCCAGAATGTTGCTACGGATACGGCCGTTTTGATCTTCTTCTTCCGCAATATCCGCCAAAATGCCGGCAGCTTGCTGGTCGGTGATCGCCTCGCTCAAGACGTGACGCCCAACAACCCCGAGCTTGGCGTAAATGTTCTCCAGCGAATCGGCGGAGACTTCAACGTCCGCACCGTACAAATCTAACAGCAGGTCAACGCAGTCGGACACGTAACCCGGCTGCGTCAGTGCACGGCGGCGTTGCAACCTAAAGACGGGCAACTCTTCGTTGCGCAAAGAAAATAGAATGCCGCCATGCAAGATGAAGGCGACTGGCACGCTTCTGGAATTGCCTTCGCGGTCATGCAAGAAATTGGAATGCAGGTGGATGTCGTCGTTTTCTTCAACATGAAAACGCGCACTCACTTCCAAGTCTGTCGCCTCAATGGGGTCTGGCAGTTCCACCCCAAAGTGAGAGCCCACAAACAGCCGTTCGGCTTTGGAGGAGTTGATCAGGTCGACCCAAACTGGCTTGGCACCTTCCAAATCTTTTCGGCCTGTCATCGGGATATTGCGCAGGCGCCCGTCGGTCAATTCGTAGACATTGATCTTGCTTGCAGTGAAGTCGGGCTGGCGGTCGCCGGCAACGTCTATCCGCCGTTGGTCTGACATTTCCCACAGCACATCGTTCTCGCGTGCTTCAGGCAGTTTGGCCCAGAGATTTTGGGCATCTTCCAAGGGCAGGGAGTCCAAGTAGCCCCCTAGTTCTGTGGAGCTTTGCTTGGCAATGAAGTTATGCAGTTCGGCATCGTGTTGCTTTTGGAGCAAGGATTGCACGACATCGTGCTTGTGCATTTTTTGGCTGTGAACCATACCGTCAACCAACTTTTGTTTGCCCAGCATGGCGATTAGATTTTCAAGCGACATGGACAGTGGATGCGGAGGCGTTTAGCCGATTGTGAAAATCTTATGAATTTATTGTGTCAATGGTGTGACATTTTGGGATTTCGATGACGGCAGGCCAACGGGCCTCAGATGCGGCAGATGAATCAAGCCGATGCTCATCCAGACGGCCGCGCTGAAATAGGCGGACATCCAGATCACTTCGGTTTTCCAGTCTGCCCATCGATGAGACACAACCCATCGGCCTGAGACATCGAGAAACCCTTGCGAAATACTGAGAAATTGACGCCCCTGTTCATGGTCGAATGTCCAGCGGGACCAGTACATGGGGACATCCACCAAAAACATGTAGAGGGCGTAAATGGCCCCGATGGCGCTGAAGGTGGCAAGCATGGATCGGTGCCCGCGTTGACTTCTGGGTAGCGCATGCAAATAGCTGGCAGCCAACATCAGCGCGCAAAGTCCCCACAGTGACTCTTCAATCACATGGCCCAAATTTGACGTTGTCAGCACCGAATACCAAGAAAAGAGCTCGGCGATGAAAATCATCGGAACAACAGCGTGTGACACCATAACGCCAACTCGATTTTCGTTCGTCTGTGCAATCCCCCGCGACAGCATGGCCCATTGCGCCACAAAACATAACTCTGCGATGGTCGCGACGGAACGCCCAACCACCACACTGGATAGCCACGAATCGATCAAACACAAACGCTGGATGTCGAATACCGGCAGCACTGAGCGATAGGCACAGCCAAAGACGTACCCAGCCGACAGAATGATCTGCAGACGGATGGCACCCCAAGACTTGGGGTCGAAAGATGTAGACCGACGCCACTGATGGGTCGCTGAGGCCGTCCAAGCCACCACGTTGATCAAGCTCACCGCGCAAAGCAGTGCCCACCATGTCCATACAGACGTTGTCATAGTCGATTCCCTTTCCCAATAGATTAGCCCAGTGATCCGTGGGCTTTGCTGCGTTTTTGTGTGCAGGTTCTGCAGGTCTGCTTCATTTGGCTTGATTCATTAAACGATTTATATCGTTTATACGCTTTTTAAATTTAAGCCGTCAATGAAGTGGGGAAGTAATTGCAACGGGCGGTGAATGGACGCAGTGCTTGGGCACAGCAAAATTCACACAACTGACTTATTCAAAGAATATTATTTAGGATTAAACAAGTTGTCCCAAAAATACATGCGTCAGTTTTTCATCGGTCTTGCCGTCTGCATCTCCTGCACAACGGCTTCAGCGCAGTTCGCTCCAGAATTACTGTTCACCGAATTTTTCAATCAACCGATCAGCTCTCAAGGTTTGGAAATGAGTGCCAAGCTGAGCACCGCCAACGGGCAAACAGTGCAGATGACCGGGTACATGGTTCAACAAGAAGTCCCTCATCTGGGTCGTTTCATGCTCTCGCCCCGACCGGTGCAAATGAGCGAGCATGCCGACGGGGAGGCCGATGACTTGCCTGCCGCGCTGGTCACGGTCTATCTGGACGATACGCAAAAAGATTGGTTGATACCCTACACGCGCGGTCTCATGAGCATCACCGGCCAATTGAGCGTTGGTCGCTTGGAAGAAAGCGATGGCCGGGTTTCCTGGGTCAGGCTCGTGTTGCCTGCGCAAGCGACGCGGGGCATGGACAGCACTGAACGCACGCACTTCTTTCAAGCACAACAACAAGCGCATTGAGTTCTTGATTGAACCTTTTTATCTTTCTCCCAGCTGAGTCAATTTATGTTCCCACATACCCCCACCTCTTTGAATCGGTTTGCAGGCATTGCCTTGTGTGTTTTGTCCAGTGCTGCCGTGCAAGCCGCGCCCAGCGTTACCCGTCTGACGCCGCCAAGCGAGCTTTTCAGCAGCCACACAGAGGGTCCCATCGTGGCCCGCTTTCTGCCCGGCCAGCGCTTTGATTTACAAGCGACCGTGCGGCCGGACGACGCTGGCAAAACAATCAGCAACGCCCGTTTCGCCATCGACGGTAAAGCGGTCACAGCCAACGTCGCGATCAAGACTTGCGAAGCGCTCTGCAACAAAGGTCTGCCGGCCAATGCCGCTATCGTCTCAAGCCGGGCCATCAGCGTGACCAAGCCTGGGATTCACACCTTCACGGTGACAGCGACGCAAAGCGACGGTCTGTCGGTCAGCGCCAAAGGCAACTTTGAGATCGTGCCGTTGGTCGTTGGCGGCCAGAAGATCAAAAACATCATCATCATGTTGGGTGACGGTATGGGGGCGGCGCAACGCACGGCAGCCCGCATCGTCGCCGGCGGCTATGCCCAAGGCAAAGTGATTCAACCATTGGCCATGGACACATTCCCCGTGACTGGCATGGTCAAAACAGCATCGCTCAACTCGATCGTCACAGACTCTGCTCCGGGAATGAGTGCCTATGCGTTGGGCAACAAGAACAACAACAATGAGCAAGGCGTGTTCCCCGACGACACACTCGATGCTTTTGACAACCCGCGCATTGAGTACTTGAGCGAATACCTGCACCGGACCCAAGGCAAAGCACTGGGCTTGGTCACCACCGCCGATGTGTTTGACGCGACACCCGCGGCCAATGCGGTTCACACCAGCAACCGGGGCGCAGGGACCGGCATTGTTGACCAGTACTTGGACGACCGGAAACTCAGCGGTTTGTCAGTGCTGATGGGCGGCGGACGTAAATGGTTTGTTCCGGCCAGCACGCCCGGCTCAGCCCGTGGCGACAGAACCGACTACGCCTTTTCCGACACCGACGCGCATACCGCCGACATCGTCAAAGCCTGGGGCGCTGCCCGTGGCAGCAAGGACAAAGACCGCAACTTGCTGGCTGACTTTCAAGCCGCTGGTTTTGCCTATGCGGGCAACAAAACCGAGATGGACGCGATTGACGGCCACAAGACCAGCCACTTGCTCGGCTTGTTTTCTCACTCCAACATGAACGTTGCGCTCGACAAAATAGATGGCCGGCGCAACAAAGGGCAGGGCTTGGGAAACGCAGGCAACAACCGCGTTGTTGACGACTACGGTTTCCCCGACCAACCCATGCTTGACGAAATGACCACCAAAGCGCTACGGGTGTTGGAGAAGAAAAAGGAAGGTTTTGTGTTGATGGTTGAGGGCGCGTCGATCGACAAACAAGCCCACGCCATGGACACGGAACGCTGGTTGCTGGACACGATCGAGTTTGACCGAGCCGTCAAATTGGCACAAGACTTTGCAGCGAAACGCGGTGACACCTTGGTCATCGTGACAGCTGATCATGAATGCGCTGGCGTGGCGCTCATCGGCGGCTCCATCGTCAGCGATGCCCGACTGCAAGAGCTGGTGCGCGAAGGCGGCCCGGCTTTGCGCGACAAAACTATCGGCATATATGAAGCCGCCGGTTTTCCAAAATACCGCTTCGCTGCCGACGGCTATCCTGAAACCACTGACATTGACCACCGCCTGCTGGTGGCCTATGGCGCTAACTCGGATCGTTTTGAAGACTACCGTACGAATGCACTGCCCGTGCAAGACAGCCAACAACCTTTCATCAAAACTCAACCCTTGGCGGCTTATCCGGCTGACCCAAGCCAACGCGATGAGCAAGGCAAGTTCATGATCACCGGCCAGGTGCCGGGCAACAGTGCCGTGCACACTGCCAGCGACATTCCACTCTCGGCTTTCGGCCCTGGCGCCTATTCATTCACCGGCGTGATCGATAACACCGATGTTTTCTTCAAACTGGCCCAAGCTGCCGTCAAAGGGGTCGTGCTGCCGGCGGGTCTGCAAGTTGTTAAGCTGAAATAAACGTCTTTTTCAACAACATTCTTTGGACTGTGAAAAAACTAACCCTTCTAGGCTGGCTTTGCCTGTGTCTATTTGCAGCTTTCGCGGCGCATGCCCAGCCCTTCAGCTTCGTTGCTTTGGGCGACTTGCCTTATGGCGATGAATCCCGGGCCTACCCGCCATACCGCGCATTGATCGGCACAATCAATAAATTGCATCCGCCGTTTTCGATTCATGTCGGTGATGTCAAGTCCGGCTCTACCGTGTGTTCTGACCAGGAGTTCGAAGCCCAATGGGGCCATTTCAATAGGTTTGAAACCGCCGTTGTCTACACGCCGGGTGACAACGAATGGACGGACTGCCATCGGGCTAATAACGGCGCTTACGATCCACAAGAGCGCTTGCAAGCATTGCGAAATCGCTTTTTTACGCCAGGCCAGTCTTTGGGCAAGGCGCCGCTGTCCTTGCAAAATCAGTCGACATTGAATCCTGCTCACGCTAAATTCATTGAGAACCAGCGTTGGCTGCACCAGCAGGTTCTTTTCGTGACACTGCACATCGTTGGCAGCAACAATAATTTTGAAGTGCGTGATCCTGCTGCGGTGGCAGAATTTTTTGAACGCGACAAGGCCAATGTGGCTTGGATTCGCGATGCCTTTGCTTTGGCGCAGGAGTCATCGGCCAAGGCCATTGTGTTTGCCATGCAGGCAGATGTGTTTGAAAGCAAGTCCATCTGGGAAGACTTTCCGGGTAACTCTGGTTTTCGCAACAGCATCGGCAACACCTTGCTGCCGTTGTCCGCTGAGGCCGCTGTCCCGGTGCTTTTGATCCATGGCGACAGCCACGTTTTTCGCTTTGACCAGCCTTTCAGCTTGGCTAAGAAGCCATTGAGTAACCTGACCCGTCTGATCGTCCCCGGCGAAAAGGACGTGCGGGCGGTCCACGTCACTGTTGACGTGAGTCAAAGCCAGCCCTTTGCTGTCGGCTTGATTGAGACAAAGCCATAGCTCGTTTTGGCGTTGAATGATGCGTGAGTGCTAGTTTTCTACACCACGTCAGCCTGACCGGGAAACCAACACTGCGTGCGGTTGATGATGGCTACCAGCGACAGCATCACCGGTACTTCGACCAGCACACCCACCACAGTGGCAAGTGCTGCGCCTGAGTTCAGCCCGAAGAGCGAGATGGCCACAGCAACGGCCAGCTCAAAAAAGTTTGAGGTGCCGATCAGGCAGGCCGGACCGGCTATGTTGTGAGGCAGTCGCAAAACTTTGGCGCCTGCATAGCTGATGATGAAAATGCCGTAGCTTTGAATAATCAGCGGCACCGCGATCATGGCGATGACCAACGGCTTGGCGACAATAGTGCCGGCTTGAAAACCAAACAGCAGGACCACTGTGGCCAGCAGACCGACCACCGACCACGGTTTGAGCTGGGCTACAAATGCAGCGACGGCGTGGTCTGATTTTTTCAACAGCACATGTCGGGTAGCCATACCCGCTGCCAACGGGAGCACCACATACAGCAGGGTTGACAGCACCAGTGTTTCCCACGGCACGGTGATGTGCGTAACGCCCAACAAAAAAGCTGCAATCGGTGCGAAGGCTACCACCATGATCAAGTCATTGATGCTCACTTGCACCAGCGTGTAGTTGGCGTCGCCTTTGACCAGCGTGCTCCACACAAACACCATGGCGGTGCAGGGCGCCACACCGAGCAAGATCATGCCGGCGATGTATTCCGCCGCTGATTGCGGGTCGACCCAAGGCGCGAAGATGTACTTGAAAAACAGCACGCCCAGCAGGGCCATGGTGAAGGGTTTGATGAGCCAGTTGACGACGAGCGTTAGCACTAAGCCGCGAGGTTTTTTGCCAACGTCTTTGACGGCCGACCAGTCGATCTGAATCATCATCGGGTAAATCATCACCCAGATGAAAACCGCCACCACCAGATTGACCTGCGCGTATTCAATCCCGGCGATAGTCAGAAAAGCTGCTGGTGCCAACAAGCCGAGCCCAACACCTGTGGCAATGCCGAGTGCAACCCAGAGCGTTAAATAGCGTTCAAACAAGCCCATCATTGAACCTTCTTTTTCTGGCTAGGCGTTGGTACAGCCGCGCAACTTTCACCTTGGCAGCATTGCTCCGTTAAGTAGCTGAGCAAGGCGTTCATGCGTGCAAACTCAGCCCGGTAAATCAGGTTGCGGCCGCGTGCTTCGCTGCTCACTAACCCGGCATGGGCAAGTTCTTTCAGGTGAAAGGAGAGTGCGCTGGGTGCCATTCCGAGTTGCTCGGCAATCACGCCCGGCGTTAACCCATCGCGCCCCGCCACAACCAAGGCCCGAAACGCACGCAGCCGTTGTGTCTGCGCCAGTGCCGCCAAGGATCGAACAGCCAAGTCTTCATCAAGCACATCGAAAGCCGGATTGGACTGATCTTTTTTCATGCTTCAAATATAATTGAAAGGTTAAAACAGCACAAGATGATGAGAGTAATCATGAACGACATGAAGACATTGAGCGCCTTGGATGGGTCGCCGGTTGACCTGACGCATGTTGTCAAGCCCGTACTCGATTCAGGCGGTGCCGCTGCGCCCGGGGCTGCGACCCATCCTCCGCGCATCTTGCTGCTGTACGGTTCAGTACGCGAGCGTTCTTACAGCCGTCTTGCCAGCGAAGAGGCGGCAAGACTGCTGCAGGCCATGGGCGCTGAAACGCGCACTTTTTCACCGAGTGGTTTGCCACTGCCGGACGATGCGCCCGAGTCGCACCCCAAAGTGCAAGAGTTGCGCCAACTCGCTGCCTGGGCTGAGGGCATGGTCTGGTGCTCACCAGAACGGCATGGTGCGATGACGGGGATTTTGAAAGCACAAATTGACTGGATTCCTTTGAGCGAGGGCGCGGTCAGGCCGACCCAAGGCAAGACGCTGGCGCTGATGCAAGTCTCTGGCGGCTCGCAGTCCTTCAATGCGCTGAACCAAATGCGGGTACTCGGCCGCTGGATGCGCATGCTGACGATTCCAAATCAATCGTCCATCGCCAAGGCTTTTTTGGAGTTCGACGAAGCCGGCCGCATGAAGCCGTCGGCGTACCACGACCGCGTGGTGGACGTGATGGAAGAACTGCTCAAGTTCACGCTGCTGACGCGCGATGTCTCTCCTTGGCTGGTCGACCGCTACAGCGAGCGCAAGGAAAGTGCTGCGGCACTCTCGGCACGGGTGAATCAAGCTTCTTTGTAGTCTGGGCGTCTCAGTGACCACTGATTGATGTCATGAAATTGTCATGACTTAGACATGATCGCGTCACGCTGAAACGCCAAACTTCAGGGCATGAAACAAGATGCCTTAGAAGTTCAGACGTGTCCCCTGGCCGAGCACAACAGCTCGCGTTCTTTTCAAGCCAACATTTTGCGCATTTTGCATTGCACCGCTCAGGCCATGGCCAATGGGCCGGGTGGTCTGTATTTTGTGCCTGGCGAAAAGCCTTGGCTTGAAGGCTTGTCCTTGTTCCCTCGCCAGTACGCATTGACCACGACAACCCTTTAGGAACCTCGCATGAAAGAACTGCCGAACCCCACGTTTTCCCTCTCGCCGGTCGAGTTGCCACGGGGGTTACTTCATCGAAGCTCTCAAACAATCCCTGCGCCCTTGGATGTCAAGCCTGCGGCCAGCAAAATTCAGGTCAGCTGGGCCCGGCACCAAGACGAAGTCCGCGAGGCCCAGCGTCTGAGGTACCAGGTTTTTGCCGTCGAGATGGGCGCCCGTTTGGTTTGCAAAATTCCCGGTCATGACGTCGATTTGTTTGATGACTATTGCGAGCACCTGCTGGTGCGTGACGAGGCCACGCAAGAAGTCATTGGGACTTATCGGGCGTTGACGCCAACACAAGCCAAGCGCGCTGGCAGCACGTACAGCGACCTGGAGTTTGACTTGACTCGCTTGCGTTCATTGCGCAGCCGCATGGTCGAGCTGGGACGCAGCTGCGTTCATGCGGAGCATCGTCAAGGCGCGGTCATCATGGCTTTGTGGGGGGCGCTGGCGCAGTTCATGTCGCGCAACCAGTTGGACACCATGATCGGTTGCGCCAGCATTCCGATGCAGCACAGCGGCTCGCCCAGCGGTCATGCGGCAGCCAGCATCTGGCGGCAACTGCGTGAAACCCATCTGGCGGCGATTGACTGGCATGTCACACCACGTCTGGCGTTGCCAGTAGAGCAGTTGGACAACTCGTTGATCGTTGAACCGCCGGCGCTCATTCGGGGCTATTTGCGACTTGGTGCCAAGGTTTTGGGCGCGCCGGCTTGGGATCCGGATTTCAACTCCGCTGATTTGCCGATGATGATGCGCATTTCTGACCTGCCTTTGCGCTACCGCAAGCATTTTTCGGCGGCAGAAAATTAAAATTTTCACGAGTTTGTCACGCGGCTGTCATGAGGGGTCATCAAAATGACAAGCGAGTTCAGCTGCTTCTATCTTCCTGATCTCGATTTTCATGTCGAATTTACAGGCGATCATCTATGCTTTCCTCCAACACACACACTGATGCGCTGATTAATATGGATGCTTCGAGCATCCAATTTCTGAACCGTGACGGCAGCATTTTGGCCTTCAACGAGCGCGTGCTTGAACTGGCCACTCGGCCGGAGATGCCGCTGCTGGAGCGTCTGCGCTTCTTGTGCATTGTCTCGTCTAACCTGGACGAATTCTTTGAAGTGCGTGCGGCCCCACACCTTGCTTCGGTCAATGTCCAAGGCGAAGGCGAGTCTGAAGCGGCCCATGTATTCAGGACCTTGTCGGCGAGCGCCCATGACATCGTGGCTCGCCAGTACCAGCTGTTCAATGAGACGCTGATGCCTGAGTTTGCCCGGCACGGGATTCACCTGCTGTCGCAAGGCGAGCGCGACACGGCTCAAAGGCGTTGGGTTAAAGCTTATTTTTTGCGTGAGGTTCGCCCCCTGTTGATTCCGGTCGGTCTTGACCCGTCGCATCCGTTTCCCATGGTGGCCAATAAATCCCTCAACTTCATTGTTCGCTTGGGTGGCAAAGACGCTTTTGGTCGCGAGAACGAGATCGCCATCGTGAAGGTGCCGCGTGTGTTGCCGCGTGTGATTCAGATGCCGCATAAAAATGGCGATGGCAAGTCTCTGTTTGTGTCTTTGTCCAGCGTGGTTCGCGCCCACATTGCCGACTTGTTTCCAGGCCGCGATGTGTTGCAGTTCTCGCAGTTCCGGGTGACCCGGCATTCAGATCTGGCCGTCGATGAGGACGATGTTTTGAACCTGCGCACCGCGCTGCGCGCTGGTCTGGAGCAACGTCACTATGGGCAATCTGTTCGCTTGGAAATTTCGTCTGGCTGCTCTGACCACTTGGCGAACTTTTTGCAGCAACAGTTTCAGTTGCCGCAGGAGGCTATTTACCGCGTCAACGGCCCGGTGAATTTGGTGCGTTTAACGCAGATGGTTGATCTGATCAAGGCTCCGAATCTTCTTTTTCCGCCTTACAAAGCATCGTATCCACAGCAGTTGATGGACTCGGAGTCTTTGTTTGAAAAAATCAAGCAAGGTGATGTTTGCATTCATCAGCCGTTTGAAAGTTTTGACGGTGTGTTGGCGTTTCTGCGTGAGGCCGTCAACGACCCCCATGTCTTGGCCATCAAGCAGACCATTTATCGCACTGGCACTGACTCAGAACTCATGGTCCTGCTGCGTGAAGCGGTCCGACGTGGCAAAGAGGTCACGGTGGTGGTGGAACTGAAAGCCCGCTTTGACGAAGAAGCCAATATCAATTGGGCTGAGATGTTGGAGTCGATTGGGGCGCAAGTTCTGTATGGCGTTGTGGGACTGAAAACGCATGCCAAGATGTTGCTGGTGACGCGACGTGAGGGCAAGCAACTCAAGCGCTACGCGCATTTGTCAACGGGCAACTACAACCCTAAAACAGCGCGTCTTTACACCGACGTGAGTTACCTCACAGCCAACCCTCAACTGACGCTAGACGTCGAAAATATTTTCTTCCATTTGGCCAGTCAAAGTCGTCTGCCAAGGTTGCGGCAGTTGGTTTTGGCACCAGTGCAACTTCACCGCAAAATGGTCGAAATGATAGAGGCGTTGGGGACGGCTGCAGCCAATGGCACAGACACTCGTTTGATCGCCAAGATGAACGCCCTCACCGATGAAGGTTTGATGCGGGCACTCATCAAAGCTGGACAGCAGGGCGTCAAAATTGATCTGATCGTGCGCGGTGCGTGCATGCTGCCAGCTCAGGTGCCGGGCTTGACCGAGAACATTCGCGTACGTTCCGTCATCGGTCGGTTCTTAGAGCACGCGCGCGTGTTCTATTTCCGCACGGGTGCGGAGGAAACACTGTATTTGTCCAGCGCTGACTGGATGAACCGCAACATGTTTGGTCGCATTGAACTCGCTTGGCCGGTGACAGATCCCGTGATCCGCCAACGCATCATTGACGAATGTCTGGTGGCTTATCTGCACGACACTCAAGACGCTTGGGACTTGCAGGCAGACGGTACGTACAAACGCAACGCCTTAAAACCGCGCACCCGCAAGCAGAGTGCGCAAATGGCGCTGATGGTGCGCTACTCGGGTGAGCCTAAATCGGTGTCCGTCAAATCGTCCAAACCGTATTCAAAGGCAGTGGCAACCAAAGTCTTGAAGACCACCAAGCCCGCCAAATCGGCTAAACCCCTCAAAACTGCAAAGCCTGCAGTCAGTCACTGAGTAGCTGATCTATGGACTTAATTCTCTGGCGACACGCCGATGCAGAAGACGGGCCTGACTTTGGCCCGGCCTCAGCAGTTCCGTCCAGTGTGGCGGATGCTGACTTGCATCGTTGTCTGTCTGCGCGAGGGCACAAGCAAGCCAGCCGGATGGCCAAGTGGCTAGACCGGACGCTGACGAACAGCGCGCGGGTCTTGGTCAGTCCGGCCATGCGTTGCGAGCAAACTGTGGTGCCCTTGGGCCGAAAGTACAAGACCTGCCCAGAACTTGCGCCTTGGGCTTCAGTTGACGATTTATTAGCCTTGGTCCATTGGCCACTGGCAAAGCTGCCGGTATTGGTGGTCGGCCACCAACCGACACTTGGACAGGTGGTCACCCGCCTGCTGGGTGTCGATGGTGATGAGCTCTCTTTTCGCAAGGGTGCTATCTGGTGGCTACGCAGCCGGGAGCGTGACGGGCAAATTCAGACCGTCGTGGTGACAGTGCAGTCGCCCGAATTTCTTTAACGGCTTTTTAGACCGCAGTCGAAGGGCGGCCGGTCTTGATGGTCGGCACAGCGTTCAGAGCGCTCAACAAATTCGCATCCGACATTGCTGCCAAAGCCTTGATGCCAGCGCGCAGGAGTTCGCTTTTCTTGGCCGCGCGTGAGAGTTTTCCGGCGCGCTCTTTCAGCGCTTCAATGACGACGTATTCAGCCTTTGGAATGGTGAAGCTGTCGCGGATCAACTTTGGTTTTTTGACCTTTTCGAATTTCACTTCCTTGACAACGTTGACTTTGGTCGTTGGCTTCGGGGTGGCTGCGCGAGTGATGGGTTTGGCCGGGGCTGCAGCAGGCTTTTTAGGTGCTGCTTGGGTGGTCACACGCTTAGCCGTGCCGGGTGTAGCCGGCTTGGCAATGACTTTGGTTGAGACCTTGGTTGAGGCGGATGGGGACTTTTTGAGCGTAGCCATGAGGTGATCCTTTGTAAGTGAATAAAGCGTGTTAACGGTTTATACAGTTTACATGGTTTAAATCGGACTTGGCAAGCCCCCCACTTTTACCGACTTCAAGCGTCTTTCAACGTCAAGGTGCAGAGCGTTTTTTCCCAGGCCAGCACTTCTTCCCGCAGCAGATAGGCCGACTGTGGAAAAGCCTCTGCCCAGCCTGTTCTGCACAGCAGC
>CANFJF010000065.1 GCA_947447355.1 Comamonadaceae bacterium
AGGTAATTGAAATTGCGCAGGCTGTTGCCCGTCCAGATGCGTTCAACAATCATGTGTGGCCTTGGGTGGTGTGGTTCATTGGCGCATTTTAGGAGCGCTCTGCATTGCCTGTGATGCTCAGGGCTTATGAGCGTCTACCGCTTGCTGCAAAATGCGCAGTCAAAGATTTCTTTCTTTTAATTTCCCTGACTCTATGAAAAGCAAGCTTGCCAGCAGTGGCCTCGTTTATTCGACCGACACCGGTCGCACCTGCCCGGATTGCCGCCAAGCGGTGGCCCAGTGCGTATGTAAAAGTGGCAAGCCTAGGCCAGCCACCGATGGCGTGGTGCGTGTTTCCCGCTCATCCAAAGGCCGGGGCGGCAAAACCGTCACTTTGATCCAGGGCGTGCCCTTGGATGATGCATCGCTGATTCAACTAGGCAAGCAACTCAAGGCCGCTTGCGGCTCGGGCGGCACCGTCAAAGACGGCGTGATTGAAGTCCAGGGCGATCACCGCGAACTGGTGCAGCGGCAGTTGGTGAGCAAGGGTTACACCGTCAAGTTATCTGGCGGCTGAAAAGAGCACGGCTAGAAACTCAATACAGATGAACCCCGAAGATCTTGAACTGCTGGTAACCCGTCAAATGCCTTTTGGGAAATACAAGGGTCGGTTGATTGCGGACGTGCCCGGAAATTACCTTGTCTGGTTTTCCCGGGAGGGCTTTCCAAAAGGCGAAATTGGCCGACTGTTGCAACTCATGCTGGAGATCGACCACAACGGACTGGGGCCGCTGCTAGACCCGCTGCGCAAGCGTCACCCTATTGACGCTCAGGAGATGTGACACACTGGCACCTCGTCAGTTTTTGATCACACCCATGAAATCACCAAATCCCCCTCTGCGCATTGGTTCTGGCGCAGGCTACGCCGGCGACCGCATTTTGCCGGCGCTCGAACTGGCTGAAAAAGGGCAACTCCACTACCTCGTTTTTGAGTGCCTCGCCGAACGCACCATTGCGCTCGCGCAGCTTGAGCGCAGCAAACACCCTGATCGCGGTTTTGATCCGCTGCTAACCAAACGCATGCAAGCCGTGCTGAGGCCGTGCATGCAACAAGGCGTGCGCATCATCACCAACATGGGCGCAGCCAACCCATTGCAAGCCGGTCATGAAGTTTTGCGGGTCGCGCGGAAACTCGGTCTGCCGCAGGTCAAAGTGGCGGTCGTGCTGGGCGACGATGTGCTGGCCGTCCTGAGCGCGCAGGGAATGGCATTGCCGCTGATGGAGTCGACTAAGACGTTGGCATCTCTCCAAGATGACATGATTTCTGCCAACGTTTATTTGGGTGCCGATGCACTTTTGCCCGCGCTGCAGACGGACGCGCACGTCATCATCACCGGTCGGGTGGCTGACCCGGCCTTATTTTTGGCGCCGCTGATGCACACGTTTGGCTGGGCAGCAGACGATTGGACGCGGCTCGGTAAAGGCGTTTTGGTCGGCCATTTGTTGGAGTGCGCGGGCCAAATCACAGGTGGCTACTTTGCCGATCCCGGTTTTAAAGACGTGCGGGATTTGGCGCACCTTGGGTTTCCAATTGCCGAGGTCGACGCCTCCGGCGATGCGGTGATCACTAAGGTGGCGGGTTCTGGCGGCTGCGTGACCACCGCCACTTGCACAGAACAACTGTTGTATGAAATCGAAAATCCGGCGTGTTACTTACAACCGGATGTGGTGGCTGATTTTTCGCAAGTTCGGCTGACACAGATCGGCCCAGACCGCGTCCAAGTGAGCGGTGGGGCAGGGCAGACGCGACCGGACACGCTGAAAGTCACAGTCGGTCACCGAGAAGGTTTCATTGCTGACGGGCAGATGTCGTATGCCGGCCCTGGCGCGGTGGCGCGCGGTCAGTTGGCCTTAGATGTGCTGCGGATTCGCTTGAACGAAGCGGGTTTTGCCGACTGCGAAAGCCGTTACGAACTGATCGGTGTCAACACCATTTTGGGCGACTCCATCATGCCCGCCAGTGAGCCGAGTGAAGTCCGTCTGCGATTGGTGATGCGCGTTGCAACGGCTGAGCACGCGCTTGACGTCGTCAACGAAGTTGAAGCGATCTACATCAATGGCCCGGCGAGTGGTGGCGGAGCCACCAAGACCGTGCGCGAAGTCATTGCGGTCGCGTCGGTGTTGATCCCGCGGGATTGGGTGACTACTTCTGTTTTGGTTTTGGAGAACTGACATGCAGCTCAGAGACATCGCTCATGCCCGCACGGGCGACAAAGGCAACCGCAGCACGCTGTCGGTGATTGTTTATGAGGCCGAAAACTACCCGATGCTTGAAAAGTTATTGACCCCGGAGCGCGTGAAAGCGCATTACCAAGGGATCGTTCAAGGCTCGGTAGAACGCTTCTGCCTGCCTCAATTGGGCGCACTTAATTTTGTCTTGAACGGTTCTTTGGGCGGTGGCGTGACACGTTCATTGGCGCTTGATGCGCATGGAAAATGTTTAGCCTCAGGGCTGTTGGCCATGGTTTTGAGTGATTCTGA
The DNA here is from genome assembly GCA_947447355.1 of Comamonadaceae bacterium. Taxonomy (GTDB): domain Bacteria; phylum Pseudomonadota; class Gammaproteobacteria; order Burkholderiales; family Burkholderiaceae_C; genus Polaromonas. The sequence goes on from CANFJF010000065.1 coordinate 2,521, forward strand.
AACTGCCCGTTGATGCGTAATAATTGTTAGCTAATTTTCGGAGACTCTCATGAATTCATTTCCGCGTTATGCCAAAGCTAAATCTGCGGCCCGTTGGTTGCGCAACGGCGTTGCAGCCGCACTTAGCGTTTATGCCGTCACGGTCAGCGCTCAAACCTACCCGAGCAAGCCAATCAAAGCCATCGTGCCGTTTGCTGCTGGCAGCGCGACCGACCAGATTGCCCGCGCTTTTGCAGCCAAGATTTCTGAAATTCTTGAGCAACCGGTCATTGTTGACAACAAGGCCGGTGTCAACGGCATGTTGGGCGCCGACTTTGTTGCCAAGTCTGCGCCTGACGGCTACACCATTTTGGTGGGCACCAACAGCACCAACGCAGCCCTCAAAAGTTTGATGAAAAAGTTGCCGTATGACCAGGACACCGCTTTTGCGCCGGTCGCCTACTTGGGTTCTGTGCCCCTGATCGTGGCGATCAACAACGATTTTCCAGCTAAAACCTTGAAAGAGGTTGTCGCTTTGGCCAAAGCCAAACCGACCTACGTTACCTTTGCCAGTGCGAGCACGTCCCAGTTGGTGTCGACTGAGGTGATGGCCAGCATGGCCAATATCAAAATGACCAATATTCCCTACAAAAGTGGTCCTGCGGCGATGACCGACCTGATTGGTGGACAAGTGAATTTGTTCACTGCCGACTTTGCGGTCATGCTGCCGCAGGTCAAAGCTGGCAAGGTGCGTGGTTTGGCGGTGACGTCGACCAAGCGTTCCAAGGCCATCCCGGAGCTGCCCACAGTGAATGAAGCGTTGGGCCTGAAGGACTATGAGTTGATTGCTTATTTTGCGGTGTTTGCGCCGGCAGGAACACCGGCCGAGGTGATCATGAAACTCAATCGGGCGATCAATCTGGCGGCCGGTAACAAAGACATTTTGGAGCGTTTTGCCGCGCTCGGTTTTGAAACAGATCCAAGCACCCCCGAAGCGTTAGCTCAGCGGTCCAAGGCTGAAAGCGCTAAGTGGGCAAAGGCTATTCAAGAGGCCAAGATCGAACCTCAGTGAGACTAATCGCAGACTCTGCACCACACGCATTCGTCGTTAGGTTTTCCCCATTGCCCTGCTTCCGTTGGGGCGCGATGTGATGGGTAGTTGGTGGCCGCTTTTAATCACCTTGTTGATTCAAGCCATGACATCCATGGCACTTCTGACACTTCCGGTGATGGCGCCATTGGCGGCCAAAGCCTTGGAGGTTTCCCCCACCTTGGTCGGTTTGTACATCGCCATTTGCTACGGCGGCGCTTTGATGTCGACCTTGCTGGCGGGAGCAGCAGTCTCAAGACTTGGGGCCATACGCGTGAGTCAACTGGGCTTGTTGATTTGCGCCATGGGCTTGTTGTTGTGCGCCATCCCATGGTTGCCGGCAGTTTTCATGGGTGCCGTGCTGATCGGTTGGGGCTATGGCCCGATCACGCCGGCGAGTTCACATTTGCTGGCGCGCACGACGCGACCACATCAGATGTCATTGGTTTTTTCGGTCAAACAGACCGGTGTGCCATTGGGCGGCATGATGGCTGGTGCCATCGTCCCTTTCTTGTTGTTGATGATGAATTGGCAAGCCACGTTGGTGGCTGTCGCAGTTGCTTGCGGGATCTGTGCAGTGATGGCGCAGCCCTTGCGCATGGAGTTGGATGCCGATCGAAAAGTCGGCCAGCCCTTCAGATTCGGCAGCTTCGCTCAGCCTATTAAGCTGGTGTTAGCGCATCGGGCTTTGGCCACCATGGCCGGTTGTTCATTTGCTTTTTCAGTGGTGCAGCTGTCGCTCAGCACCTATCTGGTGACTTATTTGTTCGACGACCTGTCGTACGGCTTGGTCGGCGCAGGGGTTGCCTTGTCCTTCACCCAAGCCGGTGGTGTGATCGGCCGCGTGGCTTGGGGTTATGTGGCTGATCGTTGGTTGGGGGCTTCGAAAACGTTGATACTGCTTGGCGTTGTGATGGCCCTCAGTGCTTTGGCTACTGCATTTTTGACAACCAGCACACCCAAAGCCTGGGTCTGGATTATTTTGACCATCTTTGGCGCTTCTGCCATTGGCTGGAATGGCGTTTACCTCGCGGACGTAGCGCGCCAAGCGCCCATTGGTAAAGCCAGCATGGCGACGGGGGGCACATTGGCGTTCACCTATTTGGGTGTCGTGATTGGTGCACCGGTGTTCGGTGCTTTGACAAGTTTTTTTGGCACCTACCGGGCCGGATTTTTGGCCTTGATGGCGGTCTCAGGGGTGTGTAGCATTGTCCTTTTTTTGAACCAACGCCGAGCGGAATCAGCCCAAACCTAGCGTCGCTTCAGCGTTATAAGCCTGTCGGCCAGTCAGACCCTTCACAAAGGGCTCGTCCCATGATCCACTCTAGGTCGCTCGCGGTCAACCACTTGAACTCTTCTGTGAACGGGTTGACAGCGAGGCGATAGCTGCAGGGCAGGCGGGTCAAGTCGATGCCCCAAAACAGACGCCGTGGACCGAATGCTTCACACAGTGCGCGAATGAAGGGGTGCAGGGTGAGCCTGATTCCCAACATCTCCGGTTGCCGGAGCCATGCGGCCACAGCGTCTTCGTCACGGACCGTGATGTCAAAGCGACCCATGTGTCGGTCAGATCGAAATGAATGATCATCGCGGTTCCCGTTCTGGTGTGCCGTTCCTAGCGTTAGCGCGGGAAGCGAAGGAATTTGTCAGTTTGGCTTGCCAGATGTTCACGGTCATGATGAATTTGAGTGCGCAGTGCTGAGGGTTAGCTCAGCCGCCGTAGCTTTGTTCAGCTCAGCCGACCCGCACAAAGTCAATAAAACCGCGTTCCACATTTGTACCAATCAGTTTCACGCGCAAGGCGTCGCCGACGTTCAATCCTTCCTGCCCATCGACTAACTTGCCTTCCGCAGGGGGTGAAATAATGCGCACCCACACGCCGCTGGGTGTGCTGCCGGTGACCAAGGCTTCAAAGCGTTGCCCCACTCGCGACTCCAACACCATTGCGGCGTCAGACTTGCGCATTTGCCGCTCGACTTTTTGCGCTGCGTCTTCCTGCACGGTGCAGTGCTGAGCGAGCATCTCAAGTTCAGATTTGGAGTAGGGCGATGGCTCACCCTTCAATGTGGCTTTCAAAAGCCTTGCCGTGATGAGGTCCGGGTAGCGCCGATTCGGTGCGGTCGAATGCGTGTAGTCGAGAACTGCCAGACCAAAATGGCCTACGGGTTCCGTCTTTGGCGACTCTACCGTGTACTCACCTGAGCCCAACAGTTTCACGAGGATCAAGGACAAGTCCTGAAAGTGCAGAGGATCTTTGCGGTGCTGTAGCGCCAGAAAAACAGACAGTGCTTTGGCATCCGGTTCTGCCGGCAAAGTGTGGCCACGGTCGTGAGCCACCGCCACAATGCGTTGCCAGCGCTCAGGCGAGCGAACCACCCGACGCAGGGAGGCGCGGCCGTGGCGGCTCAAGTAGCGCGCCGTGCAGCCATTGGTGGCGATCATGAATTCCTCAATCAACTGTCGGGCGCGGTTTTGCACCTGCTGCTGCAGGTCGACCACCCGCGTGCCCTCAAAAACAGCGCGCGGTTGAGAGCTTTCAAACTCTAGAGAACCCTGCGCGTGCCGCAAAGCTCGCATGCGCTGAGCCATAGCGTCCTGCAGCTGCAGCTGCACCGCTATGCCAGACACCGCTGCCGCAGCCGCTGGTAATTCAGCGTCGCCCTCTATCCAGGCGGACACCGCGTCGTAAGCCAGCTTGGCTTGGTTTCGCACCAAAGCCCGGTACAAAGTTGATTGCGTCAAAACACCGTCTGCGTCAAACACCATGTCGGTGACCAGTGCCAGCCGGTTTTGGTGTGGATTCAGCGACGTCAGATCGGTTGAAAGACGCTCAGGCAGCATAGGGAAAATTCGTGCGGAGGTGTACACCGTGGTCGTGTTCAAGCGAGCATGAGAATCAATCGGGGAGCCGAGCCCGACGAGGGCGTCAACGTCGGCAATGGCTACCTGAATGCGCAGTGCGCCATCGGCCAAAGGCTCACAAACGGTCAATTGGTCCAAGTCCATCGAATCGTCGTTGTCAATCGAGCACCACAGCAGATCTGTCAAATCTAGAACGTCAGGACTGTCGTCATGTCCGGGTCCGGTGATGCCTGCCAGTTGGCCCAATGCATGGCTTGAAAACTCTGGTGCCAACCCCCGCTCAATCATGGCCTGAGTGGCAATTCTGACCAAGTCAGACAGGTGGTGTTGGCGTATGTGATAGCTCATCTTGGCAATATACGCCCAGCCAGCGAGTCAATCGCCGATTTTTTGCATGTCGGTTTTGCCTGTCAAATTCAATAGTGCTTTGACAAAGTGATACGCGTCATGTCGTAGTGGCTGAAGTTGACTCTCGGGTCGTAGGCGATGCGCAGGCCGAAGTCGCCCCAGTCGTAACCCATCATGAAGCCGCGCCGGCGAATGTATTCGCCTTCCGACGTCCCCGTCTTGTAAATCAGATCAACGATCAGCCTTTGATTGTCCGTAAAAGGCCGTCGGTAGACCAGATGAACGTGCTGTTGATCGGGGTTCAAGCGGTTGTCTCGCACAAGCTGGAGGGTGACAAAATCTTGTGGACTCCAGCGATACCCCGTGCTCAGACTCCAAGCATCGTTGGGGTCAAAATTAAGATTGAAGTAATTTCGTAAATTGGTACGGCCAAGGCCGGCACCGACGAAAACTATCTCTCCGTATTCAGCCCCAAGGCTGCCACCCCAAAAACCACCCGATGCTGTCTGCAATGACGGTTGAAACTTGAGGCCGAACTTTTGATAGGTGCTGTCCCAGCCCAGCCGGGCTTGGGTGAAATCGTCGTTGGGCGACCGATAAACCCCAGCCCAAGCATTGCCCCAGTCAGAACTGGCTCGAAGATTGACATCAAACGCTTGCTTGCTTGGTAACTCGCGGCTTGAGAAGTCATACAGCCCAACACTCGGTTTGTATTGTGTCGTTTGGGGCTCATCAGCAGCGTGTGTGAGTCCACTGGAGAGCAGCAATGTGACTGCCAAAGATGTCAGTCCAGCATTCCAAAAGTGTTGCAAATAGTGGATCATGTTGAAGGTGGCATCTGTAGGGCTTTGCGACGAATTCAGCGGCCTTTGAAATTCGGTTTGCGCTTTTCATTGAAAGCGGCCACGCCTTCACGGCGGTCGTCTGTATCAACAAGGTGGTTGTACGCCTCGACCTCAAACCGGTAGGCCGTGCGGAGCTCCATCTGCCCGCCGTAGCGTACGGATTTTTTGATTTGCCGCATGGACAGGGGTGCGCCTTGCGCAATGGTGGTGGCGGTTTCCAGCGCTTGCGGCAACACCATCGGTCCCGCGCAGGTCTGGTTGACAACGCCCCAGTCCAAAGCCTCTTTTGCATTGAAAGGCCGGCCCGTCATCATCAGCTCTTTAGCCTTTCTTTCGCCAATAGCGCGTGGCAGGTTTTGCGTTCCACCGCCACCCGGCATGATGCCCAGCTTGGATTCGGGCAAGGCAAAGCGTGCAGTCTCGCTGGCGTACGCGAAGTCACAGCACAAAACCATTTCCAGGCCGCCGCCATAGGCATGTCCATTGACCGCAGCGATGACCGGAATGGGCAGGTCTACCAGAGCCCAATACTTGCGTTCGAACAACTCGTGTTGACGCTGCCATTGCACTGCGTCCATGCTGTTGCGTTCCTTCAGGTCACCGCCGGCGCAGAAGATGGCGTCACCTTGCCCCGTGAGCACCACGCAGCGCACATCAGCGGCATCTTCTGTCAGGCTGGTCCATAGCTGTAGAAGATCACGGGCCATTTGGGTGTTAAGAGCATTGGCTGCGGTTGGTCGTGCCAGTGTGACTTGAAGAACATGGGGTGCCGGTCGCTCAAGTGTGATGGTTTCGTAGGTCGTTTGCATGGAGGGTGAATTTGGGTGGTGTTGACGATGAGGTGTGGGTGGAGCCAAGCATAAACAAAGCTAGTATCCGGGCCAAAGTCGAGCGACTGTTTCGTTGGACCCTAGGGCATACCCTTGATTGTGAAGTCTTAGAAATGCCAATAATATTGGAGGCTGAATTTAACAACTTTTCTCAGGAGTTCCTTGATGGCGATTCAATTAACGGTTAACGGTAAGGCGCACAGGGTTGATGTCGACACAAGCACCCCTTTGCTGTGGGTCATTCGTGAGCAACTCGGCTTAACCGGCACAAAATACGGGTGCGGTATAGCTCAGTGTGGCGCCTGTACCGTCATGTTGGATGGTGCTGCCGTTCGCTCATGTGTCTTGCCTGTCAGTGCGGCTGTTGGCAAGAAAATTAAAACGATTGAAGGCTTGGCCCAAAATGGCAAGATGACAAAGCTGCAGCAAGCTTGGATTGAGCATCAAGTGCCACAGTGTGGCTTTTGCCAATCGGGCATGCTGATGGCGGTCACTGATCTGCTGGCTAAAAAACCTAAACCGACGGATGCTGATATCGATGCGGCTATCACCAATATTTGTCGCTGTGGGAGCTTTCAAGAAGTTCGCGCCGCTATCCATTCAGTCGCAAAAGCCTAAGGGGTCAAACATGAACGCACGCGTCCCAAATCTTTCACGTCGTCATTTCGTTGTGGGTACAACAGCCGTCAGCAGTGGCTTGGCCCTGGGTATTCAAATGTCTTTTATGGGTTCAGCACAAGCTGCAGAGTCCACTCCAGAGATCGGTGCCTGGGTAGTGATCAAGCCAGACGACACCGTCATTGTCCGTGTTGTTCGCTCAGAGATGGGGCAAGGCACCATCACTGGCTTGGCCCAACTGGTGGCCGAAGAACTCGAATGCGACTGGAAAAAAGTCACCGTCGAATATCCCACGCCTGGTGAAAGCCTCAAGCGAAAACGCGTCTGGGGTGCGTTTTCGACAGGCGGCAGTCGCGGTATCCGTACGTCAGAGCAGTACGTTCGCAAGGGCGGTGCCGCCGCCCGTTTGATGCTGGTGCAAGCCGCCGCCGACGAATGGAAAGTTCCTGTTGCTGAGTGTGTTGCCGCAGAAAGCGTGATCACGCACAAACCCACGGGTCGCAAAGTCACGTTCGGGAAGGTCGCAGCAGCAGCTTCAAAACTTGCTGTGCCGGCCGATACCAGCATCACGCTGAAAGATCCTAAAGACTGGAAAATTATTGGCAAACCTCTGAATCGCATTGATACCTATGCGGACAAAGTGACCGGTAAACAGATCTACGGCATGGACTTGAAGATGCCTGGCATGTTGGTGGCAAACATCAAAGAGTGCCCAGTGTTTGGTGGCAAAGTCAAAAGCTTTGATGCCAGCAAAGTGACAGGCCTGAAAGGCGTCAAAAAAGTCATCCAAGTCGGCGAAACTGCCGTGGCGGTGGTGGCCGACACTTTCTGGATCGCCAAAACCGCACTGGACAAAGTTGAGATTGTCTGGGACGAAGGTCCGAACGCGTCTGTATCTAGTGCTTCGATTGCCAAGATTCTTGAAGAAGGCTTGACTGCTGAACAGGCTTTTGTCGGCAATACGCGCGGCGATACCAAGGTGGCGCTGAATGCAGCCGCTAAAAAGACGGAAGCCACCTACTTTTACCCGTATCTGAACCACGCGCCCATGGAACCCATGAACGCCACGGCCAAATGGACGCCTGATCGTTGCGAAGCTTGGGTACCGACGCAAGACGGCGAAGCGTCTTTGGCCGCAGTGATTGCGGCATCTGGCTTGGCGGCTGAAAAATGCGAAGTTTACAAAGTCAATCTCGGGGGGGGCTTTGGTCGGCGTGGTGCATTTCAAGACTACACCACGCAAGCAGTCAACATCGCCAAGCAGATGCCGGGCACGCCGATCAAACTGATGTGGACACGAGAAGAGGATATGACGCAGGGTCGCTACCATCCGATCATGATGTGCAAGCTTACAGGTGCGTTCGATGCGGATAAAAATCTGACCGGTGTGCACATGCGCTTGTCAGGTCAGTCGATTTTGGCCTCAGTCTTTCCTTCTGTTCTCGCAGCACAAAAGGGTCGCGATGCTCTGGCCTTTCAAGGCGTTTTCGATGGTGGCGAGCATGCTTTTGGTTACGAGTTCCCCAATCAGTTGATGGAACACGCTATGCGCAATCCGCACATTCCGCCAGGCTTTTGGCGTGGTGTGAACGTGAATCAAAATGCGATTTTTATGGAATGCTTCATGGACGAACTCGCTGAAGCTGCGGGCGTTGATGCGGTTGAGTTTCGGCGCAAGTACATGGCTAAGTTCCCGCGTAACCTCGCGGTTCTCAATGCTGTAGCCGATGGCATTGGTTGGGCTAAGCCTGCGGCGCCTGGCGTGTTTCGTGGTGTTGCGCAGATGACTGCTTTTGGCAGTTATGTGGCTGCCGCTTGCGAGCTGTCTGTGACGGATGGCACCAAAGTCAAAATTCATCGTATTGTTGCCGCGACAGATTGCGGCTATGCGGTGAATCCGGCCCAAATCAAACGCCAAGTCTCTGGCTCATTCGTCTATGGTTTGTCGGCATTGTTCGAACAAGAATGCACGGTTAAAAACGGCAGAATCGAGCAAAAGAACTTTGATACTTTTGGGTCGATCCGGCTTGCGCAGATGCCCAAGGTTGAGACCATCATTCTTGAAGGTGGCGGCAAAGAGTGGGGCGGCATTGGTGAACCCACTATTTGCGTGGCCGCGCCGGCTGTGCTGAACGCGATTTATCGCGCCACTGGCAAGCGTTTGCGCAACGTGCCACTGAAAAATAGTGGAATGACCTTGGTATGACGGGTCGGGGGGCCGGGTTTTTGTTAGCGGTCAGTATTTTGATTGCAACTCCCGCCCCCCTTTTTGCGCAGATATTTGTCGCTGATCAGATCATTGAGTCGCTTTCAGGACGTCCTGGTGACGTTAAGCGAGGGCGCGCTCTTGTAGTGAGCCGGCAGGAGGGTTTGTGCATCTTGTGTCACAGTGGCCCTTTTCCCGAAGAGCGATTTCAGGGCACCTTAGCTCCCGATCTTGCGACAAGCGCTTCTCAGTTGTCAGCCGCACAGTTACGTGCTCGTATCGTCGATGCAAGTCGGTTCAATCCCAATACCATCATGCCTTCCTATTTTCGCACTGCGGGTCTGACGCGTGTGGCGCCGCAGTTTGCAGGCAAGTCCATTTTGACTGCGCAAGAAATTGAAGATGTTGTTGCCTTTTTAGTGAGCTTGAAACCATGATGATGAAGCGAAGAGCTTTTGTAATCAGTGCTGCGGCAGTCAGTGGGCTGACGTCGCTTAGCGCACTCGCAACGGTCGCTGACGCAACGCAGGCCGTTGACAAAATTCTCGGCGGTCAAAAAATCTCAACGGGTCGCGTGAAGTTGGTGATTCCACCGCTGGTTGAAAACGGTAATCTTGTCACGATGAGGGTCTCGGTTGAGAGCCCCATGACGAAGGCTGATCATGTGCAGGCGATTCATATCGTGGCGGAAGGTAACCCATTGCCCAATGTTGTGAGTTTTTATCTGTCATCCCGCTCCGGTCGGGCGGACATCACAACGCGAATCCGTTTGGGCGATTCGCAACGCGTATTGGCCATCGCGCAGATGAGTGATGGTACTTTTTGGCAAGGCGAGGCGTCGACTCTGGTCACAATCGCAGCCTGTGCGGAGGTGTAAAAAGTGAGTAAGACTTCCCGTACTTTGGCCACCATGCCTGCCAGCGCCAAGAAGGGCGACATTATTGAAATCCGAGTCATCGTTCAGCACGATATGGAGTCCGGGTTTCGTCATACTGAAACAGGGCAGCGTGTCCAGCGCGACATCATTCGAGATTTTCGGTGTACTTATGGCGGTGTCGAAATTTTTCGAGTTGAGCTTCATCCCGGCATGGGTGCCAACCCGATGATCATCTTTACAACCGTGGCCACTGAAAGTAGTACGCTTGAATTTAAATGGTCTGGGGACGATGGCTACGCCTCAAGTACGACCAGCAAACTTGTGGTGACGTGAAGGGTCAATGCACTTTGATGACATTCATTGCCAAAGTCTTTTTGTGCTGCGGTATCGGTGTGGTTCTATTCATAAGCACTTTTGTCAAGGCTGATCCGGTAGGTCGGGAGCGGCAATCAAGTTATGAGTTGATGTCTGCGGATACCAAGGCCATGCAAGACGACCCGTTGTCAAATCCGGCAAATTTCGCTGTGCTCGATGGACAGGCATTGTGGCAACAGGCCACTGGGACAAAAAATATCGCTTGTGTCTCATGCCATGGAGATGCCAAGGTGTCGATGAAAGGTGTCGCTGCCGGTTTTCCTAAGTTAAGTCGTGTTGGTCAGCCCTTGTTGAATTTAAATGGTCGCATCAATCAGTGCCGAACTGAACACCAAGGTGCCCAGCCCTTGGTGCTTGAAAGCAAAGCCCTCCTGTCGCTGTCCGCATTTGTGGCGACTCAGTCAAAAGGCATGCCCATCACGGTTGAGCGTTCTGCATCAAACGCCGCGCACCTTGAAGCGGGCGAACGTTTGTTTCATGATCGACTCGGTCAATTGAATTTATCGTGCGCGCAGTGCCACGCCGAGCGGTCGGGGCAAAAGCTGGCTGGTAATTTGATTCCACAAGCGCATCCCACCGCCTATCCCATTTATCGTCTGGAGTGGCAGTCGGTTGGATCTTTAGAGCGGCGGTTGCGTAATTGTTTGACTGGCGTTCGCGCTGAGCCCTACGCATTTGGTTCTAAAGAGTTACTCTCGCTTGAGTTGTTTTTAGCTTGGCGCGCCCGCGGTATGCCGCTGGAAAGCCCTGGCGTTCGCCCCTAAGCACTCAAAGATCAATGAGAGGTCATCCATGCATCGTCGTCACTTTTTAAATCGCACCGCATCCTTGTTAGCAGGCGGGGTTGCCTTTCCAGGCTTGGTTCGCGCTGACCTTCAATCGGCTCGGGTGCTGGTCATTGGCGCGGGCTATGGCGGTGCAACCGCGGCGAAATATAGTCGCCTTTTTTCCGATGGCAACGCCCGAGTCACGCTGATTGAGCCCGATCCTTTTTTTGTTTCTTGTCCGTTGTCGAACTTGGTGCTGGGTGGCTCACACACCCTTTCTGAGTTGACGGTCTCTTACGACGCTTTACAAAAACAACATGGCGTTTCTTTGATTCAGGACTGGGTGGCGACGATAGACTCGGTCCAAAAAACCGTTCAATTGCGGTCCGGCAAAAAACTCGCCTACGACAAATTAGTCTTGTCGCCCGGTGTGGAGTTGATGATGGACAGCGTTGAGGGCTTGGTGCAGGCAAATCAAGCCGGTGTCACCTTGCAGGCTTGGAAGGCGGGACCCGAGACCCTGGCCTTGCAAAAGCAATTGCAGCAGATGCCCGATGGCGGTGTGTTCGCCATCAGTATTCCGGAGGCCCCGTTCAGATGCCCGCCCGGGCCGTATGAAAGAGCCTGTCAGGTGGCGGCTTATTTCAAAAAATACAAGCCGAAGTCGAAGGTTTTGATCCTTGATGCCAACCAGGATGTCGTTTCAAAATCCAGCTTGTTTAAAAAAGCCTGGACTGATTTGTACCCCGGGATGGTCGAATACCGCTCTTCTCATAATCTTCTGCGCATAGATGCGGCGACCAAGACGCTTCAATTTGACATTCAAGACGCTGTTCGTGCCGACGTCTTGAATGTCTTGCCACGTATGCGTGCTGGCGAAATTGTGGTGAAGTCTGGGTTGGCCAATTCGAACAAGCGGTGGGCACAGGTCAATTTTTTAAATTTTGAATCAACTGCCGCCAAAGATATTCACATCATTGGCGATTCAACCCAAAACGCTGCATTCATGCCGAAGTCTGGTCATATGGCCAATCAGCACGCCAAGGTGGCTGCGGCTGCCATCGTGGCTGAGCTGCGCGGTTTTGACGTCAACCCGGAACCTGTTTTGACCAACACCTGTTATAGCTTTGTCGATGCAACGCGGGTGGTTCATGTCGCTAGCGTGCATGAATACATTGCGGCTGAAAAGACCTTTAAAACTGTTGCCGGTTCCGGTGGGGTTTCCCCGGGGCCAACTGAGCTGGAAGGGCTTTACGCTTGGGATTGGGCGCGAAATATCTGGGCTGACAGCTTACTTTAACGCCTTGTTATTGGGAACTCTTTTTTTGAATGATCAGGAGTTCTGCCTCAGCTGAAACAGGAGACAACGCATGACATCTAGACGCCAAATCATCGCTGGAGCAGCTTCGCTCGCCACGCCTTTTCTTTGGAGTGGTTCGGCCCGCGCGGCAGATCCATACCCGTCCAAGGTCATCACCATCGTCGTGCCGCAGGCACCGGGTGGTGCCAACGATGTGATAGGACGTGCGCTGGCCCAACGACTTTCTGCCGTCATCGGTGGTCCGGTCATTGTTGAAAACCGGCAAGGCGCTGGCGGGAATGTCGGTACAGCCTACGTGGCGCGGCAACCCAAAGACGGCCATACCTTGCTGCTGAACGCGCAGAGCGTGCAAACCATCAATCCGTCTCTTTATCGCAAGGTGCCGTTCGATCCGGTTAAAGATTTTGACCCCGTCATGGTGGTGGGCGTTGCCCCTTACATGCTCGCAGTCAACCCGCTGGTTCCAGCCAAAAATCTGCGCGAACTGGTGGCTTTGGCTAAAGCCAGCCCCGGCAAGTTCAATTACGCCTCGGCTGGCAATGGCACCGTGAACCACTTGTTGGGTGAGATGTTAAAGAATGCAGCGGGGATCGACATCGTGCACGTGCCTTATCGCGGCGCTGCTCAGGCGGCGACCGATGTCGTGGCAGGGCAGGTGCCCATGACATTCGGTAGCTTGGCCGGTTTGATGCCCTTCGTTCGCAGTGGTCAATTGCGCGCGCTGGGTGCCTGCACCGAAAAGCGCACACAGCTCGCGCCCGATATGCCGACTTTGGCCGAGACCATTCCCGGGCTGTATGCCAACGCTTGGTATGGTTTATTCGTGCCGGCAGGAACGCCTAAAGAGATTGTCACGAAGCTCAACGCCGAAATCATCAAATTGATGGACAACCCGGAGATGAGGGAGCGCTTGGTTGGCTTGGGTGTTGAGTCCGCGCCCGGCACACCGGAACAGCTAGCAACTTTGATGCGTGAGGACTTGGTGCGATGGGCCAAGATTGTGAAAGACTCAGGCGCACAGCTGGACTAAATACGTTCATGTTCCGCATTTTTTACATCTATAAAAGAGACATATGACGAAAGTCTATTTGATTGGTCAAATCACGGTGACCAACCCGGCGGGTTACGCCCTTTATCAAGCACAAGTTCCTAAGACTATTGAAGACTTTGGTGGGCGCTATTTGGTTCGCGGCGGGCACGCCACACAGGTCGAGGGGCGAAGTCAAGGCGAGAGAAATGTTGTTCTGGAGTTTCCTGACCGGATCATGGCGGAGGCTTGGTATGCGAGTGATGCCTATCAGGCCATCATTCAACACCGTCAAAATAATTCAACGGGTGACTTGGTAATGGTCGATGGCTATTCGCCAAACTAGCCCGTTGAAAATTAAGTTGTGTCCATTCCTTTCCACACATAAAGCAGAATCAGCTATGAAAAAAATCAGATCAATCGCCCTGTTGATTTGCATGTTTGGGGTCGCTGCTGTTGCGTTTTCACAGTCCCCCGTTCGACTTCGCGGGGTGATCGAAAAAATTGACTCTTCGACCTTGACGTTTCGAGAGCGCAATGGCGAAGTCTTGGCATTAAAAATAGCTGAAAAATTTCCAATTCAAGAGGTCTATCCGATCGACATCACAGCGATTGAGTCGAACGCCTATTTGGGAATCGCAACATTGACACGTGCAGACGGTGTCTTGGAAGCATTAGAGGTTTTAGTTTTTCCTGAGGCGGCTCGCGGGTCTGGCGAAGGCCACTATCCTTGGGATCTTCAGCCAGGCAGTTCGATGACCAACGCGACGGTAGCCAACTTGGTGCGTACAGATAAATCTCGCATGCTGACCATGAAATACAAGGACGGTGAAAAAACGATCTTTGTGCCAGAGTCTGCACCAATTGTTACGTTCAAACCAGGCAACGCAGAGCTTTTGATTCCTGGCGCTTTTGCCATGATCACGGCCGTTCTAAAAGATGGAAGGCCAACGGTGATGCGGGTCAATGTTGGTAAGAACGGATTCAAGCCACCCATGTAATTGATGGGACGCTTTTTCAAAGTGGTAATTCAATTACGAGTAGTTTTATAGGTATACGAATTTGTTGACTTCGTATTCAAAAATAAAGTGAATGATCCGCAAATTTTTTTGAATAATTCATAAAACAATTTGAATATCCAATTGATCCAGCAGCGGATGCGACGAAATGCCCAGCAGCGCAATTTGCACCGCGGCAGTCGACCCGCTTCCATCGGCGTCGTAAAACAATGCGCCTGAGGTTGTGTTGTAAACAACCCTGTTGTTGGCGACATTGCCGCTGACCGCCGTAGAAGACGTATAGAACGCATCAGTAGTCAGATCTCCAAGAGGCCCCAGTGCCGTAAAGATGGCTTTGCTGAGTTGAATCTTGTCAACCCCGGTCGTGAAGTCCGTCAATGTGTCCTTGTTGGTGCTGGCATTCGGGGTGGTGTCGAATACAAAGAAATCGCTGCCACTACCGCCCGTTAATGTGTCGTTGCCCAAGCCACCCTTCAAGACGTCGTTTCCTGCGCCGCCCAACAAAATGTCGTTGCCGCCACCGCCCAAAATGATGTCGTTGTAGGCCGTTCCTGTCAGCGTATTAGCGCCATCGTTCCCTTGCATCGTCAGGCCATTGGTCACCCATGAAGCATCGACGTTGATTGCAGTAGTGCCTGTTGTGACTGCCGCCGCCGCAGTGCCTGTGCCAATGGTCACCAACTCCAAGCCTGTGTCTCCTGCGTACAAGCTCAAGGTGGTGGCGGTTGTTGAGGTAAAGCGCAATTCATCGATACCGAAATTCCCCGTGTCTGCGACCTCAGCCGCAGGGTGTTCGGCAATCATGCTGAAGACGTAAATGTCTGACCCATTTCCGCCGTTCATCACATCGGTGCCTGCCCCGCCAATCAGCACGTCGTTGCCATCGCCGCCGGTCAAGGAATCGTTTAATGCGGAACCTGTGAGGGTGGTTGCGCTACCCATGTTGGTGACGCTAAAACCATTCCCCGTGGTCACTGCCGCCAAGTTGACAGCCATGCCATTCGTTGTGATGTTCTCGACGCCGTTGTTCACGCTGGCCGAAGTTGCCATCCATGCAGCGCCGATGCTGGCATTGGCTGTAGCACCCGCAGAAACCTTCAAAACATCCGCGCCACCCAGACCCAAATCGGTGATCGAGTCTGTGCCCGAAGAAACGGTGAAGGTGTCAATACCCAACCCACCTGTCAGGCGGTCATTGCCCGGACCGCCGTCGATGACATCATTACCGCCACCGCCCAAAATGATGTCTGCGTAAGCCGTTCCTGTCAACGTATTGGCGCCATCGTTCCCCAGCAGAGTCAACCCATTGGTCACTGCTGATGCGTTGACGTTGAGTGCCGTGGTGCCAGTTGTGACGGCTCTGGCACCCGTGCCCGTGCCAATGCTCACCAACTCCAAGCCCGTGTCCCCCGCGAAGAGGCTGAGGGTGGAGGTGGTTGTCGATGCAAAGCGCAACTCATCAACACCGAATGCCCCCGTGTCCGTGATCTCCGCAGCGGTGTGCTCTGCCAGAAGGTTGATCATGTAAAGGTCTGAGCCTGCCTTGCCATCGAGCCGATCAATGCCGCTGCCGCCAGTGAGGGTGTCGTTTCCTGTGCCACCAGACAAACTATCAACACCTGTGGTGCCCAGCCAAACGATGGGTGAGCCGCTTGCGACGGTGGTGAACTGACCCGTGATCGTGCCCACCAGGTTCTCGTTGTACGCGGCCAAGACATCAGCCTGTGAGCCGGTCAAGGTCGTGATCGACGATGCATTCAACGCCATCGTCGTTTTGCCGTCCAGTGTGTTGAGTACGCCTGCGTCGAGCGAGGTGTCTGTCAGCGTGACGCTGTACGCGTTGCCTGTGCCGCTCAAGCTGCTGAACGATGCTGCAGCGCCTGCCGTCAAGGTGGCGGTCACCATGCGCGTGGTGTAGCCATCGATCACGTTGGCATTGGCCACGGTGACCGCTGCATCGCTCAAGGTCACGTTTTCATTCCCTAGGCCGGTGACTTCACCAGCGCCCGCTGCGTAAACCGCAGCCACTTCGGCTTGTGTCCCCGTCAGGGTCATCACGGAATTGGCGTTCACCGCCAGTGTTGACTTGC
>CANFJF010000066.1 GCA_947447355.1 Comamonadaceae bacterium
GATCAAGTCTTTGCCGTTTTTATGACCCAACTCTGCGTTTGCCAAGGCCGCAGGAATCAGCACCGGGCCGGGGTGCGTCAACATTCTGTAGGAGTCGAACAGATAAGACGCGTGAATGAGCTCAGAATTGGCAAATGCTGCGCCCATTCGGGTAGCTTTTTGGGCGGTATGAAAAACCGTAGCGCCGTCTGTCTTGCCTTCTTCAGCCAAGGTCCATCGAACAATGCTTTGCGCATGCGCCGAGTGGGCGCCCAAGACGCCACCGGTCAACGCGTGGAGCAGCAGGGCCTTGATCTTGTCGACAACGGGAGCCGGCAAGTCCTCGTACGTCAGGCTGGCGGCCCAGCGTGCGAACTGTCGGCTGATAGAGGGGGAAGTCATGTCACGTCCTTGTCTCGGGCTGATTTTCTATTTGTCTAAATGATTGTAGAGGCCAGCACGACCTTAGCGATGCAGAGAGTTCGATAACAATGTCGGAAATTGTTCACTGCGGTCAGACACCATTTGTTCTTTTATCAGCGGAGCACCATCATGAGTTTTTCGTTTGACGTACGTGGCTTGGCTCGTTGCCTTGTTGCTTTTATGCTGGGTGGACTGTGGGTTGTGGCTCAGGCTGAAGTCATTGCCGTTGAGCAGGTCGACAAAGGATTCTTCGTCAGTTCGACGCCTACCCTGACGATGTATTGGCAGGGCCAGAATTCGAAGGCCGTGCTTGTTTTCATCCCCGGCGGTGAAGGTCACATCGGTTTGAAACCGGGGCAAACTGACCATCGGTTTCAGTTTTATCAGATGCTCAAAAGGCTCACGAACCCTGAACTGACGAGCGGCAAGTTCGATGTTGTCTTGCTGGACAGTCCGGCTGAGTTGTCACCCAACCAACGCTACCCCACGGCCAGGGGTAGCTCGGACCACCTGTTGCGGATTGAATCGGTACTGCGTTTTTACAAAGCCAGAACGGGGCTGCCCGTCTGGTTGATGGGCCACAGCAACGGCGGCATCAGCTTGACTGAATTTGTGAAGCACGCGCAAAAAGAAGCCAAGATGGGACTCGTCGCTGGGATCATTTCAAGTGGGGCGCGCACAGAGACAACTTTCAAGCCGCCAATGGACTTGCCGTTTTTGGTCTTGCATCACCAGCAAGATGGTTGTTCGCACACCCTCGGTAAAGCGGCTGCAGACAACTTTAACCAAGTGAAAGTATTCAACAAAGGGGCGACAGAGTTGGCTTGGCTGTTGTCAGGGGAGTCAGAACAACGAGACCCCTGCCGAAGTGGTTTTCACATGTACTACGGTGCCAGCGATGAAGCCGCCAATGTGATTGACGACTTCATCTCCAAGTCTTATCCGTAACGCCTTATTCCGCTGCGCTGATGGTCAGTGAAATGCTGCCAACGCCTTCCACAGAACCTTCAATGTGGTCACCCGCCACGACCGGGCCAACGCCTTCAGGTGTGCCGGTGAAGATCAGATCGCCGGGTTCGAGGTGGTAGAACAGCGACAAATCCGCGATTTGTTCACGGATGTTCCAGATCAGTTTGTTCAGGTCTGACTTCTGGCGCGGCTGGCCGTTCACCGTCAACGCCAGCGCGGCATTCTCAATCACCACGCCCGGCATGGGCACGACTTCACCAACCACTGCGGATTGCTCAAAGTCTTTGCCCAAATCCCAAGGCCGGCCTTTGTCGCGGGCGACGAGCTGCAGGTCGCGCCGCGTCATGTCCAGACCGCAGGCGTAGCCGTAAATGATGGTGTGTGCTTCTTCGGCTTTGACCCGAAAGCCGGGCTTGCCGACGACCAAGACCAGTTCCATCTCATAGTGGTAGTTGGCGGTTTCCGGTGGATACGCCACGGTGGCGCCACTTTGGACCAAGGTCTGCGGTGACTTGTTGAAGTAGAACGGACGCTCAATCGACTTGTCGACCGGTTTCCCCATCTCAATGGCGTGCGCGTGGTAGTTGCGACCGACGCAGAAGATGCGGTTGATCGGCAGGCGTTCAGTTTTGCCGCGTACTGGCAATGATTGAACGGCTGGGGGGGTCCAGAGATAGGTGGTGGTCATGCTGTTGCGTCCTAGTACAAAAAATAGAAATTAGAAAAGTTAAAAATCAGGGGCGCGTTTCGTAGACGCCTAGCTTCTGGTGCAACGGTGTCTCGTCGGCGATAAAGATAAAAGCGGCCTCAGTGGTGGAGGCGTTGCGCAAGGTCACGGGCGTGTAGCCCGGGGCGCAGCAGGTGTCGGCCTCGGCCAACAGAAAGTTCTGCTCTGCTACCTGCACGTCGGCGCTGCCTTCAATAACGTGGAACACCATCGCCGGACTGCGTGTGGGCAGTGTCAGGGTTTGGCCCGGACGCAGCATCAGCGCATAAAAGCCCAAGATGTTTTCGGCGTGTGCACCGGTCTGCGGATTGGCGTAAGTGATTTGCACCGCTTGCTCTACGGGCTGGTTGGCCGCGATCGACTCCAGTGCCGCACGCGCATCCGCCCACGGGTAACGCAGCATCGGGTAAGCCTTGTTGGAACGCTCAAACACGGGGGTTGGCAGCAGGCCGCCACGGGCGTAAGAACGTTCGCCATGACCGGGCGTCACTTCTTGGCGGCCACTGTTGACGTGGTAGCTCGCCTCCATGTAATAGACCAGCGGCAAATCAAGCACGTCGAGCCAGATCACCGGCTCTGTGCCGTCGTGACCATGCTCGTGCCAGAGGCCTGTGGGCGTGAGGATCAAGTCGCCGCGCAGCATCGGGCATTTCTCGCCATCGACCGTTGACCAGGCGCCTTCGCCTTCGACCACCATACGCACGGCATTGGGCGTGTGGCGATGCGATGGCGCCCATTCACCGGGCAGCAGCAACTGCATGCCCAAGTACATGGCGGCGCTGGCCTGCATCTTGTCGAGGCCATGGCCCGGGTTGGCCAGCACCAGCACGCGACGCTCTGCTTTTTCGATAGGGGTGAGCTCTCCCGCTTGAATCAGCAAGGGTCGGATCGCGGCATACGGCCAGTGCGTGGCGCGGGTGTGAAGAGTGGGTTTGCCGGGTGGCAAGACGCCACGCAAGTTGGGCCACAGCGGCACCAAGTTTTGCGCTTTCAGCGCAGCGACATAGTCGGCAGGAAGGTCTTCGAGGCGTCCGAGTTCGTTCATGGTGTTGTCAATCCAGGCTGATGTTTTTACGTTTGACCAATTCTGCGTAAATTTTGCTTTTGATCTCTGCATTCTTACGCATTTCGTCTGGCGACCAGGTGATGGTTTCAAAGGCAAAGGTGTTGTAGCGGGCTTTCACCTCCGGGTCGGCCAGCACCTTCAGCACGTCGGCATGAATTTTGGCCTTGACGTCGTTGGCGATGCCTTTCGGGGCCAGCAGTGAGACGAATGAGTTGACTTCAAAACCGGCTGGGCCACCCGCTTCTGCGACGGTCGGGACGTCTGGCATTTGCGGGATGCGTTTGGCCGCAGCGATGGCGATGTAGCGCAGCTTGCCGGCTTTGAAGATGCCCTGGCTGGAAGGCAAGCTGGCAAAACTCCATTGAACGTCACCCGCACCCACAGAAGTGAAGAGTTGCGAGACTTCGCGAAAAGCCACATGGGTCATGTCGGTGTTGGCCAGCAGTGACAGGTGTTCACCGCCCAGATGGCCGGGGCTGCCGACGCCCCATGAGCCATAGCTCACAGCGTTAGGTGCGACCTTGGCGGCGTTGATCAGGTCTTTCATGTTTTGCCACTTGGCGTCAGTGGCCACGGCAACGAGAAACGGCGTTCTGAACAACGGGGCGACCGGGTCAAAGTTGTTCAGCGTGACATAGCCTTTGGCTTTGTACAGATGCGGCAAAGCGGCCAAGTGTTCGCTGTCGAGCTGGATCAAGGTGTAGCCATCGGCCGCGGCGCGCTGGGTCGCATCAATGGCGATAAAGCCGCCACCACCGGGTTTGTTGTTGATAAGGACGGGCTGATTCCACAGCTTGGACAGTTTTTCAGAGACTTGGCGCAGCACCGCGTCCGGGCCGCTGCCGGCGGCAAAAGCGGTGACGATGGTGACGGGTTTGGTCGGGAAGTTACTGGCCGTTTGTGCCGAGGCTGGCACACACAAAGAGGCCAACAAAAGGGCCGTGGAGAGCAGGGGTTGGGTCAAAGTTTTCATATTAATCAAGTAGAAAGGCAGTTTTTGAGATTCCAGCCGTAGAGCCATTCCATGGCGTCATAAAAACGCTCAGGGCTGCGGTTTTTCCAGAGGTCGTTGCGGACCAGGCGCTCGACGCCTTTGGCGTGAAAGATGCGACCCATTTCGCGCGCAGACAACACAATGCGAGCGGTGCGGGCGACGCGGCAGCGCTGGTACAGGGCGAAGGCTTTGTCAAAGTCGTTGTCGTTCACGCGCAGGGCTTCACCCAAGGTGACGGCATCTTCCATGGCCATGCAGGCGCCTTGTGCCAAGTACTGCAGCGTGGCATGAGCGGCGTCGCCCAGCAGCGTGACGCGGCCGAAGTTCCATTGGCCGATCGGTTCGCGGTCGGCCGTGGCCCAGCGCGACCAGTCTTTCGGTAGCTCAATCAGTTGCCTTGCTTTCGGGCAAATGCCGTCAAAGTAGCTCAGCACTTCTTCGCGGCTGCCCAGGCGAACGCTCCACTCTTCTTTGTCGCGGCTGTGGAAGGTGACGACCACGTTGTACTGCTCGCCGCCGCGCAGCGGGTAATGCACCAAGTGGCAATTGGGGCCGACCCAGATCGATGCGGCGTTCCATTGCAGGTCGACCGGAAAGTCTTTTTTGTCGACCACCGCGCGGTAAACCACATGGCCCGACACGCGTGCTTCGTCGCCCACATACTGGCGTCGCACGGCTGACTTGACACCGTCTGCACCGATCAAGGCGATGCCGCGGTGTTGGCCGCCTTGGCCGTCAAACACAGTCACGCCGTCGTCGTCCTGCTCGACCCGCTGGACTTGCGTGCCGGTCGATACCTCAATGCGGTCTGAGGCCTTGGCGCCATCGAGCAAAGCCATGTGCGCATCGGCGCGGTGAATGACTGCATACGGGTTGCCAAAGCGTTTGAGGAAGGCCTCGCCCGTGGGGATGTGGCCCACTTGGTATTCGTCCAGCGCGTCGTGCATGACCATGAAGTCGGTGTAGACCGCTTTGCTGCGAGCGATTTCACCAACGCCCAAGGCGTCAAAAGCGGCAAAGCCATTGGGCCCGACTTGCAGGCCGGCGCCAATTTCGCCCAAGGCAGAGGCTTGTTCTAGTACCTTCACGTCGAAGCCTTGACGCGTCAAGGCCAGCGCTGCGGCCAGTCCGCCGATACCGCCGCCAGCCACCAGGACAGGCAGCGCGTTTTTCGGTTGAATGCTCATCGAAGTCTCCCTATCATTTGTACGACCCAACACTGTCGTCCCAACAGACTATGGCGTCAACGCTTTATATAGAATACTAAACATATCGTTTTTATATAGTGGTGTATGGCCAAACTTGATCTGGAGTGGCTCGGCGTCTTTGTCGAGGTCTACAAAACACAGAGTGTTTCGCGTGCGGCGCTGCGGCTGGGCATTGAGCAGGCCAGCGCCAGCATCATGCTGGGCAAGTTGCGCCGGCATTTTGAGGACCGTCTGTTCACACGAACGTCGACCGGCATGGAGCCGACGCCCAAGGCGCAGCGCATTTACCCCGACTTGCTAGAGGCTTTGCTGCACATCGAAAAAGCCCGCGGCCAAAGCGGCGTCTTTTTACCGCAACAAGCTAAAAGAGAGTTTTGCATCTGCATGACCGACATCAGCGAGATGGTTTTGCTGCCGCGGCTGATCAATCACCTGCAGCAGTCGGCACCAGGATTGACCTTGAAGGCGGACAAAATTTCGCCAGACAGCCGGCGTCGGCTTGAGTCTGGCGACATCGATCTGGCCGTCGGCTTCACGCCTGATCTTGAAGCGGGCTTCTACCAGCAGGCGCTGTTTGCGCAAAATTTTGTCTGCTTAGCGGCCAGTGACCACCCGCGCATCCGCAGCAAGCTCACGCCCCGGGCGTTCATGGCGGAAGGCCACATCTTGGTCACGGCGTCGGGCACGGGCCATTCCATAGTCGACAAAGTGTTGGCCCGTCATAAGTTAGAGCGCCGTGTGGTCTTGCACTTGCCGAGCTTTTTGGGCGTCGCCCGCATCGTGGCGCAGACCGAGTTTTTGGTCATCGTGCCGCGCTTGCTTGGCATCGCTTTGGCCTCACAGGAAAAGGTTCAATTGCTTGAACCGCCGGTATCCTTGCCGCCTTACAAAGTCAAGCAACACTGGCATGAGCGCTTCAACGCCGATGCAGGCAACATCTGGTTGCGCCAAGCCATGGTGGGTCTTTTCTCCGGCGCTGGATTGGACGTTTAACGCGTCAGAAGCCGAAGTGATGTTTGGGGGCTGACCACATCATCACCTCCCGGTCAGACTTTGAAAATTGGCTTTCAAAGACTTTCAGCATCGGGCCGTAGTCGAGGCGGAAAGGGGCCTTCAGGTACGGCCAGTCAGAGGCCCAGACGCATTGCTGGGTGCCGAAATTTTGCACGAGTTGATCTAAAAACGGACCAACATCCGGGTAGGGATAACCGGCTTTTGAGAATTTGGCATAGCCCGAAATTTTCACCACCGCACGGCCTTCGCGGCCCAGTGCGAGCAAAGACTGAAAACCGGCTTGGTGGGTATCGGCGTCAATGGAAGGGCGGCCGCAATGATCGAACATCAACTTGCCGTTAACGCGTTTCAGCATGGGCATGAACTGAACCAACTGGTCGTTTTCGACTTGAAACTGTGCCCACAGATCCAGCGTTTGGAGTCGCTGCAACAAAGGTTCAATGTCCGCGTAATGATCGAACCCATGCAAAGACGGATTGAATGCCAAGCCTATGACACCGTTGGCCTTGAGTTCAGCCAAAGCCTCGAGCGGGCAGTCGTTCGGCACCACGGCAATGCCTTTGAACTTGCCGTTGCCGATTTTGATGGCGTCCAACAGGCAACGGTTGTCTGTGCCGTAGCCCGAGTTGGGTCCGACCAGCAGCGCATGCTCGACGGCGTAGCAAGCCATCAATTGCTGAAAATACCGCGCATCACCCATTTCTTGACCGGCGGGTCGATACGCCACGTCAGTTCCGTAAGGAAACCGGGCAGGATCGAGGACATGGCAGTGCGCGTCGATCTTTCTTTCCGTCAAAACGCTCATGGGCGACGCTTCAAAAAGTGGCCAGAACGGATTGCTTCAATTCATCCGTGATCTCGGGCATGACACCGAACCACGATTTGAAAGCAGGGCGTGCCTGATTCAGCAACATGCCCAAACCATTGGCGGTCTTGTTGCCGCGCAGGCGCGCGGCTTGCAGCAAAGGCGTTTCTAGCGGGACGTAAATAGCGTCTGAGACCATGGCAGACATGGGCAGGGCATCTAACGTTATATCCAGTGGCGGTTGACCATACATACCTTGGTTGGTGGTGTTGACCAATAGCGCGCAGCCTTCCATGGCGGCATTCCGTTCAGTCCAAGGAAAGACTTTGACGATCTGTTCATACCCGGCAGCCAAGGCATTTGCTTTGTCGAGTGTTCGGTTCACCAGTCGAATCTCTGTAGCACCTTGATCAATTAAGCTGAGAACGACCGCACGGGAGGCACCTCCGGCACCCAGCACGACGATGGGCCCGGCATCTGCACGCCAATCGGAATTAACGTCTTTCAAGCTTTGAATGTAGCCATAGCCATCATGGTTAAAGCCATGCAGACTCCCGTCAGCTTGAACCACGATGCAATTGATTGCGCCCATGCGCTGCGCCAAGGGGTCAACAATATCCATCAACTTGAGGGCCTCAACTTTGTGGGGTTGGGTCACGTTGCATCCCGCCAGCCCTAACGCGGACAGGCCGCGGATGGCCGCCTCCAAGTTGTTCGCTTCGACTGGAAAGTGGCCGTATGCACCTCTCAAACCGTGCTTGGCAATCCAGTAGTTGTGAAGAATGGGGGACCGAGACTGTGTGATGGGCATGCCCATCACACCGGCCAAGATGAATTTTCTGTTGTCCATAGGGAAGCGATGGGTCCTGTTATTTTTTGTTCACGGGCGGCAAGATGCTGGTCACAACTTGCTTGCCTGCAACCACTTTGGTCATGTAGCTTTCGCGGTCGATGTCGCCTTTGTCGTCATAGCTGAGGTCCAGCAACAGACCGGGCGTGGCTTTGGCCGAGAGAGTCAGATTTTTCATTGCAGCAGCAAAAGCCTTGGAATCGAACTTGCCGATTTTCTCGGTCACGGCCTTGACGGTGTAGATGCCGATGTAGCCCTTGAGGCCATTGTGGTCTGTTTTGGACTTGAACTCGCGCTGGTAGGCAGCATCAAATTTCTTGACATTGGCCTGTGGCGCGTCAGCTGTCAGGCTCACATGAGCGATGGCGCCATTGGCAGCGTCACCGGCAAGCTCGATGACCTTCTGGCTGGTCAGCGTGGTTTCACCAATGATGGGTTTTGAGTAACCTTGCTTTTTGAGCTCACGCAACAAGCGGGCCGACTCTTCTTCGTTGGAGTAAACAAATACGGCATCGGCGCTGGACTGCTTGACCTTGATCACGGCGCTGCTGAAGTCGATTTGACCAGGTTCTGTTGAAACGTCTGCACCGACTTTGATGCCTTGGGCTTCTAGGGCTTTCATGATCAGGTCACGGCCACCTTTGCCAAAGTCGTTGTTGACATAAATCACGTCGACGGCTTTGGCCTTGACCGTGTTTTTGATGTAACTCGCAATCTTCGGCATGGCCGTGGATTGGGTGAACGACGTTCTGAAAACGTAGGGGTTGCCTTGCTCCGTGATAGCGGACGCTTCGCCGCCCGTGAAGTTAGGAATTTCAGCACGCCGCGTCACGGCCATACTCACCATGATGGAGCCAGAAAACACGGGGCCCATGACGACGTAGGCGTCGTTGTCGACGGCTTTTTCAGCCAGACCCTTGGCCACGCCGGGGTTGGACTGGGTGTCGCTGGAGGTGTAATCAATCTTGCGACCCAAGATACCGCCTGCCGCATTGATTTCTTTCACGGCGAGTTTCATGCCATTGTCAAAATTGGTACCAGACGTGGCGCCGGTGCCACTGAGCTCAACAAGTCCCACGATTTTGACTGTTTGCGACTGCGCCACGCTCGTTGCGAACATTGCACCAATCAGTGCCAATTTTAAAAAATTTTTCATGCCTGTCTCCATGTTGTAAGGGGCTTCAAAAGCCGCACATTATCAACGGGAATTTGTCAACATGACAAGACAGTCATTCGTCTTGCGCGATAACCCTTGGTTTTCACGCAATGCTCAAGCCAGTGCCCTCAAGGCCTTCTCAATTTCGCTCAACAGTTCTTGAAGATGCTCGTAGTCCACGGGTTTGACCAAATGGTAATTGAAGCCCGCAGCCAGTGAGCGGGCCTTGTCGCTGGCCTGGCCATAGCCCGTCATCGCCATCATGTGGGCGTGTGACAGATGCGGACGCGCTAGCAATTTCTTAGCGAGTTCTGTGCCGTCCATATCTGGCAGTCCGATGTCTAAGATGAATAGATCAGGACAGCGGTCAGGGTCTTTGAACTGTTCCAGCGTTGAGCGTCCATCAACACTCACAGTCACTTGGTAGCCATTCATGTTTAACAGCATGGCCAGTGTTTGGCCGGCGTCGACGTTGTCGTCCACCACGTGGATCTTGAGCGAACGACTCGGCGCTTTGAGCGCTTGCAGTTCGACGGGAGCTGGCAAGTCCTCCATGCGGGCGCAGGGTAAATAAACGTTGAAACTCGAGCCCTTGCCGAGTCCAGGACTGTCTGCCGTGACTCGCCCACCATGCATTTGAACCAGACTTTTAACCAGCGACAGACCGAGACCCAAACCGCCCAGACGTCGATCCGAGGTGCGCTCGCCTTGCGTGAAGAGGTCAAAGATGTCGGGCATCAGGTCAGGGTCAATGCCACTGCCGTTGTCACCAACGGTCATGCGTAATTCACCCGCCTCTATGACGACTCGAAGATCGATATAACCGCCTTCCGAGGTGTATTTGACCGCATTTTTCAAGAGATTACTGGTGACTTGAACCAGTCGGGCATGGTCCCCACTGACAGGCAGGGGGCCTGGCGGAATCGACACTGAACAATGATGGTTATTCGATTCGATGAGGGGCCGAATTTGCTCAATCGCGACGGCCACCACGGTGGCAAAGTCGAGGGTTTCGAGCTTGAGTGTGACTTGACCCTGGGTGATTCTGGAGATGTCTAGCAGGTCGTCAATGATGCGCGCCATGTGTTTGGCCTGATGGCCAATGATCTGGCCGGTGCGCTGAATGATCGGGTCGTCTTGCGCTGCCCGCTTGAGCCTTTCGGCGCCGGTCATGATCGGCGCCAGCGGATTACGCAGCTCGTGCGCCAGCATGGCAAAAAATTCGTCTTTGCGTCTGTCCGCACGCTTCAAGGCGTCTGCCAGCTCGACCAATTTTTCTCCTTCGTGCGTGAGTGCCTGGCGCTGTTCGTACAACCTGTCTAGCATCTGATTGATGGACGACGACAGGCTGGCGACTTCTTCTGTACCAGTGGTTTTAGCCCTTTCCTGACTCAAACCATCTCGGACCAGTTGACTGGCAAAGAGTTGAAGCTTTCGGAGGTCGCGGGTGAGTACGGTCGCCATGTGCGCACCCCCCAGCACGATGGCAACAAACAGGCCCATCACGACCAAAAATATCGGTAAATACAACGGCGACAATGAAGGGTTACTGTCAAGCGGCGAGGTGCCTCTGATCCGAAAATCAAGGGCCCCAAACACGGCGGGACCGGCCACTGGGTTGGTTTGGTTTGGCTCGTCTGCCAGTGGCGCGCCCCAAAGCAGTTTCATGTGCTCATCAGAATGCAGCGCGGCCAGATCAATTTTGTATAAAAGCCCCCCGCTTGGCGTTTTTGTGCTCGTGTAAACCAAAGGAGCCAAGGCGACCAATTGGGGTTCGACGCCATTGAAAAAAATACCGGAGGCGGGTCGACCCAGCTTGATCTTTTCGGTCAGCCAAATACGCTCTTCAGCGCTGAAGAGGGCGTCGTGGCTGGCAATTTCGATCCCTCTGTAGTCAGTGAACAAAACCTGCACGGGAATCCCGTTGACTTGCTGGATGTCCGCCAAAAATGGCGCGCGATAAGCGTCCCTGTCAATGTTGTCCAGACGTCCGCTGACCAAAATCGCACTGCCTGCGATTTCTGTCATGCGGCTGGCCAATGCGGTCAAGTTGAGGCCGATGGTCTGCGCGTGAAACTGCCGCTCACGGGCAGCGAGTTCATTGATGGCGTTATCTTGTTGACGACTGAGTAACCACCAAGAAGCCAGTAATGTCAGCAGCAATGCACCCACCGCCAATCCGGCAGCTGCTAAAGCAAAACATCGCGCCAGACTGGAAGGCGTGTGTCGAGTTCGAGGACTTGAGGCGGGACTAAGGGTTGGCATTGGCCATCGGATGAGTTAGGCTTGGATTCTCACCTCAAAAAAGCCAGTCCACGCGTTATAACCACCTACGAACAGGTAACAAATACGTAACAAATACGTAACAGTTGCGCCGATTTTGTCTTTAGCAGGTCGCGATCAAGAAAACGTATTCCCTGCAGGAGTCGAGCCTCTTTGCTGTTTGCACTCTCACACCATTTCTAAGCAGGGTTGCATCTGAGCCGCCGGACGTTAAGCGCTTGAAAGTACATCGCGTAATTCACGTCGCAAAATTTTCCCCATGCTGTTCCTTGGCAATACGCCCACCATACGGAAGTCCTTGGGGACTTTATAGCGCGCTAGCGCGGTGCGGCAGCATGCTTCGAGATCCTCGACGGTCACCGTCATGCCATCACGCACGACCACAAAGGCCGTGATGGCTTCGCCCCAATAGGCATGCGGGGCACCCACGACGGCGCATTCCCTGACTGCCGCATGTGCCAACAACACTTCTTCGACTTCCCTTGGGTAGACGTTCTCGCCTCCGGTGATGATCATGTCGTTCTTGCGGTCGACGATATACAGATAGCCTTCGTCATCGACACGTGCCAGATCTCCGGTGATGAACCAGTCGCCACGTCTGGCTTTCTCGGTGGCTTCCGGCATGTTGAGATAGCCCGAAAAGCAGTAGGGCGATGCAACGGCCAGTTCACCCACCGTGTGGGCCGAGACTTCACGGCCTGAATCGTCAAGGACCTTGATGTAGGTGCCCGTCAGACATTGACCTACGCAGGCTATTTTGCGCAACTGGTCTGCAGGACGCAGCGCTGTGACGATATTTGTCTCAGTGGTGCCATAGCGCTCGAACAGCAACCCTTCCCCAAAGTAGTCAATGATTTGGCTCTTCATGCTTTGCGCCAACGGCGCCGTTCCGGAGATCAAGGCTTTGAGTGATCGCATGTCATGCCGCCGGGCGCTGTCGCCCAGGGCGAACAGGGCGGCGAAATGGGTGGGCACCATGTAGGCACTGGTAGCACGCATGGAGGCGATGGTGGCCACCAGTTTTTCGATATCGAAACGCGGCAGTATTTCGACTGAGCCACCGAAGAAAATGGGGACCAAGGCCATGAGAAAGCCAGCTCCGTGAAACATCGGTGTCGTCGCGACGGCACGATCATCTGGGCCATAGGCGCCGTGCTCTGAGGCCATGGCGTAACAAGCCAAAACACGACCGCGATGAGACAGCATCACTCCCTTGGGACGTCCGGTAGCGCCGGAGGTGTAGGGAATTGAAAAAATATCATGTTCCGTAACGCCACCATCAAAAACAGTCGATGCAGACTTGGCCAGCAGGGCCTCATAGGCCTCGCCGATCACGATGATTCGCTCGACGCAGGCCGGCACAGAAGCGCGCGCAATCTCCTCAAGCTCGGCATCGACAAACAGCACGCGCGCACCGGAGTCTTCGCACAGGAATCTAATTTCCGGCATCGCTGATGCAGGGCCAATGGTGGCCACGGCCACCCCGGCAGAAGAGAGTCCGCAAACCAGTTCCATGTACTCCAGTCGGTTGCGCAGCAGCAACGCGGCGCGTTCGCCATGCCGCAGACCCAGTCCGGCATGCGCCAAGTTGGAAACGCGGTCGATACGTGAAACCAACTGTTGATAACTCAAGCTGCGCCCTGATTCAGTGATGGCGATTTTGTGCGGCGTGCGATGCGACGCTGCACGTATGCCGTCGGAGATGAGGATTGACTTAGAAGCGCCAGGACGAATAGTTGGAGACATAAAAATGGTTTTCACAGTGTTGGTGTTAACTCAGCTTTTATTATTGCGGATGGAAATGTGATTCAAAAAAATTGTTCTTCTGCACTTCGGATCATTCAGGCACTAGTAGTTATCCCGATTGAACGGCGACTCCATAGAATGTAAATTCTTAATTTTCCCATGGGCAAAATGATGAAGATTTCACTGCCAGTGTTTCTGTTGACTGTTTGCGCTTTATTCACACCCACCGCTTTCGTACAGGCGCAAGAACAGACGCTGGTGATGGCCATGTCGGCCACGCCCAAGGGCTTTGACCCAGATATCTGGGTCCCCGGGCAGATCGAGGCGGCAGTCAACCTTTATGAAGGCCTGACCCGCTATGGCACGCGTGTTGGCGCCCATGGCAAGACTGAAATAAATCCCGCCAAGATCGAGCCCCATCTGGCGGAAAGCTGGAGCGTCTCTAAGGACGGCAAGAGCTATTTATTCAAGCTCAAGCGCGGTGTGAAAAGCCCCTTTGGAAATGAACTCACGGCCCAGGATATTGTCTGGACTTATGAAAAATCGGCGGCTCAAAAACGCACCGGCCAGTTCATGCGCAGTGCCGCTCGTATCGAGAAAGTCGAGGCCGTCTCTAAGTACGAAGTGCGTTACGTTCTAAGCGATGCCAACCGAATTTTCTTAGGCGCGCTGTCTCTTCATTTACCGGCCATCTTTGATTCCGTTGAAGCGAAAAAGCACGCGACACCCGAAGACCCCTACGCCACCAAGTGGCTGGCGCTCAACACGGCAGGCTACGGCCCCTATCATTTGCAGTCGCTTCAAGCGGGACAGCAAGCGGTGTTCGTGGTCAATCCCAACTACGCCTTCAAGAAGCCTTATTACACGCGCATGATCTGGCGTGAAGTGCCATCCCCGGCCACACGCGTTGCGTTGGTGCGCACCGGCCAAGTGCAATACGCCGAGCAGATTCCGTTTCAACAACTTTCCGGGCTGCGAGCAGACCGTTCTGTCAAAGTCGAAAGCGTGCCTGGTTTTGGCGGTGCGACGGTTCGCATGAATCCACGCTTCCCCCCGTTCGACAAGGTCAAAGTTCGTCAGGCTGTGGCTTATGCCACCGACTATGCGGCGATCGGTGAGGCTGTGTTTCTGGGGCAGGGCACACGTTCTCGTTCGATGCTGAACTCGCCGATCCCTGGGGCGGTCAGTGCTTACAAGTACGAGACCGACTACAACAAGGCCAAGCAACTGCTGACTGAAGCAGGATATCCGAATGGGGTCGATATCACTCTCGAGTACAGCACCAACTGGTGGTGGGAGGAGCCCTTGGCGCTACAGCTGCAGGCATCACTGGCCAAGGCCGGTATCCGCATGACGCCCAAGCGCATCCCGTCGACTGAAATGTTGGCCAGACGCACCATCAACGTCTGGAGCGTTCCTTTCCTGACTCACCTGACATCCAGCTTTGTGCCTGACCCCTCGTACAACATGTTTCTCACTGCACACTGCAAGGGTTCCTCCAATGTCAATGCCAATTGCGATGCGGCCATGGACAAATTGATCGATGCCTCGGTGGTCGAACGCGACGAGAAGAAGTGGCTGGAACTGATCGAGCAGGCCCAGCAGCTTCAGGCAGATTCTGCGACCTTCATTGAAACCTACTTGCCAGGGACGCATGAAGTTTTTGCAGCCTGCGTCAAGGGCTATCTCTGGAAACCACACAACCGATTGGTCTGGAAAGATCTGACTTGCGCACCGTGATCGGTACACGGGGGTTGCAGGTCGTACGCTTCATTGCGCTGCGACTGTTGGTGTCGATACCGGTCATCATTGGCATTATTTTCTTGACCTTCATGCTGATACGCATCGGCAGTCAAGATCCGGTGGCCATGCTGGCGGGCCCCATGGCCGATGAAGCAATGTTGCGCGCGATCCGAGCGGAACTTCAGCTCGATCAACCGATGATGCAGCAATTTTTCACCTACATGCTGCACATCTCGCGTGGTGATCTGGGTGTGTCCTGGCAGGGCGGCGTGCCCGTGTTGAATGAGATCCTGCATCTTTTTCCCGTGACGCTGGAGTTGGTGTTGTTGTCCGTTGGGCTCGCCACCATCATTGGTGTTCCTGTCGGACTTCGCGCTGCCAGTCGGCCTAACGGCTGGTTCGACCAACTGACTCGCTTTGGATCGCTGGCCGGCTTTTCGATGCCGACTTATTGGATGGGCTTGATGGCTATTTTGGTATTCTTTTACTGGCTGCGTTGGGCACCTCCCCCGATGGGCCGGTTGGCCATGGATGTGGTGGCTCCGGCCATGGTGACCGGCAGTACGGTGGTCGACAGCCTGTTGGCTGGCAACTGGGCCGCTTTGCGATCTGCGCTGGCTCAACTGGCCCTGCCGGTGGCTTGTTTCACCATGCTGGCTGCGGCACCCATCATCAAGCACACACGGGCCATCGTCATTGAGATCATGGGCAGTGACTATGTGCGTTACGCGCGCGCCAATGGTTTCTCACGGGCCACTATCCGGCGCATCGCATTGCGCAACGCACTGGCACCGATACTGACTTTTTTGGGTTCAGAAATCACCTCGCTGCTCGCGGCTGCGGCTTTGATCGAATACATTTTTTCGTGGGGCGGTCTCGGACAATGGGGTCTCAATGCGATTCTGCTTGGAGATTTTGCTGTGGTTCAAGGTTATGTGTTGACGCTGGCCTTGTTTTCGGTCTTCGTGTTTTTGCTCATCGATCTGGCCGTGATGCTGATTGAACCGCGCAGTGGAGCGAGTTCATGAGCGCAACGCTGTGCCAAACAAGTCGCCGGAGCATTTGGGCCTACCCTTTGGGCTTGGCACGCCGCAGTCCGACCTTCGCCATTGGTTTTTGCACCGTGGGGGTTTTCATGTTGTTGGCTATTTTTGCCAACGTCATTGCGCCGTACAACCCGACGCAGAGCTTTTCTTATGATGTTTTACACACGCCCGGTGAACAGTTCCTGTTCGGCAGTGACGGCAATGGCATGGATGTCTTGTCGCGCGTGATTCATGGCACCCGTTATGCCTTTGGCATCGCTGTGCCGGCGGGCATCATCATGCTGGCGATCGGTTTGCCATTGGGCGTGGTGGCCGGCTACAAGGGCGGCATGGTGGATGAAATCCTGTTGCGGATCCTCGATATCCTTCGCGCCTTTCCGACCATCATCCTGGCATTGGCCGTGGTGGCTGCTGCGGGTCAAAGTCTGGTCAGTGTGGTGCTGGTCATCGGTGTCCTCGACAGTCCGATTTTTGCGCGCGTTGTGCGTGCCGAAGTGCTGGCGCTGCGTGAAGCGACTTTCGTCAAAGCGGCTATCGCCATTGGCAATCCACCTTGGCGAATCATGCTGGTTCACATTTTGCCCAACGCTATTTTGGGCGCTACGGCGCAGCTGCCCATGCGCATGGCGTGGGCTGTGCGCATCAGTGCCACTTTGGCCTTTATCGGGGTGGGTATTCAGGCCCCGGCGCCCGAGTGGGGTGCCATGATCCG
This sequence comes from Comamonadaceae bacterium, assembly GCA_947447355.1. Lineage (GTDB taxonomy): Bacteria > Pseudomonadota > Gammaproteobacteria > Burkholderiales > Burkholderiaceae_C > Polaromonas. The sequence goes on from CANFJF010000066.1 coordinate 16,722, forward strand.
GCAAGGTGCGGAGTTCGTCATCACCGGTGAATGGTGGGTGGCGGTGTTTCCGGGGCTGGCGCTGATGGCGCTGGTTCTGGGTCTCAATTTACTGGGTGACGGTCTGACCGACATTCTCGATCCACGCCGCAGGACGACAGGCAAATGAGCTTACTGTCAGTTGAAAACCTGCACGTCCACTTTGTCTCGCGTGGTCTCGACAACGAGGTGCGTACCGCCAAGGCTTTGAATGGCGTGTCGTTTCAGGTCGGTGAGGGCGAGGTCTTAGGCCTTGTCGGTGAAACCGGCGCTGGCAAATCGTTGACAGCGCTGGCCCTGTTGGGCCTGTTGCGCCCGCCGGCTCAGGTGGTGCAAGGACGTGTTTTGTTTGAAGGGCAGGAGCTGGGCGTTCTAGATCTCGGACATGGTGACGCCGTTCGCGGCAAGCGCATCACACTGATTCCCCAGTCACCCAAGACGTCGCTTGATCCGCTGGCGCGTATTGGCGATCAACTCGTGCGCATGCAACGCGAACATGGCGAGACATCTAAAGCCAGAGCCACAGAACGTGCCCTCAGCATGCTTGCGCAAGTGCAAATTCCTGACCCCGAAAGCCGCATGCAGGCTTGGCCACACGAACTGTCGGGTGGCATGGCTCAACGCATGCTGATCGCTGCGGGGCTCATCAACTCACCGCGTCTGGTGATCGCCGACGAGCCGACCACCGGTCTTGATTTGACCGTGCAGGCCGAAGTCTTGGACACCCTGCGGCGTCTGGTCAAAGCCAACGGCATGAGCGCCATCATCATCACGCACGACCTCGGGATCGTCGCGCATTATTGCGATCGCATGGCCGTTATGTTCGCGGGCGCTATCGTCGAGGAAGGGCCTGTTCGAGAGGTTTTTCGCGACCAACGCCATCCGTACACCGGCAGCTTGATCGCGTCGACGCCCAAACAAATTGCCCATCAGGGTTTTGCGCAAGTGGGCGGCACGCCCCCTGACCTCTATGCCTTGCCACAAGGCTGCACTTACCGGGACCGCTGTAAGCAAGCGCAAGCCGTGTGCAGCACACCCGTGCCGACAGCAACATTTGCATCCGGTCATCGCGCGTTTTGTCATTTTCCGACTGGACCTGTGGCATGACACACCACTTGCTGGAGGTCCGCGACCTGGTGAAGAAATTTCCCATCCGCGGTGGGTTCGAAGTCAGTGCGGTCAATGGCGTCAGCTTCAGCATCGCAGCCGGTGAATCGGTCGGCTTGGTGGGCGAGAGCGGCTCGGGAAAGTCGACGCTCGGCATGCTGATCACGCGACTGACGTCGGTCACTTCCGGGCAGATCCTGTTTGCCGGTGAGGACATCACACAGCTGCCCGAAGCCAACATGCGCCGCCTGCGATCGGACATTCAAATTGTTTTTCAAGATCCATGGGGTGCTCTGAATCCTCGCATGACCGTGGGGCGGGCCTTGGGCGAGCCCCTTCTGTTGCACTCAACTCTCTCCGCTGCTGAGCGAGACAAGGCGGTGAAAGAGCTGGCGGCACGTGTGCATTTGCCGGCGTCATTGCTGCTGCGTTTTCCGCACGAGCTGTCGGGTGGCCAACTGCAACGTATTTCAATCGCCCGGGCCATCGCCACCAAGCCGCGTCTGCTGGTACTTGACGAGCCGACCAGCTCACTCGATCTGTCCGTGCGGGCGGGCATTTTGGAGGTGCTTGATGAAATCCGAAAAGAAACCGGGGTGGCTACGCTGCTGATCAGCCATGACCTCGAAACCGTTGAACTGATGACCGATCGCCTGTTGGTGCTTTACCTCGGCCGCATCGTTGAGCAGGGCGCAACACGCGCTATTTTTGCCAAACCCGTGCATCCGTACACGCAGACCTTGTTGTCCGCCAACTTGCCGGCCGACCCTGAAGCGTCATTGCACCGGCATGTTGCGCACGGGGAAATTCCCAGTCCTATCAATTTGCCGCCGGGTTGTTTGTTTGCGTCCCGGTGTCCGTTGGCGCTGGC
>CANFJF010000067.1 GCA_947447355.1 Comamonadaceae bacterium
CCGTTTTATGTCAACGCGCCGTTTGGTTTGGTGCTGTCGCACAACGGTAACCTGACCAACGCCGCCGAGCTCAAGGCCGAGCTGTTCAACACCGACCATCGTCACATCAACACTGACAGCGACTCCGAAGTGCTGTTGAACGTGCTGGCGCACGAACTCGAAAAAACCACCCGTGGCCTGCCTTTGAAAGCCGCTGACGTGTTCGCTGCCGTGCGCGGTGTTCACAAACGCGTCAAGGGTTCTTACGCTGTGGTGGCGCTGATCGCCGGCCACGGTTTGCTGGCGTTCCGTGACCCTTACGGGATTCGGCCGCTGTGCTTGGGCCGTGGTCAAAATGAAAATGGCGGCACGGTCATGGTGGCCAGCGAATCCGTCGCTTTGGAAGGCACGGCGCACCAGTTTGAGCGCGACATTGCGCCTGGCGAAGCTGTCTTTGTGAACATGCAGGGCGAGGTCAGTGCAGAGCAATGCGCCGAAAAAACGCAGCTCAAGCCCTGCATTTTTGAGTTTGTTTATCTGGCCCGACCGGACTCGGTGCTGGACGGTATTTCGGTCTATCAAGCGCGTCTGAATCTGGGCGAAACGCTGGCCAAGCGCGTGGTCTCCACCGTGCCACCGAACGAGATCGACGTCATCATCCCGATTCCCGAATCCAGCCGTCCAAGCGCGACGCAGCTGGCGCACTTGCTGGGCATTCCGTACCGCGAAGGCTTTGTCAAAAACCGCTACGTCGGTCGCACCTTCATCATGCCCGGCCAAGGCGTGCGCAAGAAATCTGTCCGGCAAAAACTCAACGTCATTGCCAGCGAGTTCAAGGGCCGCAATGTCTTGCTGGTGGACGACTCCATCGTGCGCGGCACCACCAGCCGTGAAATCGTCCAGATGGCACGTGACGCCGGTGCCCGTAAGGTGTATTTGGCCAGTGCCGCGCCACCGGTGCGCTACCCCAATGTCTACGGTATCGACATGCCAACTTCGACCGAACTGGTGGCGCATGACCGCACCGTCGAAGAAATTCGCGTGGCCATCGGTTGCGATGCATTGATCTATCAAGACATTGAAGGCATGAAGCGCGCCATCGGTTCGCTCAACCCTAAGCTTGACGGCTTTGATGCCTCCTGCTTTGACGGCATCTATATCACTGGTGACATCACGCCTGAGACGATCGCCAAAATGAACGCAGCCCGTGGTGAGCACAGCGGCGAAGAGGGCGATGTGGATGTCTCGCGTTTGGCACTGCCCAATCCACAAGAGGCTTGAGAAGTTCGGAAGAAAAGTTGAGGAAGCCATGACCGCGAAAAAATTACCTGCCAATTTGCACCGCGACACGCTCGCCGTCCGCGTCGCTGAAGACAAAAGCCAGTTCGGTGAAAACTCCGAAGCCCTGTTTCTGACCAGCAGCTTTGTGCAGCCTGACGCGGCCACCGCCATGCGCCGTTTTGCAGGTGAAGAAGAGGGCTATATGTACTCGCGCTTCACCAATCCGACGGTGACCAGCATGGAGAAAAGGCTGGCCGCCCTCGAAGGCACCGAAGCCTGCATCGGCACTTCCAGCGGCATGGCGGCCATCATGCTGATGTGCATGGGTTTGTTGAAAGCGGGCGACCACGTGATCTGCTCGCAGTCGGTGTTTGGCTCGACCATCAAACTCATTGGTAGCGAATTCGGCAAGTTCGGTGTTGAAAGCAGCTTTGTCTCGCAGACCGATGTGGCCGAATGGCAAGCCGCCGTCAAGCCCAATACGCGTCTCTTGTTTGCTGAAACGCCGACCAACCCGCTCACCGAAGTGTGTGACATCCGTGCCTTGGCTGACATCGCCCACGCCGCTGGCGCGCTGCTCGCGGTGGACAACTGCTTTTGCTCGCCGGCCTTGTCGCAGCCGACCGCGATGGGTGCTGACCTGATCATTCATTCGGGGACCAAATACCTCGACGGCCAAGGTCGGGTGGTGGCGGGTGCGATTTGCGCCACTAAAAAACTCATCGACGAAAAGTTCGTGCCGGTGATGCGCAGCGCCGGCATGACGCTGTCAGCCTTCAACGCCTGGGTCGTGCTCAAGGGCATGGAGACGCTGTCGATTCGCATGCAGGCGCAGAGCGCCAGCGCGCTGGCGCTGGCAACCTGGCTCGAAGCGCAGCCCGGTGTGGCGCGGGTTTACTACCCCGGCCTGAAGTCGCATCCACAACATGCCTTGGCCATGCAGCAGCAGTCCGGCATGGGCGGCGCGGTGCTGTCGTTTGACGTCAAGGGCACCGGCCCAGAGGCGACCCGCAAGAACGCATTTCATGTGATTGATTCGACCGAGGTGTGCAGCATCACCGCCAATCTGGGCGACACCAAAACCACCATCACGCACCCGGCCACGACATCCCATGGACGCCTGAGTGAAGCGCAGCGCCAAGCGGCCGGCATCTCGCAGGCCTTGATCCGTGTGGCCGTCGGCCTGGAGCACATTGACGACTTGAAAGCCGACCTCGAAAAAGGTTTGCGCAGCTTGAACGCATTGGCCTGAGCACTGAAGACACTGATGACACAAAAGACAAGAACGCGCTTCGCTCCCTCGCCGACAGGCTTTATCCATCTCGGCAACATCCGCTCGGCGCTTTATCCGTGGGCCTTTGCGCGTTCTACGGGCGGTGATTTCATCTTGCGCATTGAGGACACAGACCTTGACCGCTCGAACCAAGCGTCGGTTGATGTGATCATTGAAGGCATGCGTTGGCTCGGCCTCGATTACGACGAAGGCCCGTTCTACCAAATGCAGCGCATGGACCGCTACAAGGCCGTGCTGGCTGAGTTGCAGGCCGCTGGCCATGTCTACCCTTGCTACATGAGCATGGCCGAACTCGACGCCCTGCGCGAGCAGCAAATGGCCGACAAGCAAAAGCCGCGCTATGACGGCACTTGGCGTCCTGAGGCGGGCAAGGCGTTGCCGCCCGTGCCGGTTGGCGTGCAACCGGTGCTGCGGTTCAAAAATCCTCAAGGCGGTGCCGTGGTCTGGGAAGACAAGGTCAAAGGCCGCATTGAAATCAGCAACGACGAACTCGATGACCTCGTGATCGCCCGTCCTGATGGCACGCCGACCTACAACTTCTGCGTGGTGGTGGACGACATGGACATGGCCATCACGCATGTGATTCGCGGTGACGACCACGTCAACAATACGCCGCGGCAGATCAATATTTTTCGGGCGCTGGGCAAAGACGTTCCGGTCTATGCTCATTTGCCAACCGTGCTGAACGAGCAGGGCGAAAAAATGAGCAAGCGCAGCGGTGCCAAAGCCGTGACGCAATATGCCGTTGAGGGCTACTTGCCAGACGCCATGGTGAACTATCTGGCGCGTCTCGGCTGGAGCCACGGTGATGACGAAATTTTCAGCCGTGAACAATTTTTGCAATGGTTCAACCTAGACCACCTTGGCAAGAGTGCAGCGCAATTTGACGAAGCCAAACTGCGCTGGGTCAACGCCCAGCACATCAAGGCCACGGCCGATGACAAGCTCGCTGAGTTGCTGGTGCCTTTCTTGCAGCAGCAGGGCGTCTCGATGGATGTCGCTCGCGCCACCAAGGCTTGCGGCCTGTTCAAAGACCGCTGCAGCACGTTGGTCGAGTTGGCTGGCTGGATTGCCTTGATAGACAAAGGCGCCACGGCCAGTGCAGAAGATATCGCCACGCACGTGACGCCCGCGGTGCAATCGGCGCTGGAGAGTTTGGCCCAGGCTTTGAGCGATTGCGAGTGGAGTAAGCCGGTGATTGCTGCGGCCATCAAACAGGTACTCACTGAGACTGGTTTGAAGATGCCGCAACTGGCTATGCCCGTGCGCGTGCTGCTACTGGGTACGCCACAAACGCCTTCGCTGGATGCAGTGATTGAACTCATGGCGCGTGAAGAAGTGTGTGCTCGATTGAAAATCGGTGCGGAGTTTTAAAACCTCCCAAATTTCGGGCTATAATTCGAAGCTCGACTGGTTCAGGGAAACTTGAAACAAGGGGGGTATAGCTCAGCTGGGAGAGCGCTTGCATGGCATGCAAGAGGTCAGCGGTTCGATCCCGCTTACCTCCACCAAAGTCGGAATGTATAGAGTGAATTTTTTAGTAGGTCCTTAAGAGCCTGCTTTGGAAGTCAAAGGTTTTGACCCTATCGTCTAGAGGCCTAGGACACCACCCTTTCACGGTGGCTACAGGGGTTCGAATCCCCTTAGGGTCACCAGTTTCACTTCGGTGAAGTTGGTCAAACAAGTCGTCAGCACTTGGCTTCGCAAGAAGTGAACGTTGTCTACCAGGAGTGGTAGTTCAGTTGGTTAGAATACCGGCCTGTCACGCCGGGGGTCGCGGGTTCGAGTCCCGTCCGCTCCGCCAGAATGCAAAGCCCGTACAAATTTAGGTTTGTACGGGCTTTTTGCTTTTTTGGAATTTTGATCTTCACACCTGTATTTCACACCCGCTACAAGAACGCCTGCTACAGCTGAAGATGTACAAAAAGAGGTTGAGCGAGTGTTGGCGCCGACAGGCTTGCAGATTGAATGCGCTACAGCCCTCGCCTTCAATCACTCAAAAAAAGGTGGGGCATCGCTGCATGGAATTACGCGAAGTGGCGCTCATGCATTTCAAGCCCAAGCCATCAATAATCGAATGACGTTGAAATTGAATATTTAAAGAGTAATTTTTATATATTAGTAAAACTTACGATTAGTATCCAAGCTCCACCAAACAAACACTGAGGGAGATCATCGTGGATTTTATTGATCAGCTTCGCGTCTTGGCATCGCGCATCACTGCCATAAAGGATCTGATTCAGACTGAAGAGGCTACAAAAAACTCGATGATCATGCCCCTCATTCAAATTCTTGGTTACAACGTGTTTGACCCGTTGGAAGTAACACCGGAACTTGTTGCGGATGTCGGACTGAAGAAGGGCGAGAAAGTCGATTACGCCATTTTGAAAGACGGCAAGCCGATCATCTTGTTCGAGTGCAAAAAGGTAGGGGCTGAATTGAATATCAGCCACGCGGGGCAACTGTTCAGATACTTCCATGTCACTGAAGCGCGATTTGGCGTTCTGACGAACGGTCTCGTGTACAAGTTTTTCACTGACCTAGAGCAGCCGAACAAGATGGACGACAAGCCCTTCTTTGAGTTCAACATCCTTGATTTCAAAGACAGGGATGTGGATGAGTTGAAGAAGTTCGCTAAGGCGGCGTTTGATCTTGAGACAATCCTTACCACTGCAAATGAGCTGAAATATACCCGCTCGATCCAGAACCGTCTTGCAGAATGGATGCTCAATCCCCCTGAGGACTTCGTTCGACTTGTTGCCTCCGATTTAATCGGAAACCGGCGATTCACACCAGCCATTAAAGAGCAGTTCACGCCGATAACAAAAAGAGCGTTCGATCAGCTAATTGGTGAAAGAATCAATGCCCGACTCAAAGGTGCCATGACTTCAGAGTCGGTCGCGGTCACGGCACCCGACCCAATCGAAGCGCCCACCGAAACAACGGCTGAAGTGCAATTCAATACATCACTTGAAGAGCTTGAAGCGTTTCACATAATTCGGGCAATCCTCCGAGACTTGGTCAGTCCACGCCGCATATTTATCCGAGACGCTCAAAGCTACTGTGCGATTTTGCTCGATGACAATAACCGGAAGCCGCTTTGTCGACTAAGGTTCAACAACTTACAAAAGCTCCGAATTGGTTTTTTCAACGACAAGCGGGAGGAGGTACAAAAGCCGCTTGATGGTATTGATGACATCTACGGCTTTACCGACCTATTGAAAGCAACGTTGGCATCCTACTTGTCCGATCAAGAAGCACCGGCCAAACAGTGAGATCACATCTGCGACTATGCAGCATAGGATTAGCCGAAGGTTACATGGGGGGCTCGGAGTTTTCGAGGAAACCCAGCCACTGCACTTGCCCAATGTGCCTTGCGTGCAAAGATCATTCAAGAAAATCGGGTTTTGCAGCAGAGAATATGACGAAAGAGGTTCTTCAATGACCGACCCTGACAGCCACTCCACACCCCGCGTCGCTCTGTTTCAGGAGCGCGAATTGCGGCGGACTTTTTTGGAAAACCAATGGTGGTTTGTGGTGGAGGACGTGGTGCTGGCGCTGATCGAGTCGCGCGACCCCAAGCAGTACATCCAGCGCATGAAGCAGCGTGATCCTGAGCTGGGCAAAGGGTGGGTACAAATTGTACGTACCCTTCCCATCACGACGTTGGGCGGTACACAGAGCCTGAACTGTGCCAATACCGAGGGTCTGTTTCGCCTGATCCAGTCCATCCCCAGCCCCAAGGCCGAGCCCTTCAAACGCTGGTTGGCCAAGGTTGGCAAAGAACGCCTCGACGAGATTGAAAACCCTGAGCTGGCCATGGGCCGCATGCAAGACCTGTACGAGAAAAAGGGTTACCCGAAAGAGTGGATTGACAAGCGCCTGCGCGGCATGGCGGTGCGCCAAGACCTGACCGATGAGTGGAAGGAACGCGGCGTGACCAGCAGCCAAGAGTTCGCCATTCTGACCAACGAGATCATGCAGGGCACTTTTGCCCTCAAGGTGGACGAGTACAAGCAGGTGAAAGCCTTGGCCCGTGAAAACCTTCGCGACCACATGACCGACATTGAGCTGATTCTGACCATGTTGGGCGAGGCCACCACCACCAAGCTGCACCGCGACCGCGATTCCGTTGGCATGCCCAGACTCAAAAAAGATGCCAAAGACGGCGGCGCGGTGGCCGGGCGTACCCGCAAGGACATTGAGAAACAGAGCGGCAAGCCGGTGATCTCGCCGGACAACTTCAAGCAGTTGGCGGTGAAGAAAAGCAGAAAGCTCAAAGGCGGGGAGTGAGCACCAAGTGACGGATTGAGGCGACAAGCTGAAAAATACTTGGATGTCCTGTTGGGTGCTCGCTAAGGTTGACCTTGCCCCTGGAATCCGTATCCCATAACCGAGATCATGAGTTGGCTTGCTTGGGCTGATTGGCAAGCCAGTTTTGCTCGAACTGCACCGGGCTGATATAGGCCAGCGTCGAATGCAGCCGAGTTCGGTTATACCAAAGCAGCCAAGCAATGGTCTCGTCCTTGGCCTCACGCCGAGTCTTGAACCTCTGCCCAAACAACCGCTCCACCTTCAATGATCCAAACAGGGTTTCGCTGCAAGCGTTATCCCCACAATTTCCCCGTCGACTCATTGAGCTGGTGATGCCGTAGCCTTTGAGAACATCCCGGAAGTCTTTGCTGGCGTAGTGACTGCCGCGGTCGCTGTGAAACATCAGGCCCGCCTGCTTGCTCGGGTGCCGCTTGAACCATGCCATGCGCAAGGCATCAATGAGGATGTCCCGCGTCATGTCGTGGCGCAAGGACCAGCCCACCACCTGTCGGCTGAACAGGTCGATCACCACCGCCAGAAACAGCCAGCCTTCGTCCGTGGCGATGTACGTGATGTCACCCACCCAGACTTTGTCCGGCTCTGCCACCGTGAACTCCCGGTTGAGCAAGTTGGGCGAGATCGGCAGATCGTGATTGCTGTCGGTGGTGACCTTGAAGCGCCGCTTCCCTTTGGTACGAATGCCGTGCAGCTGCATGAGCTTTTGCACGCGATCCTTGCACACACGGATACCGCGTGCCAGCAGCTCCTTCCACGTGCGTGGCCAGCCGTAGCCGCCTCGCGTTTCGGCGTGGATGGCCTTGATGTGCACCAGCAATGCGTCGTCGCTCAGATGGCGACGCTGGGCAGCGCTGGCCAAACGAATGAAGTGCTCGTGGTACCCGGCGATGCTCACCCCCAGCACTCGGCACTGCACCGAGATCGGCCACACCCGGCGGTGGCGCTCGATGAAGGCGTACGGGCTCTTCGCAAGAAGAGCCCTTTTCTATTTGTGGCCCCGCACCACGCGGGCTGCCGGCCATAGGCCAATTCTCTGTTTCTTATTTCTGGCTGAATACGGTGTATTTGGACTATCTTTGTGCGGCCATTCTCAAGCGCCTCACAAGTTTTACACCTTTTGTTAAAGCCAATCATTCGTTGATCTCGCTTGCAGAAGAGGCGCCCTCCTGCTTAAGCGCTGTCACACCCGCAACATTTTGCGCCAGTGCAACAGCCTGTTTACTTTTCTATGCCCGCTGTGGTGCCAATGTTTTGGCGTAAAGCGATGCACCCTTCAGATCTTTCAGGGTCACCGTCATGGCTTTTGTTTTTGCGTCAATGTCTACTTGGCCAAAAAACTGCATACCGCTGGCTGGCGAAGTGTTCTGTTCAACCGGTGCCTTTTGGTACATCACCTGCATGCCAAAAGTGGCGTCGGTCTTGTTCGGGCCAAAGCTGCCTGAATTTAGCGGACCTGAGACAAATTCCCAAAACGGTGAAAAATCACTGAACTTGGCTTTCGCTGGATCGAAGTAATGCGCGGCTGTGTAGTGCACATCAGCCGTCAGCCAGACCACGTTTTTAATACCGGCACGTTTGATCTCGCTCAGCAGACGCGAAATTTCAATCTCACGGCCCAACGGCACGCCATCATCACCGTTTGCAATAGCCTCCCACTTGTCGCGTCCTTCAGCGTCTTTGCCGTCAGCGACGTGCAGACTGATTGGCATGTCGGCAGCGATCACTTTCCAAACTGATTTGGAGCGCTTGAGCCCATCAAGCAGCCACGCGATTTGCGGGCGACCCATGAATGCGCTATCTTCGTTTTCAGCGGTTTGAAGATTGGGGCCGTTAGCACCGCGATAGCTGCGCATGTCCACGACGAACATGTCGAGCAGTGGTCCCTGTGGCAGATGGCGGTAAACACGTTCGCTTTCAACGTCGGCATGGCGGCGCATGGGCGCATATTCCATGAACGATTTGGTGGCACGCGCCACCAGCAAAGGAACGTTTTTTTCTGTGTATCGTTCATCAGGCCCAAAGTCTTTGGAGTCAGACCAGTTGTTGGCAACCTCATGGTCGTCCCACTGCCAGATCTGCGGTACATCGGCCGACATGCGGCGGATGTTGGCATCCATCAAGTTGTAGCGGTAACGGCCGCGGTACTCGTTCATTGTTTCGGCAACCTTGCTGACTTCTTCAGTCACCACGTTGTGCCACATGGAGCCGTTGGGCAGTTTGACCTCTGCGGTGATGGGACCGTCAGCGTAAATCGTGTCGCCACTGTGCAAAAAGAAGTCAGGATTCACTTTGCGGATTTCATCATAAATCGTCATGCCGCCCAAGGATTCATTGATGCCCCAGCCTTGACCGGCGGTGTCACCGCTCCAGGCAAAACGCACGTCACGCGCTACTTTTGACGTGGACAGAACGGGTAGCCGCAAATGCCCCAGCATGGCCTCGGACAAGACACGCTCGTTGTGCAGATCTTGCAGCACGACGCGGTAAAAGATCTCCTGACCAGCGGGCAAGTTGGCCAGATCAATGCGGCCAGTGAAGTCGCTGTCTTCCATTAAATAAGGGCCGCGCACGCGTGTGGCGTTTGCAAAAGTAGACTTGGTGGACCACTCAACCCACAGGCGCGATGGACGATCGCTGCGCGTCCAGATCACCGCGCCATCGGATGTCGGGTCGCCACTCTGAATGCCGTGCGCCATTTTGGGTCGCATGGCATCGCGCGTGATCACGGCAGGCGCAGTCTGCGCAAGGGCGATGCTGGGAACAATGGCTGCGCCACTCAGAAGAGTTGTGGCGTTTAAAAAACTGCGACGGTCCATGCGGATGCTCCAGAATTAAGAAGGTCGTAGTCTCGCAATCCAATAAGTCAACAGCGTGAAATGCAAGCGTGCTGGATCTGCTCCAGTATGACCACGCCATGAATATCAATCTGCGCACCACGCTGGCGACCACGGCCGAGGCCCTGCCTTATTTGCGCCAGCGCGGCGGCGGTAGCGTGCTCTTCACTGCGTCAGTTTCAGGCTTGATCGGCTCACCCTTCAGCCCTGTGTATTCAGCGGCCAAGTTTGCCTTGATTGGTCTGGCGCGTTCGCTCGCCAAGCGGCACGGCAAGGATCAGATCCGCTTCAACGTTTTGTGTCCCGGAACGACCGACACCGCCATGCTGCGCGTCTTTATGGCCCGACCGGACCAAAAAGAGACTCTCGGCATGGACCCGGAAGATCTCATCAAATCGCGCGCTGCCGGCGGCAATGCGCTGGGTCGCCATGGCCAGCCTGACGATGTGGCCAACGCAGCACTTTTTCTGCTGTCGGACGAGGCTGCATTCATCACGGGCGTCTCGCTTCCGGTGGATGGCGGCGTGGTGGCTTAAACAGGTTTTGTCCTGAGGGTGGCGTCAGACCGAAAGAAGATGCCAAGGGCAAACCCTAGTCGACGTGCACCACAGCTAAAGTACATTGAAAATCAAATTTCAATGAGGCATCACGAATGACCCGAAAAATAATCGCGCTCACCGCACTGGCTTTTTCCCTTGTAAGCGGGGCATTATTGGCGGCACCTCCTTCGGTAGAAATGACTTGGATGTCGGTTGCCAGTTGGTATTTCAAAATTGGTGACAAGCGGGTGTTGATGGATGGTTACATCACGCGGGTCCCCGAGGCGATCTTCACGCCATCGCCTGTTTTTCCGAAAGATATGTACACGTACACCAAAGCCCCCTATGGTGTTGACAGCGTCTCCATCAGCAAGGTGCGCGATGCCATGATGGGCTCAGACAAGCTCGACCTGATGCTCGTCGGCCACAGCCATTGGGACCATAGCTGGGACGCGCCTGAGTGGTCCAAGCTGACTGGCGCCAAGATCATTGGAGGTCAATCAACTTGTCTTCAAGCTGAGTCACAGGCCGTGAAGCGTACGCAGTGCCGTAGCGTGAGTGGTGGTGAAAAAATTGACTTGAGCGATGGCATCACGATGCGCGTCGTGCGCTTCAACCACAGCGGAGATGCGAGTAACCCCATTCAACATTTCGCGCGTGAGCTGTATCGCCCACCTGTACCCGATGCCGCGACGGGTGGCTACCGCGCCGGAGTGGGTGAGGACTTCCCCAACGGCGGCGGTAATCGGGCTTTTCTGTTCACCGTCGATAACCCTGAAGGAAAGCTCTCATTTTTTGTGAACAACTCGGCAAGCCCCTTTGATCTAGATAAAGACATCATTGTTGACGGGGCCAACTTTGGCTCGCCCCTGTCTAATCTGGCGGCCGCCATGAAAGATGCAGGCCTGACCCAAGTGGATGCATGGATCGGTACAGGCGGTCGCGCTGTGGCGGAGCTGGTTGTGCCAGTGATACGACCCAAGGCCTATTTCCCAAGTCATTGGGATGGCCTGTTCAACTCGTTTTGGGCCGGTACGCCATACCCCTATAAAGACGAGCCGCTTCGGGACTACTTGTCCTCACGAAAAATTCAACTCGTGCCAGAGACTCAATACTTTGACAAGTTCATCCTGACCCAAGCAGGTGTAACCACAGACGTGAATCATGCGGTCAAAAGAAAACTAGGATTTAGCGATACCAAGCGCTTCAGTGCCGCTATGGTCGATGCAGTGTCGCAAGTCGCTTCAACAAGCGTTGGCGACGATTGCGGCGAAGGTTTTAATGCACCTAACCCGTGGATTGACATGTTCGCCTTGATGGACAGGTGACTGCCAGGGCTTGCTGTGAAGCCGTAGCACCCCATGCCACTGACAAGTGCGTTAATTCTTTAAGACGAACGAGGTGGCCGAATAAAGGCTGGCTTTGCATTCACACGACGCTATTTCATTCGGTCGAATTGAATGTCAGTTTGAGCTCCTCTACAACCCCCAGAAAACTGGCTATTAGCGGGGCAGACCGACGCTCGGCCAGGCAGATCACATGCACATGTGTGCTCAGCGCCATATCCCTGATCGGCAGCACCACAAGGCGCGAATCTGCAACAAATGCAGTTTGAGCCACAACACCGAGGCCAAGTCCTAAGACCACCGCTTCCCGCACCGCTTCCCGGCTACCGACTTCCAAGGAACTGCGTATCTGTACGCCAGCTGCGTCCAATCCTGACTCAAAAATAGAACGGGTTTGCGAGCCTTGTTCGCGCATTACAAATTCCTGGCCATCCAGATCAGTCAGCGTCATGCTCTTGAGTTCTGCAAGTGGATGAGATGTTGGAGCAAACACGATCAATGGCTGTCGGCGGTACGGTGCGCAATACACCCGATGATCATTGACCGCGTGCAGCATGACACCCACATCGTCCCGATGATCAAGGATGCTTTCGACGATTTGCCTTGAGTCTCCAACGCTGATTGCCAAGCGAATTTTGGGAAACAAGGTGCGGTATCGCTTCACCATGGGCATTACGTTGTAGGGGCCTACGGCAGACACCTTCAAATGCCCCTCGTATTGACTTCGCGCACCCAATAGCAGCAGCTCAGCTTGTTGTTCAGCGCGGTAAATACGATTGCTCACTTCATGCAGGGCGCAACCAAAAGTTGTGAGCTCAACCCCGCGTCCACGCCGTATAAAAAGCTCCACACCAAAACGTTTTTCTAACCCTCCAATGTGCGCCGAAATGGTCGGCTGCCGAATGCCGAGAAGTCGTGCAGCAGCCGACATACTGCCGCTGCGTGCAGTGGCATCAAAGGCTTTCAATTCGGCGGAAGATGAGATATCCATAGATTGGGTCTATAGGTTAATCGCTGAAGATGACAGTTTTATTAATGTTCATGTCATATTCGGCTCGCACACTGAGGGAATGGATCAATTTTCAGTACAGCTTCATTCGCCCAATGCGGTCAACCGCCCATGAACGTGCACACTAAACCCGCCACTATTTTGTACGCGACGAACAAAGCGCCAGTTGTCCTTCGTACGGAGGCGGTCGAGGTCACCTACGGCAATGGCACACGTGCTCTGCTCCCAACTTCACTGCAGTTTTTCAAAGGGGAGTTTGTTGTGCTGCTTGGTGCATCGGGTGCAGGCAAGTCCACGCTGCTGCGTTCATTGAATGGACTGGTTAGGCCGAGCAGCGGCCAAGTCGTGGCCCATGGCATCGGCAACCTATCGGAGCCCGATCACTTGCGACTTCACCGCAGGCATACGGGAATGGTTTTTCAGCAGCATCACCTCATTGGTCGCCTTTCGGTTTTGGCCAATGTGCTCATAGGACGCTTGGGATATCACAGTGGCGTGGCAACACTCGCGCCCTGGTCGAGGATCGAAAAAGAAGGCGCGCTTGCAGCCCTTGATCGTGTCGGACTGATTGACCGGGCTCTGGACCGTGCTGATCAGTTGTCAGGTGGTCAGCAACAGCGTGTTGGTATCGCTAGGGCACTGGTACAGCAGCCAACTTTGTTACTCGCCGATGAGCCGATAGCCAGCCTAGATCCGGCGACCGCTGAACGCTTGTTGGCACTGTTGCATGGTATCTGCCGCCGGGACGGGCTGACGCTGGTTGTGAGCCTTCACCAGGTCGAGTTTGCGAGGCAGTTTGCCGACCGCATCATCGGACTCAATAACGGCGCAGTCGTTTTTGACGGCACGCCAGCAGCGCTAACGCCTGACCTCGCTGAAAGTCTTTATAGCGGGGTGCAGACAACCCCGCGGCACAACCGCACTGTTGCCAGCATATTTCCATTTCAACTTGAAGGAGTTCCCTCATGAATCGCCGTTACTACTTGATGGCTGCCGTTTTGGCCGCCGCTTTGTCCACCTCTGTTTTTGGACAAGGTAAAGACCCCAGCAAGCTTCGCGTCGCATTGCTACCTGATGAAAATGCAGCGACCCTGATTCAAAATGCCCAGCCTCTCAAGTTGTATCTTGAGAAAACCCTGAAAAAGGAAATTGAACTCATCGTCACCACCGACTATTCCTCAATGATTGAAGCCATGCGCTTTGGCCGTATTGAGGTGGCGTACTTTGGTCCATTTTCTTATGTGTTGGCCAAGTCCCGCGCCCCAGAGATTGAGCCATTTGCCGTGGGTGTTGAGCGAGGTTCTCCAACTTACAAATCCATTCTGATCGCCACTGCAGGTGGGCCAGTCAAGTCATTGGCTGACATCAAAGGCAAACCATTTGCGTTTGGCGACCAGGATTACAAACCCGTATTCCTGGGTGCCCACGACGCCGTGGCGCGTGCAGTGCAAGCGGGCCAAGTTCCTGCTGGCGCACTCTCGCAAGCAATTTTTGACACCCTTGTGGCTAAAGGCAGCATCGACCCCAGTAAGGTTGTGCAACTTGACCTGTCGGAGCCTATTCCCAACTACCCCATGGTGATGCAAGGCAATCTGGCGCCTGGTTTGAAGCAAGCTATTCGTTCGGCGTTCATCACGATGAAGGACAAGGAAGTGCTTAAGGCTTTTCGTATCGACGGTTTTGCTGCAACGGATGACAAAGCCTATGACGTTTTGCGTGAGACCGCCACACTGCTCAAACTCGATCTGGCTAAAACCAAATGACGTCAAGCGTTACCGCAGCGCGCTACGCACAAATTCTTTCGCAGGCTCGCCAGCAATCCGGTCACCAAGCGCGGCTCGTGGCCTGCATCGTGGCGGTTTGTCTGGCCGCGCTGTGGCTGACCGGTTTTTTTGATCTTGCCCGGTTTGCTGAAGGAGCGCCTGCGGTGGCGCAGCTGGCTTCAGAAATGGTGCCGCCCAACTTTTCCAGGTGGCAGAGCTGGATCAAGCCGCTACTCGATACATTGGCGATGTCTATAGCAGGCACTGCACTGGCGGTGCTGTTTTCGCTACCGTTGGCTCTGATGGCAGCGCCTAACACCTCGCCCAATGCCGCTGTGTACCGGATCACACGTGTCTTCCTCGCCGCGTTTCGCTCAGTGCCAGAGATCATTCTGGGCATCCTATTTGTCGCAGTTGTTGGTTTTGGTGCATTGCCTGGCGTGCTGGCGCTTGCGCTGCATTCCACCGGTATGGTGGCCAAGTTTTATGCGGAATCGATTGAGCATGTGGATCCCAAGCCGCTGGAAGCAGCGAGTGCTGCAGGCGCCAGCCGCCTGCAAGTCATCACACACGCCGTTCTGCCTCAAGTATTGCCACAGCTGGCGGACATCACGATCTACCGCTGGGAGTACCACTTCCGCGCATCTGCCGTGCTGGGCATTGTCGGTGCCGGTGGAATCGGGTTTGAGCTGATGGCTGCATTGCGTCTGATCAAGTACGACGAGGTGTCGGCCATCTTGCTGGCGATTCTGGCATGCGTCCTAGTGGTCGACAGCATAGGCGCAGCCTTGCGCCGAAAACTGAAATAACAACATTCAATAAGCAGTTCTATGAGCAAACATCCGAAAATTTTAGTCACGCAGCGCATTCATGAAGAAGTGCAGCAACGCCTATCAGCCTATGGCGAACTCGACATGAACAGCAGTCCGGATCCTTGGCCGCAAGCCGAAGTGATCCGGCGGGCCGCGCAGGCCACCGCCATCATGGGGTTCATGACCGACCAAATCGACAGTGAGTTACTGCTTGCATCGCCTCAACTAAAGATCGTGGCTTGCGCGCTCAAGGGATTTGACAATTACAACGTGCCCGCCTGCACGCAAGCAGGCGTATGGGTCAGCATCGTGCCAGACTTGTTGACTGAGCCAACGGCAGAGTTAGCCATCGGCCTAGCAATCGGGTTGGCCCGGCATGTGCGGCAGGGAGATGCCTATGTCCGCTCCGGTCAGTTCGAGGGTTGGCGCACTCATTTTTACGGAATGGGTTTGAATGGCTCTGTCGCAGCCGTTGTGGGGTTGGGGCAGGTCGGTAGCGCTATTGTTAAAAAACTCAGTGGCTTTGGTTGCTCGCGCATCTTGGGTGTGGACCCAGACGCCAAGCCTTCTGGCGTAGAGATGGTTTCCCTTGAGGCTGCAATGAGCCAGGCTGATTTCCTGTTTGTAGCGGCTCCCCTTGTGCCTACGACTCATCACTTGATCGGTCAAAAGCAGATGGAGCAAGCCAATGCAGGCCAGCTCATCATCAACATCGGGCGTGGCTCTGTGGTGGACGAATCGGCGGTGACTCAGGCATTGCATAAGATGCAAATCGGCGGCTATGCTGCAGATGTGTTCGAGTGCGAAGACTGGCAACTGGCCGACCGACCCCGTTGCATTTCTCCTGAGCTATTAGCTTTGAATAACACGATTTTTACCCCGCATATAGGATCAGCCGTGAAAAGTGTGAGAGTCGCAATCGAGCAAAGTGCCGCTGACAATATCATCGCGGTGCTCCAGGGAAGAGCACCTCCGGACGCCGTTAACTTTCCGCGGCCGTTCGCGGGCTGAACTGAGCTGGTTCGCTAATGTGAGGGGTCATCTATTGCTGTCCGTCTGGTGGTGATCTGGTCGGTCCATAGAACACCATCAACTCACTGTAAGCGGATGAAATTAAAAATATGTCGCCATACTTCGCGACAGAGACACCCCTAGGCAAAGCGTCCTGATGGTGTTTTGCCTGCACAGCGTGCAGTTGTGGCCTTGAGCAATTTCGAAATTAAATGTCCGTTTCAGAGCACGTCCCCACTGGCGATATGGGGCATTTGCCTTGATTTATAACGAAAAAACGCAGCTCCTGTAAAGTGAAATTCTGCACAAGGTTTTATGCTCAAAACCCTGCAGAAAATATGAAGGCGAAAACTATGGAAACACTTTTGTCCAAAACAAAATTTACCTCAAAAACGCTACCAATTGCCCTCAGTGTGCTTGCTCTTTTTGGCGCGGCGTTTTCACTGTCGGCTGTCGCACAACCGGTGAATGTTCAGTTGACTGGCGCTCAAGAAGTTCCAGCAGTCATGACCACTGCATCTGGCAGCGGAACTGTCACAGTTGGCGCCGACAAGTCTGTCAGCGGCAGCATCACCGTTTCAGGTTTGGAGCCGACCATGGCACATATTCATGAGGCCGCAGCACCTAATGCCAATGGCCCAGTCATAGTCCCGATGGCCAAAACGGCAGACAACGTTTGGTCTATCCCAGCCGGTGCAAAACTTTCAGATGCTCAGTTTGAAAGTTTTAAGAAGGGCCATTTGTATATCAATGTGCATAGCGCAGCAAACAAAAGTGGTGAGATTCGCGGGCAGTTTAAGCCTTAATCGGGTTGTAAAGAGGATGCTCTCTTGAAATGACTCGTCGTCCCCATTGTTCTGTTTTTTTCCTTTGTCTGTCTAGCCCATGCTGTTCCACGCAGTTTGATCTTGGATCAAAGCCAGATTGAGTTCACAGTCAAGGAGATGGGGGTCCCGGTGTCGGGAAAGTTCAAGAGATTTGATGCTGCGCTGGACATCGACAGGGCTAAACCTGAAAAGTCCAGCGCGGCCATTCGCATTGATATTAGATCGCTGACAACGGATAACGTTGAGGCCGATGCTATCGCAGTGGGCGCCGAATGGTTGGACAAAACGCGGGCGCCGCTGGCCACTTTTCACAGCTCGTCGATGAACGCTCTTGTTGCCGGGCGATTTGAAGCCAAGGGGAGCCGTAGCATTAAAAACGTGGCGCGACCTATCTCGCTACAGTTTTCCAGTTCCGCGCTGGCCGACGGTAAAACCATGATCACCAGCGAATTCAAAATCAATCGCAGTGTGGTTGACGACAATTACCGTGGCCGGTTAACGACAACTATGTTGGCCGGTTAGAGGCCTTTGCCGGGCGGGTCCGGGAGGCGGGGCTAACGTTGAACCTTCGAACACAAATCGAAGGTAAACGGTATGC
>CANFJF010000068.1 GCA_947447355.1 Comamonadaceae bacterium
CTGGCATCAGCGTTGCGGCTCAATTCCCGGCTGATGGTGCTGGGTGATCGATGCAGCACGCGAGCAATAGCGCGGACGCTGTACTTTTGTTGCTGCAAGCTGGCCAATGTCATACGGTCTTCAGGCTGAAGCTGGCGGTAGTGCGGTGAGGTGGAATGCATCTGCTGACCTTACAGGTTGGCTTGTGTTGCACTTCACTTTTGAATCCGCCTTCATATTAATCAAAAGGTGGAATTAAGTTTATATCAGATGTCATTTCTATCGTGGAGCTTTAGCACACAAAACGATAAAAAAGATGTGACTTTGACGTAGCTTGGCAACGTCAAGGGGGGGGCTTCCAACTAGCCCTTGAACGATC
This sequence comes from Comamonadaceae bacterium, assembly GCA_947447355.1. GTDB lineage: Bacteria > Pseudomonadota > Gammaproteobacteria > Burkholderiales > Burkholderiaceae_C > Polaromonas. Next base: position 359 of record CANFJF010000068.1, read on the forward strand.
AGCATTAAGGAGTGGCAGACGCGGCCATCAACGCGATTGAAACGCTCTTCAAGCCGATGGAAGGTCGCCCATGGCTGCCATTTCGGATTACCGGCCTCAATCCGCGCATGGAGTCGGTGATAAAGCGCGAGGTCTCGGGTGCTCTCTGACATAACGGCAGTAACCGCTTAGGGGGTGCAATTCAGCAAGATATGACAGCGCCTGCGGCGCTAAAGGAACAAGGTGCGGCCTGCCATTGATTTTTTGCTGCTTACGACGTTTCATGTCCTGACTGGGAATTGCTAAGAGTGAATTGTCAAAATCTACCCACTTCCATTCCATCTGACGAATATTGCCGGGTCTTTGAAAAGCAGTGCCGATAGTCCTAGTGCCGCGCGTGTCATGGGTTGGCCTGAGTAGCCATCAATCGTCCGGAGTAGCTCACCGACTTTAATCGGCTCTAGGATGGCTGACATGTGCTTCACTGTGACGGGCTTCAAGCACCATGAAGGTCAATTGAAGGATTACGGTCGCAGCGCCCGGTCTGGACACCGTACAAAAAAACTTTCCCAGCAGTCTGGCGCAGGGTGTGCGATGACTCAATGGCTCCGCGCTTCTCTACACGGCAAGGCACTCAGCAGAACGGGTGCAGTGATGGTTGCCGGCGGGAGTGACCCAAGGTAAGGGAACTGATCTTTCTCCAGACCCCTGAGCCACTTTGCAGCATAGCTAGGCGACCAAGATTCACACTTGCTTTGATGGAATTCACGTGCCACCAGTTCAAAGGTATTGGATGCTGCTATCGCATCAGCCAGCTTTCCCGCCTTCCTGACGATGCTGGGGTCGATTCCGTCAGCAAGCAACTCTCGCGCTTTGTCGCGCCACTGCCGAGACTTCGCTAGAGAAACCGCCGGATACACACCCAGCGACAACAGTTTTTGCTTACCGTCAAAGCGGTAGCTCACACGCCAGTACTTACCGGCCTGCTTTACGTGTAAGTACAGCCCTAGACCATCGGTGTGTTTGTCCCCCGAAGCTGCCGCCGTCGGCTTGATGTTCTTAACAAAGGTGGCGGTCAGCGCCATATTGCCCCTTTTGTTGGTATGTCATACTGCCCGCTGAAATGGCTTTAGGCAACAAAAAACCCGCGATGCCTTTAGGCACGCGGGTTTTGAGATGATGTGACACTGTCTGAAATGAAGATTTGGTCTGCCCGGAGGGGATCGAACCCCCGACCCTTAGCTTAGAAGGCTAATGCTCTATCCAACTGAGCTACGGGCAGCCGCTTAAAGACTACGCACATACAAAAAAAGCCCACATTGTGAGCTTTTTTCTTGATTGATGGTCGGAGTACAAGGATTCGAACCTTGGACCCCCTGGTCCCAAACCAGGTGCGCTACCAGACTGCGCCACACTCCGACAAGTCTCATATTATAGCGCGCTAAATGAAGCTCTGTGAGACGGGTTCTTAATTATTTGATCAACAGCGTACTTGTTGTGCTTTGCCGAACAAGACTTCATGCTCTGCAGCTGTCCGAGTGGCGGGGCGCAGGTCGGCCATGACTTGCACGCCGCGCTGCACAGCAGGGCGTGCCGCGATGAGGTCGAACCAGCGTTTGAGGTGCGGGTAGTCGGCCCAATCAATGCCTTGGTTGGCCCAGTTGCGCAACCAAGGAAAAATCGCGATGTCTGCGATGGTGTATTGGTTGCAGGCGATGAACTTGCTGGTGGAGAGTTGCTTGTCCATCACGCCATACAAACGCTTGGCTTCATTGGTGTAACGGTTGATGGCGTAGTCGACTTTTTCAGGGGCGTAAAGCCGAAAGTGATGGTTCTGGCCGAGCATAGGGCCGACGCCGCCCATCTGGAACATCAACCACTGCAGCACTTGGTATTTGAGGCGGTCGCTCTTGGGTAAAAACTTGCCGGTTTTAGCGGCCAAATACATCAAGATGGCACCCGATTCAAAGAGTGAAATCGGTTTGCCGTCTGGACCATTTGGGTCAACGATGGCTGGGATGCGGTTGTTCGGGCTGATGGCTAAGAACTCAGGCTTGAACTGATCCCCCTTGCCGATGTTGACGGGAATGGCTTCCCAGTCGCGGCCCAGACGCAAGCCGCATTCTTCGAGCATGACGTGAACTTTGTGGCCATTGGGCGTCGCCCATGAATAAACTTGGATCATCGAGTTCCTTTTTTGTCTCAAGGGTATGAAGGTTTGCGTTTTTGCAAGAAGGCCTCGATGCCTTCACCGGAATTTGGATGGAGCAGGCTCTTCACGAAATGATGGCGCTCGTGATTGAGCTGCTCGCTCAGCGTGTTGATTTGGGCTTCGTTGATGAGCTCTTTAACACTGGCCATGATGTTGGGGGCACGCCCATTGAGTTGCTCAGCCAGTTGCAGGGCTGCGGCAAAAGCGCCGCCCGCAGGGGTCAGTTCGTTGACCAATCCCAAGGTGTGCAGGCTGGCCGCTGGAATGCGTTCGCCAAGCATCAGCATACGGGCGACCAAGTTGCGGGGCAGGGCGCGCGTTAAGGCCCAGCTGCCGCCACCGTCTGGCGACAATGCCACGCTGCTGTGAGCCATGAGGAAGATGGCGTTGTCAGCGGCGACGATGAAGTCACTGGCCAGCGCTAATGAAAATCCGGCACCCGCGGCAGCCCCTTCAACGGCGGCAATGATGGGTTTCGGAAATGTGCGCATCGAATCAATCCAGCTGTGCAAGGCATCGATGGTTTGTGTTTGCACGTCGAGTGGTTGTTGCCGATTGGCCAACAAACGCTGCAGATTGCCGCCGGCACAAAAGGTCGTGCCTTCACCGGTGATGATGACGCTGCGAATTTCCGGGTTGTTCTCCGCTGCATTCAGTGCTTCAACACCGGCGGTGTAGATGTCGAGGCTGAGCGCGTTGCGGAATTCCGGGTTGCTGATGGTCAAGATCAGCGTCTTGCCTTCGCAGGTACTTTTGAGTGAGCCAGCCATCTTAGTTTTCCTCCTGCAGCAGGCTCAAGCCGATGGCGCCACGGCGACGCAGCCAAGGCGAAGGCCGGTAGCGCGTGTCGCCATAAACGGTCTGCATGTTGAAGAGGACTTCGAGAATATTGGTTGGGCCGCAGAGGTTACCCAAGGCGAGCGGACCTTGCGGGTAACCGAGCCCAAGGGTGACGGCAGTTTCCAGATCTTGCGGACTGCAGATGCCTTGCTGGCAAATATCGGAGGCGATGTTGACGATGTGAGCGATGACGCGCTGCGTCACAAAACCGCCGCTGTCGCGGATCACGCTGACGGCTTTGCCGTCGCGGGCAAACAAAGCGTGGGCGGCGTCACGCATGTCGGCGCGGGTGGCGGGGTTGGTGGCTAGAACACGGCGTTTGGTGTTGGCGTCGTCTAACAACATGTCGATGCCGACGGTGCGCGCGGGGTCAAGCCGCTCCACCACCGCGACAGTGGTGATGTCAAAACCCAGCGGCGCGACCAGCGTCAAGGCGTTCATAGAGGGTGATGCGCCGGTCTCGATGGTGGCGCCCAGCGTTTTCAGCAGGCTCAGCAGTTCAGCCCGACGCGAGGCGCGGGGCGATACCCAAACCGGCGGCATGTCTTCGACCACTGGCGCTGGTGCTTCAACAGGCCACTCGGCGACGCCATTGGCGTAACGGTAAAAACCTTCGCCGGTTTTTTTACCCAGTAGGCCGCCAGCCAAACGCTGCGCCGTGATAACGCTAGGGCGAAAGCGCGGCTCTTGGTAGTACTGGTTGTAGATCGACTCCATCACCGGGTGCGAGACATCAAGCGCGGTCAGGTCCATCAATTCAAAAGGACCGAGCTTGAAGCCGGCTTGGTCTTTCAAGATGCGGTCGATGGTGGCGAAATCTGCAATGCCTTCGCCCACAATGCGCAGCGCTTCGGTGCCGTAGCCGCGCCCTGCGTGGTTGACGATGAACCCGGGCGTGTCTTGCGCTTGCACCGGCGTGTGGCCCATTTGCTTGGCATAGGTGGTCAGCGCGGAACAAGTGGCGGCACTGGTTTTCAGGCCGCTGATGACCTCGACCACCTTCATCAGTGGCACCGGGTTGAAAAAGTGATAGCCGGCCATGCGCTCAGGGTGTTTGAGTCCGGCAGCAATCGCGGTGATGGACAACGACGAGGTATTGGTAGCGAGAATGGCTTGCGACGAAACGATTGATTCGAGTTCGGCAAACAGTGCTTGTTTGATGTCGAGCCTTTCAACAATGGCTTCTATCACCAGCTCGCATGAGCTCAGTTCAATGAGCGCTGTGGGGACTGACAACCTGGCTTTGTAGCTTTCAGCCAGCGCGGCGTCGATGCGGCCTTTGGCCACCAGTTTGTCCCACTGCGTTGCAATCTCGTTGATAGCGCGCATGCTGGCTTGTTGGTCTTTGTCGAACAGCATCACCTGGCTACCGGCCTGCGCTGCAATTTGGGCAATCCCGCGGCCCATGGCACCAGCGCCGATGACGGCAATCGTGTTGAAGAGTGTTGTCATGTTGTTGTTGATTAAAAATTAATGAGGTCGAGATACATGGCTAAACGAGCGCAGCGCATATTCGTCATGGTGAGCATAGCGCGGCCATCTAGGCCAACCGTCATGGCGAGCGCAGCGCGGCCATCCATCTTCGAGGTGCGCGGTGATGGACTGCCGCGCTGCGCTCGCAGTGACGAAAGTTTGTTACTTACCAAGAGCATATGGTTTTTTATCCAGCCGATTATGAAACCTCCACCCGTTATGGCGAGCGCAGTGAGGCCATATGGGCCAACCGTCATGGCGAGCGCAGTGAGGCCATATGGGCCAACCGTCATGGCGAGCGCAGTGGGGCCGTATAGGCCAACCGTCATGGCGAGCGCAGCGCGGCCATCCATCTTCGAGGTGCGCGGTGATGGACTGCCGCGCTGCGCTCGCAGTGACGAAAGTTGATGCGCTCGCAGTGACGGGGGTTCCTGCTCACCTACCGGCGAACCTGAAGCGCACCTGGGTTCACGATGTTGGTGGGTGTGCCCTTGATGAAGTTGACGATGTTGTCGAAAGCAGCGCCAAAGTACAGCTCATAGCTGTCTTGCTCCACATAGCCGATGTGCGGTGTGCAAATGCAATTTTCGAGGCGCAGCAATGCGTGGCCTTGCAAGATAGGTTCAGACTCGAAAACGTCGACGGCCGCTAGTCCTGGCCGTCCACGATTCAGAGCTGCCACAAGCGCGTCGGGCGCTATCAACTCGGCGCGTGACGTGTTGACGATCAAGGCCTTGGGTTTCATCAGCGACAAGTCGTCTAAAGTCACGATGCCCCGCGTGGCTTCATTCAAGCGCAGATGCAGGGACAAGACGTCAGATTGTTCAAAAAATTCAGTTTTGCTGGCGGCGACTTCGAAGCCGTCGGCTTGAGCTTGCTCGCGAGATGCGTCACGACCCCAGACCAACACGCGCATGCCAAAAGCACGGCCATAGCCAGCGATGATCTTGCCGATTTTTCCGTAGCTGCAGATGCCGAGTGTTTTGCCTTTGAGCACTGAGCCGATGCCAAAATTAGTCGGCATCGAGCTGGTTTTCAGTCCCGACTGTTGCCAGGCACCGTGCTTGAGGTTGGCGACATATTGGGGAATGCGGCGCATCGCCGTCATGATGAGCGCCCAAGTCAGCTCTGCGGCAGCGGTCGGTGAGCCGACTCCTTCTGCAACGGCGATGCCGCGCTCCGTACAGGCGGCTACGTCGATATGCTCTCCCACTTTGCCGGTCTGTGCAATCAGCTTGAGCTTGGGGAGTTTTTCAATCAGCTGCCGCGGCAAATGCGTGCGTTCGCGAATCAACACGATCACGTCGGCATCTTTGAGGCGTACTGAGAGTTGTCCAATACCTCTGACCGTGTTGGTGTAAACCTTGGCCGGATAAGCATCGAGTTTTGACGCGCATTCGAGCTTGCGAACCGCGTCCTGGTAGTCGTCCAAAATCACAATATTCATGCTGATATTGTGCCTGCAAGAACGACGTTTTTTGTCTGCCCCGTTCGACGACTGAATGCGCCCTTAGCTCAAAACGGTGTTGCGTATCAGGCCAACAGCCAGTCCTTCGATTTCAAAGGCGTCTCCGGGTTTGACGATGATGGGGTCGAAATCCGGGTTTTCTGGCAGCAGCTCAATCATGTTTTGGGTCCGCCGAAAACGTTTGACAGTGACTTCGTCACCCAGCCGGGCAACTACTATTTGACCGTTGTGCGCTTCTTTGGTTTGTTGTACCGCCAGCAGGTCACCGTCGATGATGCCGATGTCCCGCATACTCATGCCGCGCACTTTGAGCAGGTAGTCGGGTTGGCTCTTGAACAAACTGGGCTCGACGCTGTAGGTTTGCTCAATGTGTTCCTGCGCGAGAATCGGGCTACCGGCCGCCACCCGTCCGACCAGCGGCAAGACGAGTTGAGCCAAGCTTTGCAAGGGCAGAGAAAATTGTTTGTTGCGAGATGCGTTGAGTGAACGCAAAGTGTCACTGCGCAGGCGAATGCCGCGCGAGGTGCCGCTGACCAGCTCAATGACACCTTTGCGCGCCAAGGCTTGCAGGTGTTCCTCGGCAGCGTTGGCTGATTTAAAGCCGAGTTCAGTGGCGATTTCTGCGCGTGTGGGAGGGGCACCCGTTTGGGAGATGGCGTTTTGGATGAGTTCTAGGATTTGTTGCTGTCGCGCGGTCAGTCTGGGTCCGTCGGGCAAGCGGGAAATGTCGTCGAGAATCGTCATGGTGTGGCTCCTGGCTAAATCAACAGTGGCTGTATTTTTATCCAGTTTTTCAGGGATTTCAAGTGAGTGATCAAAAAATTGTGTTCTTGGGCACGGGCGGGACCATCGCAGGCACGGCCGCAAATATGTTTGAACACAGCGACTACACCGCCGCACAGGTCGGCGTGCATGCGTTGCTGGCAAGATTGCCAGGATGGAACGATGGCCGAGGCGCCGAGCGTTACGTGGTGGAGCAGGTGGCTCAGCTAGACAGCAAGGACATGGGCTTCGATGTCTGGGTCAAGCTCGCTCTGCGGGTGGCGCACCACCTTGCGCAGGATGACGTTCAGGGCCTTGTCATCACCCACGGCACTGACACTCTTGAAGAAACCGCGTATTTTTTACAGGCTCTGCTGGCACCAGCCAAACCGGTGGTCATGACCTGTGCGATGCGACCGGCAAATGCGTTGGTGCCCGATGGACCTCAAAACTTACTGGATGCACTGGCGGTGGCGTCAAACACGGGCGCAAGTGGCGTCACGGTGGTCTGTGCCGGCGCTATTTATGGCGCTGTTGATGTTCAAAAAGTTCATCCTTACCGGCTGAACGCTTTCAGCGCAGGTGACGCCGGGCCAATTGGTTTTGTCGAGCAAGGCCGTCTGCACTTGCTGCGTGACTGGCCGCGCGGGAATGGGTTGCCTTTGATGTCCGGATTGGCCGACGCAGCTTGGCCGCGTGTTGAGATCGTGATGAGTTACGCCGGAGCTGACGGCGCGGTCGTTAGAGCCCTGCTGAAGGCGGGTGTGCAAGGTTTGGTGGTGGCGGCTACGGGCAATGGCACGGTGCATCAAGATCTTGAAGCAGCCTTGGTACTGGCGATGCAGCAAGGCGTCAAAGTGGTGCGGGCAACACGTTGTACCGAAGGCCGGTTGCTGCCCAGTGTCAACGATGCTTTGCCAGCAGCCGCTGGCTTGACGCCTGTCAAGGCTCGTATCGCCTTGATGCTGGCGTTGATGCAGGCGGCGTCAATGAGCGCGGCTGAAACGGGTCGTTAACGCCGTTAACCTCGCCGCTAATTAGACTGCCGTGGCGTTCAGCGCGTTCATGGCGCGACCGGTGATGTCGTCGACGCTGCCCATGCCGCTGATGGCGCGGTACAACGGTGCGTTGGCGGAGTCATTCTTCGCCCATTGCGAGTAGTAGTCGACCAAGGGACGTGTCTGTGCGTTGTACACCTCAAGGCGTTTTCGTACCGTTTCTTCCTTGTCGTCTTCACGCTGGATCAGTGGTTCGCCCGTCACGTCGTCGACGCCTTCTTTAGATGGGGGGTTGTACTTGACGTGGTAAGTGCGACCCGAAGCCGCATGCGATCGGCGACCGCTCATGCGCTCAATGATGGCCTCAAACGGAACGTCAATTTCCAGTACGAAGTCAAGCTTGACGCCGGCAGCCTTCATGGCGTCGGCTTGCGGAATGGTACGAGGGAAACCGTCGAACAAAAAACCGTGAGCGCAGTCTGGTTGGGCGATCCGTTCTTTGACCAGATTGATGATCAGGTCATCACTGACGAGACCGCCAGTGTCCATGACTTTCTTGGCCTGCAAGCCCAATTCTGTTCCGGCTTTAACGGCAGCGCGCAGCATGTCACCTGTCGAGATTTGTGGAATGTCGTATTTGCGGCAGATGAATGTGGCTTGTGTCCCTTTGCCAGCGCCGGGGGCGCCCAACAATATCAGTCTCATGGATGTCCTCAATTTATTGTGAATAGCGGCTCTGCCGCACCTGTACTTGGCGCGCACGAATTAGGTGCAAGGATAGCATGCAGACTATGGCCTGCAGCTTACAAGCGAGAAGCCTAACTAGCTAGGAATCGGGTGAGAGAAGGAGACGAACGCGCTCAAGGTCTTCAGGTGTGTCTACGCCAACGCCGGGTGGATTTAAGGTGACGTACACGGCAATACGATGGCCATGCCACAGGGCGCGGAGTTGTTCGAGCGACTCAAGTTGTTCCAGAGGTGCTTGCGGCAAGGTTGGAAAGGTCTGCAAAAAGCCCACCCGATAACCGTAAATGCCCACGTGCCGCAAGGGCTTGGGCAGGCTGGAGGTTTCCCACCAGGCTTGACCGTTAAAGTCACGGCCCACGGGAATCGGTGCGCGGCTGAAGTACAGCGCCGTGTTCTGGGCGTCGAGCACCACTTTGACCACATGCGGGCTCAGGAAGTCGGCGAGTTGGTCGATGGCATGGGCTGCGGTGCTCATGGCGCAGTCGGTGCGGTTTTCTAGCAAGCCGGCGACGGCATTGATCAGGACAGGGTCGATCAGTGGCTCATCGCCCTGAACGTTGACGACGATGTCTTGTGCACTCAGACCGAGCAGGCTGCAAGCTTCTGCCAGGCGGTCGCTACCACTGGGGTGGTCAGTCCGGGTGAGCAGCGCGGCCACGCCGTGAGCTTCACAGGCGGCGACGATGGCCGGACTGTCGGCGGCGACGACCACGCGGGCGGCTTGGCTCAAGCTGGCCCGTTGCGCCACGCGCACGACCATCGGCACGTTGTGAATGTCGGCGAGTGGTTTGTTGGGCAGGCGTGATGAGGCTAGCCGCGCGGGAATGAGGACGGTGAAAGTCATGCGGACATCAAAGTCCGAGCTCTTCGTCAGTCAGGGGGCGGGCTTCGTTTTCGAGCATCACGGGCAAGCCGTCACGCACCGGGTAAGCCAAGCGTGCGCTGCGCGAGATGAGTTCTTGCTTGTCACGGTTGTAGGTGAGTGGGCCTTTGGTCACGGGGCAGACCAGCAGTTCAAGAAGTTTGGTGTCCATGCGTGAATGGTAATTGAGAAGTCAGTGGGAATCAGGCGGCTTTTGTAGGCGGAGGCAGCAGCGCGTTCAGCTGTGTGTCAAAGGCCTCCATGAAACCGGGTTCAGGCGTGAACACCAGTGGTACCGCCAGCAGTTGTTGGCCAGCGTCGGGGTGGCGCGCAAAGAGTTTGACAGCGTCTTTTTCGGTGCACAGCACGCGTTGACCAGATTGCCACAAGTCATCACTTTTGCTATCGTCATCGAATTTGTCATGGTCTGGGAGCGCCACCGTACAGGCCAGCGTGAGGCCGCGTTGACGCAGCATCGCAAAAAAAGCCTCCGGGCTGGCAATAGCGGCCACAGCGGTCAGTGCTTCACCCTTCAGGCTGTCGAGCGAAACCAGTGAGCCGTCAGCGGCGATGGCGAGGTCGGCCAATGCCCGACGCGACTGAAACCCTGCGAAGGCGGCTGTTTGTCCGGTGTGCAGCAGCAGGTCAATGGGGCCCACAGCCTGCGGCTCTGGCCGCTGCTTGGGTAGGTCTGTTGGCGGCCAGGCTTCACGCAATGGCCCAGCCGGCAGCAACCAGCCATTGCCGACGCCGCGTTCGTCAAACACCGCGATGTTGAGGTCGCGCCGCAGGGCGTGATGTTGCAGTCCATCGTCGCAAATGATGAGGTCGGTTTGCGGGTGTGCCTCCAGCAAGGCGCGCACGGCGTGAATCCGTTGACGAGCCACAAACACGGGCGCACCCGTGCGCTGCCGGATCAGCAGCGGCTCATCACCGCAGAGGCTGGCGGGCAGCCCAGGCAAGACTTCAAGGCAGTTGTCGTTCTTGTTGTGTTGTCGGCCATAGCCGCGCGAGACCACGCCGGGGTGTCGGCCCGCAGCCTGCAAATGCTTGACAAGCGCCATCACCAGCGGGGTTTTGCCAGCGCCGCCCGCAACCACATTGCCAATGACGATGACCGGCACGTCAGCGCGCCATGATTTCAAAATACCTTGCTGATACAACAAGCGCCGCAGCTCGACAGCGCCAGCGTGCAGCTGCGCTAGCGGCCACAGCAGGCAGGCCAGTGCGCCGCGTCGCATCCAAGCGTTTTGCAGTGTTGTTTTCAGGCTCATCAGCGCTTGCTGCTGGCGCTTTGCGTCGCAAACGTGATGTGCGACAAGCCCGCGCGACGGGCTGCTTCCATGACCAGGATGACCGATTGGTGGCTGGCGCTTGCGTCGGCACTGATGATCAGTACCCTGTCTTGGCTGATCTTGCCAGGCGGATTGGCGGCCAGCAGGGCCGTGGCCAGCACGTCCAGGCTACTGCCTTCCATGCTAATTTTATTGAGCGAATATCGGCCATCACTGCTAACGGCCACGATGATCTCTTTCGGGTAGTCGCGGGCTGCCTCGGTGTTGGCCATTGGCAGATTGACTTGCAGTTCAGTGAACTTGCTGTAGGAGGTCGACAGCATCAAAAAAATCACGACCACCAACAACACATCAATGAACGGAATGAGGTTGATCTCAGGCTCGTCTCGTGATCGGTGGCGAAAGTTCATACGTCTGTCTTGCGCTGGGTTACGGGGTGCTTCACGACGGGTGACGCAGTGTGTTCAGGTGCCTGGAAAAGCGCTCGGCGGCAAGTTCCATGCGCAACAGATGGCCGTCAACCCGACCCCGGAAGTAGCGCCAGAAAATCAGCGCAGGAATCGCCACGATCAACCCGAAGGCCGTGTTGTACAGCGCGATGGCAATACCTTGGGCGAGTTGCGCCGGGTTGCCTGCGCCCGTGACGCTGCCGGCGGTTCCGCCTTGCGAGCCAAAAATCTCGATCATGCCGATCACCGTGCCGAGCAGCCCCAGCAGGGGGGCTGCCGAGGCGATGGTGGCCAGCGCTGACAAGTAGCGTTCGAGCTCATGGGCCGCTTCACGGCCGGCACCCTCAAACGTAGCGCGCAGGTCTTGTTCGCTGAGGCGTGGATTGAGTGTCAGTGCGCGCAATCCGCTTGCCAAGACCCGACCGAGGACAGAGTTTTGTTCGAGCTGCAGCACAATGTCTGCTGATGGCAGGCTGGTTTGCGAGACCGTGACAGCTTCATCTGTCAGCTTGGGCGGTGCCACATTGCTGTCGCGCAAACTGGCAAAGCGTTCCATCACCAAGGCCACAGCCAAGACTGAGCAGGCTATCAACGGCCAAATAGGCCAACCTGCGGCTTGTATGATTGTGAACAAAGCGAGAACTCCAACGACTAAAGTGGATTGGATTATGGCTTAGAGTGCGGCCTGCTGATTCCGCATTTGAACCCACAGAATCTGTGGATAACTTTGTGTGCAACGCCGTAGCTTACGCTGTCAAGCCACGCCAGAGCGCAATCCAGACAGAACGATTAATTTTTAACCAGCAACGCATTTTCATTCTTCGATGATCTACGACCTGAACCACTCTGCGCAAGTGCTGGGAGCCTGTCTTGTTTGAACGCCCACAGGATGTGGGTCGGTCGCCCCCGGGCGTGCGGATTTGGCCGGTGGGTTCGCTGCTGCGAGCGATTGCTGACAGCTTAGAGGCACGTTTCAACCCAGTGGCCGTGAAGGGCGAAATCGCCGGATTTTCACGCGCCACCAGCGGTCATTGCTACTTCAACTTGAAGGACGAGCAGGGACAAGTGCGTTGCGCCATGTTCCGGCGGGCGGCGTCGATGCTGGACTTCTCACCGCGCGATGGCCAGTTGGTCGAGGTGCGTGGTCGCTTGGGCGTGTATGAGCCGCGCGGCGAGTTGCAGCTGGTGGTGGAGTCGCTGCGTGAAGCGGGGCAGGGCAATTGGTTTGAGCAGTTCACGCGGCTCAAAGCCAAGCTCGACGCCGAAGGTTTGTTTGACGCCGCTCGCAAACGCAGCTTGCCGTTGATGCCTCGGGCCGTTGGCATCGTCACTTCTCTGGGCGCGGCTGCTTTGCACGACGTGGTGAGTACGTTGACACGCCGCGCACCGCATGTCTCGGTGGTGATTTACCCGGCCAGTGTGCAAGGCACGCAAGCCGCGGGGGAATTGCTGCAGGCGCTGAGCAAGGCCGTTAGACGCGCCGAAGTTGACGTGCTGCTGCTGGTGCGTGGCGGTGGCGCGATGGAAGATCTCTGGGCCTTTAACGATGAACTGTTGGCCCGCGCCATCGTGGCTTCGCCGATCCCAATTGTCTCTGGCGTTGGTCACGAGACGGATTTCACAATCGCCGACTTTTGCGCCGATGTGCGCGCACCGACACCGACGGCAGCTGCAGAGCTCTGCGCCCAACCGCAGAGCGTGTGGCTGCGGACTTTGGAGCTGGCACTCGATCGCCTGCAAAACGCCGTAGATCGGCAGCTGCAGTCCAGCAACCAGCGGCTGGACTGGGCCGCCTCCAGAGTGGTTCAACCCTCGCACTTGGTCGCGCGTGAAAAGGCAGCGTTGGCGCTTCAGGCCCAACGGCTACGGCATGCCGCGCGTTTTACGTTGCAGCGTCAATTGAGCCAACTTAGCGCCTTTGATAAAGACTTGCCAAAGGCCATGACCGCCTCTGCTGCAAGCCACCGGCAGCGCTTAGGTCGCGCTCAAACACGGCTTGAACTGCTTGATCCACACCTTGTTTTGCAACGCGGCTATGCTTGGTTGGCTGATGCTCAAGGGCAAGCCTTGATCAGCACAAAACAACTCAGCGTCGGCCAACCGGTGCGCGCAACTTTGGTCGATGGCGAGGTTAATTTGACGGTGTCACAACGTCAGCTCATTTAGTTTTTACAATCTATAAGTCTTTATTTCAACGACCCTCAAGGAAAAACACAATGGAACACACACTCCCGTCATTGCCTTACGCCATCGATGCCCTGGCTCCGCATTACAGCCAAGAGACTTTTGAATACCACCACGGCAAGCACCACAACGCCTATGTCGTTAACCTCAACAACCTGCAAAAGGGCACTGAGTTTGAAGCCCTGAGTCTGGAAGAAATCATCAAGAAGTCGTCTGGTGGCATCTACAACAATGCAGCCCAAGTGTGGAATCACACCTTCTTTTGGAGCTGCATGAAGCCCGCTGGTGGCGGCGAGCCAACAGGCCCGCTGGCTGAAGCCATCAACGCCAAGTTCGGCTCTTACGCTGCTTTTAAAGAAGCCTTCGTCAAGTCCGCTGTCGGCAACTTCGGTTCCGGCTGGACATGGCTGGTGAAAAAGCCAGACGGCTCTGTTGACATCGTCAACACGGGACCTGCCGGCACGCCGCTGACCACCGCTGACAAAGCGCTGCTGACGGTCGACGTATGGGAACACGCTTACTACATCGACTACCGCAACGCGCGGCCTAAGTTTGTGGAAACCTTCCTGTCGAATCTGGCTAACTGGAAATTCGCAGAAGCCAACTTCGCCGCTTAAGCTGTTTGCTGAACTTCATGTTCAGCACCCATCGAAAAAGCCGACATTTGGAGTCGGCTTTTTTTGTGCAAAAAAAAGACCGGCGAACCGGTCTTTTGATCATCGGCCGAGGCTGATTATTTGACGATGTGCTTGCCGATCAGGCCGGCCATCTCGAACATCGAGACTTGGGCTTTGCCAAAAACGGCTTTCAGCTTGTCGTCTGCATTGATCATGCGCTTGTTGACTTTGTCCTGCAGGCCTTTGGCTTTGATGTAAACCCAGAGCTTGCTGACAATTTCAGTGCGTGGCAGAGGCTTGTCGCCTACCACGGCTGCCAGAGCTGGGCTCAGGGTCAGGGGCTTCATGAACGCAGCATTAGGAGTGCGTTTTTTAGCAGGCGCTTTTTTAGCGGCGACCTTTTTAGCCGGTGCTGCTTTTTTTGCAGCGACCTTCTTAGCAGGTGCAGCTTTTTTAGCGGCTACTTTTTTCGCTGGTGCAGCTTTCTTTGCAGGTGCTACTTTTTTAGCGGGAGCTGCTTTTTTCGCTGCTACTTTTTTTGCCGGTGCAGCCTTTTTAGCAGGTGCTTTTTTTGCCGGTGCTTTTTTTGCAGTTGCCATGATTGATTTTCCTTCTGAAAGTTGATAAATCACCAATGTAGATAACTACTCTCCACTGGCATTGCGGATGCTACTGGAGAAATCAGCTTTTTCGAAGGGAGAAATCACTTTTTTGATCTTTTTTGTTGCTCATTTGCCTCTGAAAACCAAAAAAGCACGGTTGAACCGCATGTAAAGCGGCAAGACCACGAGTTCAGGCTCTTGTTAATTCGATTGAATTCTCTAATGCCTTACCGCCGCCATAGCTGTTCTGTACCGGTGGAATGCCGCCCAGAGAGACCCGAATAGCGCAGTATTTGAACTCCGGAATTTTGGCAAATGGATCGAGTGCCGCATTGGTCAGTTTGTTGATAGCCGCTTCGTAATAGCAAAAGGGCACGAACACCGCACCGCGTGGTGAGCTTTCGTCGGCTCGGGCATACAGGGCGACTTGACCTCGGCGAGACGCGATGGTCACGATGTCGCCCGGCTTGCCGCCCATGTCGGCCAAGTCAAGCGGGTGCACCAAGGCCACTGGATCGGGCTCTATCGCGTCGAGCACGGTGGCACGGCGGGTCATGCTGCCAGTGTGCCAATGCTCGAGCTGACGGCCTGTGATGAGCACCAGCGGGTACTCGGTGTCGGGCCGCTCATTGGCCGGGATGATGTCAGCCGGGACAAAGCGGGCTCGACCGGTCTCGCTTGGGAAGCTGTCGACGAAGACCACAGACTGCCCCGGGTCGCCTTCTTTCAGGCAAGGGTAGGTCACAGAGTGTTCGCGCTCCAGACGGTCCCAGGTGATGCCGCCAATGCTCGGCATGGTGTGGCGCATCTCGTCGAAGACTTCGCTGACGTGGTTGTAGTGCCAGTCGCAGCCCATGCGCTTGGCGATCTGCTGGATGATCCACAAATCTTGCCGCGCATCGCCGGGCGGGTTGATGGCTTTGCGGCCCATCTGCACCAGTCGGTCGGTGTTGGTGAAGCTGCCGTCCTTTTCGGGGAAGGCGCTGGCCGGCAAGATGACGTCGGCCAGGTAGGCGGTTTCAGTCAGGAAAATGTCTTGCACCACGAGATGGTCAAGGGCCGCCAGTGATTCTCTGGCATGGTTGGCATCGGGGTCCGACATGGCCGGGTTCTCGCCTTGCACGTACATGCCGCGTATGACGCCTTTTTTGATGGCGTGCATGACCTCGACCACCGTCAGGCCGGGTTGGGCGTCTAGCGAGCCCTCAGGCACGTTCCAGGCCTTTTCGAAGTTGGCGCGCACCACTGGGTTGGTGACATGCTGGTAGTCAGGGAACATCATCGGGATCAGGCCTGCGTCAGACGCGCCCTGAACGTTGTTCTGGCCACGCAGCGGGTGCAGGCCAGTGCCGGGACGGCCGATCTGGCCAGTCATCAGGGCCAAAGCAATCAGGCAGCGTGCGTTGTCGGTGCCGTGCACGTGCTGGGAGACACCCATGCCCCAGAGGATCATGGAGCTCTTCGAGGTGGCGTACAGGCGAGCTACATAACGGATGGTGTCAGCGTCGATGCCGCAGATGGGCGCCATCAGCTCGGGGGTGTAGCCTGCTACGTTTTTGCGCAGTTCTTCGTAGCCAATGGTGCGGCTGGCGATGAATGCCTCATTGACCAAGCCTTCGCTCACGATGACATTCATCATGGCGTTCAGCAGCGGCACGTCGGTGTCGGGTTTGAACTGCAGATGGCGGTGCGCCATGCGAGTCAAGTCTGAGCGGCGTGGGTCAAGGATGATGAGCTTGGTGCCGTTTTGGACGGCGTTCTTGATCCAAGTGGCGGCCACCGGGTGGTTCACCGTCGGGTTGGCACCGATGATGATGACCACTTCAGCCTTGGTCACGTCCATCACCGGGTTTGAGACACCGCCCGAGCCAATGCCTTCGAGCAAGGCCACGACAGATGAGGCGTGGCACAAGCGGGTGCAATGGTCAACGTTGTTGCTGCCGAAGCCGACGCGCACCAATTTTTGGAACAGGTAGGCTTCTTCGTTGCTGCCTTTGGCAGAGCCGAAGCCGGCGAGTGATTTTTTGCCGTGCTGGTCGCGTATGGCGGCCATCTTGCCGCCGGCGAATTCAAGCGCCTCCTCCCAACTCGCTTCGCGGAACACATCCATGACGCGGTCAGGGTCCATGCTGAAGTCGCCGGTTTTAGGGGCGTCGGCAC